>CAIWMU010000235.1 GCA_903913865.1 uncultured Verrucomicrobia subdivision 3 bacterium
ACAAATACCCCAGGTGACACGATTAGGTGGAAAATTCGATCCTTAGTATATAATCCTTTTAAGCTATTTTTCAAGTTTTGTTATTAATTTCTAACAAAACTTGAAAAATAGCTTAAAAGGATTATATACTATGGATCGAATTTTCCACCTAATCGTGTCACCTGGGGGTATTTGTAAACCACAAAGCCTCTCGGGCTAGTGTTAGGAGCCCGACGCATCTTGCCAGCCGAGGGAGAAGGTCACAAGTCATCAGTCCTATTATAAAAACTTTGGGTTAAGCAACTCAAGCAGTTTTAACCTTAAGGTGGTATTGGACGGTTTTACAATAAAGTTTTTTTGAGCCAACAACTCACCAAACTTGGAAGGCGGGTTAAATAAATCTTCAACTTCTACGGCGGGTTCTTAAAATTATTTCTATAAGCAACCCTCTATCAAACTACCATGGCTTTCGACCCCTTCGCGGAAAATCGGTCAACGCCCTCCCACCAACGCCTCCCCCACGCAAAATGCGCGCACCTGAGCAAAAAAAGGTTATGTTTTGGCACCATTTGTGTTGCCACCGTCCCCCTCTGTTTTCATGATCATGTGGTATGGAAGAAGTCCTATTTGGCGATTTGATTTACATCTTCGCTTTTTTTCTGGCGGGAATGTTTTTTGCCGCCGGTCCGTTCGTGCTCGTGCACCTGCTTCAGGCGCGCAGCACGCGCAATACCGCGGGCAAGACGGATCAGTTCATTGAGTGCGGCATGGAGCCGATCGGTGACGCCTGGATCCGTTACAGCGCCGTGTATTACCTCTACGCCCTCGTGTTTGTGGCGTTCGCGGTGGACGTCCTCTTCCTCATCCCCGTGGCGATGGTTTACAACCGCGTCCCTGAGTTTGTGTTCCGCGATTTTATTGAGATGCTCATCTTTGTGGGCATCCTCTCCCTGGTGATTGTTTACGCCTGGAAAAAAGGAATTTTCGAATGGAAACGAAAGAAGATATCAGCAAACTCGTAAAGGAGTGTTCGCCGATCATCCAGTTCGCCGTGCTGGATGACATGCTCGCATTGGGGCGTGCAAATTCCCTCTGGCCCCTCACATTCGGTCTTGCCTGCTGCGCCATTGAGATGATGGCCGCAGGTGCCGCCCGCTTTGATCTCGCCCGGTTCGGAGCCGAGGTCTTCCGCCCGTCCCCCCGTCAGGCCGATGTCATGATCGTGGCAGGAACCATCAACAGGAAGATGGCCCCCGCCGTGAAGACCCTCTATGACCAGATGCCGGAGCCCAAGTGGGTCATCGCCATGGGCAACTGTGCCATCTCCGGCGGCCCGTTCGTGTTCCCCGGCCAATACGCCGTCGTCGAGGGCGTGGACAAGCTGTTCCCGGTGGATGTGTTCATCCCCGGCTGCCCGCCCCGGCCCGAGGCCCTCATCGAGGGCATCCTGAAGCTCGAGGAAAAGCTCACCGGCAAACGCCGCTGGCCGGTCGTCAAACCCTCCTGACCCACCGCAACTTTTTGATCATGAACCCCACCGGTCCAGAACCCCCCGCAGGCCAGGCCGCCCCCACGCCAGCCCCGGCCGCCGCCCCTGCTGCACCTGCTCCCGCCGCAGCAGCCAAACCGGCCCCGGCACCCAAGCCCGCGCCCGCTCCGGTCGCCCCGCCTCCCCCGCCCCCACCCCTGCCGGAGGATATCGCGAAAATTTCCATCCCTTTCCAGTCGGCTGACTACGCCCTCAAGGGCTTCCATGCCGAGGCCACCGTCCAGCCCGATCAGGTCGTGGATTGCGCCAGAACCCTGGACCAGGCAGGATACTCCCTCGACACCATCACCGGTGTGGATTGGATGGCCGCCGCCCGCATGGAGGTCATCTACGACTATTTCCACCCCGCCCGCTGCCGCAGGGTCGCCATCCGCGCCTCCATCCCCCGCGACAACCCCGAAATCGCCACCATCTCCACCGTCTTCCCCGGTGCCAACTGGCACGAGCGGGAGACCCACGATTTCTTCGGCATCCGCTTTCTGGGCCATCCGTGCCTGACCCCTTTCCTGCTGCCCGAAGACGCCACCTACCACCCTCTTAGGAAGGATTTTGTCCGTGATGCCGAATAAGGAAATTCTACCCACCGCGCCGGGTGCCAGCGAGACGTTCGTCCTCAACCTCGGCCCCCAGCACCCCGCCACGCACGGGGTCCTGCGCGTCAAGCTCACCATGGATGGTGAATACATCATGCGGGCCGAGCCGGTCTGCGGATACATCCACCGGATGCAGGAGAAAATGGCGGAGAACCGCACCTACGCCCAGTTCCTCCCGAACACGAGCCGCATTGATTATCTTTCGGCGATGACCTACACCCACGGCTTTGTCGGTGCCGTGGAGCGGGCCCTCAAGCTCCAGGTGCCCCAGCGGGCCGAATACCTCCGGGTCATCACCTCGGAACTCAACCGCATCTCAAGCCACCTCGTCTGGTGGGGTGCCTTCATTCTGGATCTCGGCGGGTTCACCCCCCTCCTGTATGCCTTCGATGACCGGGAAAAAATTCTCGACCTCCTGGAGAGCATCACCGGCTCCCGCCTGACCTACAGCTACTACCGCATCGGCGGCCTCTACAACGATGTGGATGATGACTTCCTCACCGGCACCCGGGAGTTCGTCCGCCACATGCGTTCCCGCCTGCCGATGTACAAGGAACTGGTCACCGGCAATATCATCTTCAAAAAGCGCCTGGTGGATATCGGCCCCGCCAGCGCCGACATGTGCCGCAAATACGGGGCCACCGGCCCGGTGATCCGCGGTTCCGGCATCCCCTACGATGTCCGCAGAACCGAGCCCTACTCGGCCTACCCCGATTTCGATTTTGAGATCCCAACCTTCCCGGAATGCGATTCCCTGGCCCGCTACCTCGTCCGCATGGAGGAGATCGTTCAGAGCCTGCGCATCATTGAGCAGGCCCTCAACAAGCTCCCCACCGGCCCCGTGATGGCCGAAAAGGTTCCCCGCGTGATCAAGCTCCCCGCCGGGGATTATTGCTACGCCGTCGAGGCCGCCCGCGGCCGCTTCGCCGTCCGCATCATCAGCGATGGCAAGGAAATCCCCTACCGGATCAAACTCCGCACCCCGTCCCTGTCCAACCTCAGCCTTTTTGAGGAGGCCAGCAGCGGCATGCTCCTGGCGGATGCCCTCGCATTCATGGGCAGCCTGGATCTGGTGATCCCGGATATCGACCGGTAACAGTTTGACGACCCCGGGGCATGCCGCGCAGCCCCGGGGCAAACCGGCTCCCCACACACACCATTCCAACCATGCCCGGGGAAACCGACAAAGCCCTCAAGGCCCGCGCGCAAAAAATCTTCGATGCGCTCCGCACCGCCTACCCGGATGCCCATTGCGAACTCGATTACACCACACCCCTCGAGTTGCTCATCGCCACCATCCTCTCTGCCCAGTGCACCGATAAACGGGTGAACATCGTCACACCCGCCCTCTTCAAGAAATACCCGACCGCCGCCGCCATCGCCGCCGCACCCCTCCCCGATCTGGAGGAGGTCGTCAAATCCACCGGGTTTTACCGCAACAAGGCCAAAAACATCAACCTCTGCTGCACCGCCCTCCTGCGCGATCACCAGGGTGCCGTCCCCGCCTCCATGGAGGCTCTCACAGCCCTCCCGGGAGTCGGACGCAAGACCGCCAACGTCGTTCTGGGCAACGCCTTCGGAATCAACATCGGGGTTGTGGTGGATACCCATGTGGGACGTCTCTCCATCCGCCTCGGCCTCTCCAGCGCGACGGACCCCATCAAAGTGGAACAGGATCTGATGAAGCTCGCGCCCCAGGCGGATTGGACCATGGCCAGCCACTGGCTCATCTGGCACGGCCGCCGCCGCTGCCCGGCCCGCAAACCCGATTGCAGCACCTGCGAAATCCGCCACCTCTGCCCCCGCAACGGCCTTCCCGCCTGAAATCACCTCAGCGTTTCCCGGCCGCGCAAGGTCCAAGGCTACTCCCCGGGAGGAACAGTCTCATCCCGGTCAACCCCCGTGGCTGGTCCCGCTCCAGGCGGGCTGCAGGCCCGGGAAGATGATCTCCCAAAAGCAGTTCAGTGCTCCCTGCAAAGGTAAAACAGGTCCACAGAATCCCCTGCCGATCACGCCCAACACCATTGTGCCTCCCCTCAAATCCCAAGCGCCCCCTTCCCCGCCCACAGGCTCCCAATAGCTGGTTGAACCATTCATGCATAACCCTGTATTATAAATCCACCTACCAAATACATGTTGACACTCTGCAAGTCTGGCCGTAACTTTCAAGTATATGGCTATCTCCAGAAGATTGCTTTTCCTGGCTGTTTCATTGCTGCTGGCCAGCTCCGTCTGTGCACAGCCCCACCAACCTGTCTGGTCGGTGCCCCGCTCCGGAACCTTCTGGTCGATGCAACTGACGAACCACCCCCCACTGCCACACCTGCCCGCTTTTTTGCATAGACTCTATTTCGTGGATTGGACAGGGACCAACTTTATAACCCGAAGTATCTCGCTACCGACAGGTGTCTTTCCGGGTCGGTTTGAACACGTCACATTTGCACCAATAGAACTACCCAACCTCCCCCAATAGCGTATGAAACGGAAATTTGCGATTCTGGGTGCGCTGCTGACCACGCACCTTGCATTTGGTCAGGGAACCTTCGTCTATGACCAGCAGTCAAGTGACATAACCCACTACAATGGAGACAACAGTGTTCCTATCCCCTTCTCAGGAGCCCCACCCGTCCAGTCGTTTACCCCTTCATTAAACGGAATTGGATTTATAGAAGTGTGGGGTATGGATATACCCACTTTCACTGCATTGGCAGTGAACTTGAGGGAGAGCTCACCGGATGGAGCAATTCTTGGGACGACCTCCACCCTGACAATTCCGCGCGGCACCAATTACAGCGGCCCACTGTCGTTTTTGTTTCCCGGGCAGATTCCACTCGTTTCTGGTCAAGTTTATTATATGGAGCCGTTTATGGTCAAGCCAGCAGGGTTTGGATATTGGTGTAATATTAATGCTTTTTATTACAATTATGCAGGTGGTAGGTATATTGATCGGGACAACGACACATTCCAGGGTCTTGACATTTGGTTCCGTGAAGGCATCGTGGTTCCGGAGCCTGGAACGATGGCCCTGGTTCTATTGGGAGCCTCCTGTTTCATGTGGCGGCACCGCAGGTGTTGAGGCGCAAAACCCCACCCGACACTCAGAATGTGGTTGTTAACCTGATACGATCCCCAACCTCCCTCAATAGCGTATGAAACGTAAATTAGCGATACTGGGTGCGCTCCTGGCCACGCACCTTGCTTTTGGCCAGGGCACTTTTGTCTATGACCAACAGTCCAGTGACGTAAACCACTTCGATGGAGATGATAGTGTTCCTATTCCATTTTGGGGAGCCCCACCCGTCCAGTCGTTTACCCCTTCATTAAGCGGAATTGGGTTTATAGAAGTGTGGGGTATGGATATACCCACTTTCACTGCATTGGCAGTGAACTTGAGGGAGAGCTCACCCGATGGAGCAATTCTTGGGACAACCCACACCGTGACAATTCCGCGCGGCACCAATTACAGCGGCCCACTGTCGTTTTTGTTTCCCGGGCAGATTTCACTCGTTCCTGGTCAAGTTTACTATATGGAGCCGTTTATGGTCAAGCCAGCAGGGTATGGCACTTCGTGTCATATTAATGCTTTTTATTACAATTATGCAGGTGGTAGGTATATTGATCGGGACAACGACAACACCAAGAGCCTTGACCTCTGGTTCCGTGAAGGCATCGTGGTTCCGGAGCCTGGAACGATGGCCCTGGTTCTATTGGGGGCCTCCTGTTTCATTTGGCGTCGCCGCAGGCAGTGAGGGGCAGAACCACCGGCAGAACAGCAACACCAGAACAAGCCGCATTCGGTGCGGTGCCAGAACCGCTGCACCGGATTCGAAGCACTGCCTTTTCCCTCAAGGTGCGATCATCCATCCCCTTGTTGGGAGGGGTGTTTCCCCGCCATGGCCGCCCGGCAGGCGGCTCTGCCCCCGCAACGGCCTTCCCGCCTGAAATCACCTCAGCGTTCCCCGGCCGCACGAGGCCCGCACCTACTCCCCGGGAGGAACAGTCTCATCCCGGTCAACACCCGTGGCTGGCTCAGCCGGTTTATGCAGCGGGTTCGCCCGGCGGGGCCGCACCTCCGGCTCATACCACGGTGTCTCCCAGACCGGCGTGCGCAGGGCTGCGATCACTCCCCCCAGAACGCCCCACACCACAAACCAGCCGATGATCAGCCGGTGGTTGCCCGCCTGCGTCAATTCCACCAGCAGGGATTTCTGCCTCCCCCGCCCCCGGCTGCCCGCGAAAAAAATCACCGGAAGGCTCACCAGAACACCGACCACCGCCCCGGAAACAAACCGGACGGCCACGGTGAACAAAAAATCAGGCCACTTGCTTTTCAACCGCCTAAACCTCCCAACCCTGACGGTAGTTCCGCTGCAGGAAACGGTTGGCCAGTTTGTCGTTGGTGATCCGCATCCGCTTGTGGTCCCACTCCAGCAACTGGCCCGGCTGCCGGATGGCCACCGTGCCAAGCAGGATCGCCTCGGCCATCGGGCCGGTCTGGCCAAAGTGGGATTCGGTGAACTCCCCGCCCAGGCAGGCGTCCACATAATGCTGGTAATGGTCGCGCGGCCCCAGCTTTGGCCTCTCGACATGCTTGAACTTCTCCTCCGGGAGCAGTTGCGGCGGGTAGCCCAGGGGAATGAGCAGCGCCCCCTCCGTCCCGATCAACATCGCCGATTCGGAGGGATACTCCTTCAAATCCGCCGAGTAGAGCTTGCGGATGTTCTCCGGCGGATAATACTCCCCATCAAACCATTCCAGAACCAGTTCCGGCCCGGCAATCAGTTTGTTGCCGGGGAATCTCCAGGTGATGTGGTCCCCCTGCGGCCAGGTGTCCGCCCGGCGCTCCACGGAATTCAGCCAGGACCGCTGCACATCGGCATAAACGTTCAACGCCGGCTTCAAGCCCAGCCCCTTCCAGACGGCATCAAAAATATGGCAGCCGATGTCCCCGGACCAGCCGGTCCCGAAATCCTGCCAGGCCCGCCACTTGGCCGGATGGTAAATATCCGGCGCATAACTCCGGACGGGGGCCGTGCCCAGCCAGAGGTCCCAGTTCAACTGGGATGGCGCGGCCATCTCGGCAGCGGGGCGCGGACCGACCAGCCGGTATGTCTCCACCGCGCCGGGCCGGTTTGAGCACAGGTAGGCGTGCGTGATCTTCCCGATCACCCCCTGGCGCAGCCACTGCACCGCCGTGCGCTCGTGGATGTTGGAGGCCATCTGCGTCCCAAGCTGTGTCACAACCCCGGCTTTCACCGCAAGCTCCGTCAGCGCACGAACCTCCGCCACGTCATGGCACATCGGCTTCTGGCAATACACATGCTTCCCTAGCCGCAGCGCCGAATAGGCAATGGGATAGTGGGAATGGTCCGGCACCGCCACATTCACGGAATCCAGCTTCGATCCCTCCCTGGCCAGCAATTCCCGCCAGTCGGCATACAGCCGCGCTTTGGGCGCCAGCGCCGCCGCCTTCGCAAGATTGTTTGAATCCACATCGCACAACGCCACCACCTCCACCCCCGGATGCTTCACGAAACTCTGCAAATCCACCGTCCCCATGCCCCCGATCCCGATGGAGGCGTGCGCCAGCTTCGAGTTCTCCGAAAACGTGCGAAAACGGGGTGCGGATGAGGGGGCGCGGCAGGACACAGCCAGCGGCGCGGCCAGGGCCGCCAGCGCGGTGCTGTGCAGAAATCTCCGGCGTGAAACCCCGCCCGCCGACGCCGATGGATTCCCTGTCTTTGGAAGTTGTTGACCTTGCAGATTGCTCATGCACCGGAGCCTGCGCCCACCCGCCCCGAATTTCAAGCATGAACCGCCACGATCCAATCCCCAAGCGGGAGGCTTGGCAGCCGGTAGCCGGTGGTTGACAGTCATCACGACAAACTCACCGGTATCTCCCCCCTCCCTGAACCCGGAGGGTTACCAGACATTAGCCGGTGGTTGAGGAGCAACGCGACGACACCACCGGTATAGGCCCGACATGCACACGCATCCCGGAGGGATGCCAGACCCCCACCCATTCACGACCCTATCCATTATACCCCAACGCTCCGACCCCTGCCGGGGTCGTG
>CAIWMU010000236.1 GCA_903913865.1 uncultured Verrucomicrobia subdivision 3 bacterium
AACCTGCGTATAGAACGTTGAACTGATACTTGACTTTCCATTTCGGAAGGGCTTGCTCGGTCTCTACATCCTCGTTCTCGAGGTGTCGAGTTCATTCGATTCGGCCCAAAGCCCCAGGCTGTTCCTGATCGCCATCCCGAGACCAAAATGCATCAAAGTGATGTCGTCATCTGTTGCGTTCTTGATTCGTTCTGCGGTCGGTTCATCGAGTTGTGCGATGATGGTTTCGATGGCGGCTGCCAGGGGATGAATGGCTTCTTTCATGAGAAATCATCAAAAACCAGCAGGAGGGATGGTCTGCGGGTCCCATGCGAGGATGGGCATGGTGAAATTCTGGATTTTCAGGCTGGTCGGACCGCCTTCGAAGTTGAGGGAAGGGGTGCCTTTGTAGGTTTTGATCAGCAAGAGGAACTTCTGTGCCGGGAGGGTCACCGCGCCTTCGGAGAGGACTGGCACTTCAAGTCCTGCCACATCGCCTCTGAATTCCACGAATACACGCGCGGCACAAGCCGAGAGGATCAGAACATCATTTTTCTTTGGTCGTATTACCTGAGCGTTTTTCAGGAGCGTTTCGATTTCCGCGAATGCGATGGTGAATTTCATGTGTGGAATTTTGGCAGTGTGGCGAAGTTCAATCAAGGTGCACGTCAGGGAATCCGCCTTGCTTTGCGTGGGTGCTCGATGTGATTTTCTTGATCATCTTGCGGGGAGTCTGGCACGCCAACACGGTCAACCGCTGTCCTACCCTCAAAAAATGTCTGAAATATCTTGGGGGTAGGACAGTCTTTGTCTTTTTCGCTCTGATACGTTCAGGCGAGATGAGAGCCATTCTGTGCGTTTTGGCAGCCGCCTTCGCCGGTTGCACCAAGCCGCCCGCAAGATACGCGGGTGAGGTGCGGGCATGACGACAGAATATGTGGGCAAGAGGTCAGCCCGTTGCCGTGGGAGGCATCCGTTGGCGGTCAAGATGGCAGCCTCGCCGTTTCTCAAGCCCAGGAATCCGCCTCTTGGGCCGGGGAGGCGACACTGCAAGGCTGGGCCAGCCTGTTTTCTCGCACGGACACCCATTTTGACTTCGCTTTTTCGACGTGTGCCGATCAGAATCCTGACCCCGATGCCCTCTCAGGTTCTTTACAGTGCTGATCTCACCGCCGGCTCGTTGAAGCTGCGGGAGAGCAGGGTGATTGCGGACCTGCTGCTGGCTCAAACTTCCGAGGAGCAGTTCCGGGAGGCGATTGTCCGGAAAAATGTCCTCCAGTGCAGGACCCAGGCGACGGCGATCCGGCTGGCCCGGCTCATCAAGGGGCGGCTGGAAGGGTTCGACTCGGGGCTCTGGCTCATGGTCAGGGACGGGGAGAAATTGCTGGCCACGCAGGCGCTGCTGGCGGCGGCGGTGAAGCAGAGCGCGTTGCTGCGGGACTTCATGGATCTGGTCCTGCGGGACGAGTATCGCCTGCTGCATACCCATCTGGCCCCTGGAATCTGGCCTTCCTTTCTGGAGGGTTGCATGGCGAGGGACCCCGTGGTGGGCACATGGAGCGATTCGACGCGGCGACGGCTGCGATCCACTGTTTTTCAGGTGCTGGCCCAGGCTGGATTCCTTGGTGACACGTCAAAACGTGAGCTGCAAAATGTCACCATCCTGCCCGAACTGGCGACATACCTCACCAACCGGCACGATCAAAAGCTCCTGTGCTGCCTCCAACTCCCATGATCGACAAGCTTGAAGAACGCCTGAACCGGATCCCCGAGAAGATC
>CAIWMU010000237.1 GCA_903913865.1 uncultured Verrucomicrobia subdivision 3 bacterium
AACCCCTGGGCTCCGGTCAAACTCTCCCTCTATTGAAACAGCAGGCCGGGAGACCCACAAACCACGCCCAAAATGACTTTAAAACCGGAATGAGCCAATAAAACCCATCCACTATGCACGCTTGCCGAAGCAACACGATTGTTCCGGGAAGGACATGTTTTCGACGAAGATGTCCTGGAAGCGGGGTGTCTCGTTGAGGGAGACGTGGCGGACGCGGCTGAGCAGGTCGCGGTAATGCCAGTCCTCCAGGGTGGATGCGAACAGGGCCATCTTAGCTCCGGCGAGGGCGGTGTTGCCTGAGGCTGCGACCTTTTCCTGGGGAAAATCGAGCAGGCCGATGCGCCGGGCGCTGGCGTAATTGATGTAGTTCCCGAACGCGCCGGCGAGGTGGATGGTTCCGAGGTCGTCCAGGGTGGCACCCCATTCCTCAAGGAGGATGCGGAGACCGGCTGCGATGGCCCCTTTGGCGAGTTGAAGTTCCCGGATGTCCCACTGGTTGAGCGCGATGGTTCCGGTGAGGGGTAGGCTTTGCCCGTTGCTGAGGCGGCCGGTGGGTTTGAGCATGCCCAGGTCCAGGCCCGAGGCGACGGCATCCACGAGGCCGCTTCCGCAAATGCCCCGGGCGGGGCCGTTGCCGATGGTGCTGCAGCGCAGGGTGCCGTTTTCGATGAGCACCTCCGAGATGGCGCCGGTGGAGGCCCTCATGCCCACGGAGATGCGGGCTCCCTCAAAGGCCGGTCCGGCGGCGGTGGAGGTGCAGAGCATGCTTGCGGCGTTGCCCACCACGATCTCACCATTGGTGCCGAGATCGATGAGCGCGTTCAGTCCGGAGGATTCGTGGAGCCGGGTGGCGAGCACTCCTGCCAAAATGTCACTCCCGACAAAGCTGCCCATGCAGGGGAGAAAAGCCACGGTTGCCGGTGCGGCGAAGTCCCAGCCGAGCTGGACTGCCTCAAACAACTGGAGGCCGGAATTTTGCGGCTCGAACGGGTAATGGGAAAGGGGGTCGAGATCGATCCCGCAGAAGATGTGGTGCATGACTGTGTTCCCCACGATCACGATTTTGCGCAGGGGGTGGCGGTTTCCTGCGGCCTTTTCCAACAGGGTCTGGATGAGATCGCCAATGTGGTCGCGGACCAGCTTTTGCAGCACCGCGTGCCCCCCCTCTGCCACGGCGAACTCGATCCGGCTCATGATGTCCCCCCCGTGTTGCGCCTGGGGGTTCAGGGCGGAGTTGACTCCGAGGACCGTGCCGGTGGCGAGATCCAGAAGTTGAGCCACCATCGTGGTGGTTCCGAGATCGACCGCCACACCCCAGCCTTGCTGCGGGACAAATTCGAATCTGGAATCATCGCCAAGAATGTTTGCCTCCCACTGCGCGAGTTCGAGTTTGAGTGGGGTGACCCCGCTGACCCGGGCGCAACAGGAGAGCCGCCATCCATCCTGGCATTCGGCCTCGGAGAAACGGAGGCGGTCCTCGGGGGTTATGGGCAGATCCCCGGCGATGACGCGCACTTTGCATCCCTTGCAGCGCCCCCTGCCGCCGCAGGGAAACTCAACTCCATGGGAAAACAGGACGTCCCGCAGGTTGGTATTCTGTGGGACCAGCAACTGGCGGCCGAGGGGTAGCAGTTCGATTTTGACGGGGTCACTCATGTTATGTTTGCGGGTTGGGCTGGATCACAAGGCCGCTGCGGGCCGCTTCAGCCGGTAGAATTTTTGTGCTCCCGTTTGCGGGATGGTTGCTTGAAAGTGGCCCGGGCCGGTCTGGCTGATCACAGCCGCTGCCTCCAGGGTGTATCCTGTCATGGGATCGCCGGAACTGTGGATCTCGAAGGCGGATGGGTCCTCCGTCTCCGCACCCTCAAAGAGGATTGTGGCGGTGGAATTATTCAGGCTGATGCCCGTGATATTGAGAGGCCCTGTTATCTGAATGAAGGCGATCGAGGGAGTCGTGAACCCGTTCGGGCCGGGAGGAGACACGGCGCGCCAGGCACCGTAATGGTTGTCGATGTAGTATAGGTTTCCTGCGGCGTCCCATGCGCAGTCGGTGTCCTCATGGGAGGATTGGCCGCTGATCGACTGACCGAGATCCAGGCTGGCAACGGGTGCGCCGTTGCTGGTGTAGAAGACCGAGGTGTTTCCCGCGAGGGGCGTGGTGCCGAGGAAAGAAACGGCAAGGAAATTGCCATCCGGGGAGATCGCGATGCCGGAGGGGTTTCCGAAATGGGGCTCTGTTCCGCCCACGGCCCAGTCCGCCTGGAGTATGGGTGTGCCGTTGTTTGTTGAGGGGTCCCAGGGGGGGAACTTGAGAATGACAGGCTGTGGATTCAAGGGATCCATGGGGGATTGAATCACGTATGCGTTCCCTGCCTTGTCCAGGGCCACATCCCCGGGGATTCCGCTGAGGGACCCGCCGGAGCCGATCATGATTGTTCCGGTGTCATTTGTGGCGGCAACACCGGTGATGCCGAGGGCAAATCTGAGAATGCCCGGGGTGTTGGTTGCGCGCTGGTCGGCTGCGACCAGTGCGGTGTCCCTCCCGCTCCCGGTCAGGGCGAACCCGCACAGCTGTGCGGCCCCGGTTTCGCCCGCATTGGCTGCGCTGGTGATTTGCAGGTGGGAGGCGGGGGAGATCGACTGGTCAAACCGGTGGAACTCCCCGTGGCTGGTAAAATCGTTCACGTAAACCCCGTCATCGCGGGACACCTCAATCTTCCAGGGGCTGTGCAGGTCTCCTGCCCAATTGTAGCCGCCGGTGCTGAATCCCCCATCGGCTGCATCAGTGAAATCGGCATTGAACTTGAGGATCCCCACATCATCGCCCGGGTAAAGGCCGGGGCCCCTGCCGGCATTGGCGATGAAGATGCGGCCGAAGAAGGGGCTGTCCGGGTTTGGATTGACCGCCACACCACGACCCTCCCAAACATAGGTCCGGATGTCGGCATCGGATGTCAGCTGGGTCCAGTCGGCGTGGCCAGTGTTTGATGCCGTGAGGCTGATGCGGTAAACGCCCGGTCTGAGCGGTCTGGATCCATCCAGTTGGCCGTCCCATGTGATCAGGTTGGTGCCTTTGAGGGCTCCCGGAGTGCCCGGTTTGACATCGATGGTGTGAACCGTGTTGGTTCCGGAGCTGACCCGGAGTTGCACACCGCCTGAGGCCGGTTCGTTGAGCAGGTAGGAGATCTTCACCGTGCCGATGCCGGGGGCGGCGATGGGATCCGTGCTGTCATTCAACCGCACCTGCGTGGCATAAACATTGGCCAGCACAACCCGGGGCAGCAGGTTTGCGGCGAAAAGGAGGGCCGTCAGCAGTCCGGGAAGGCTTCGGCGGAGGTTCATACCCCGAAACATCCCCGAGCCCCCGATCCCATCAAGCGGGCTGAATTGCAGTTCTTTGGCCACACCCTCCCTGGTGGGATTAGAAATCCCGGAACTCCCCCGGTTTCAGGAGGTGAAGGTTGATCCCGGATTTTGAGAACAGATTCACAGCCTCCTCATGGTCAATCCTGATCGGGGGGAAGGTGTCGAAATGGAGTCCCAGAACGACTTTGCACCGGACGAATTCGGCCGCGCGGGCGGCATCCTCGGGACCCATTGTAAAGGTATCCCCTAGGCACAAGGCCGCGAACGTCAGGGGGGCGGTCTCCCCGATGAGTTTCATGTCCATCGTCAGCGCCGTGTCGCCCGAGTAATAAAAGTTGCCACGGGGAGTCTCCACCACGAAGCCGCCCGGGTTGCCACCGTAAGTGCCATCCGGAAGGCTGCTGGAATGGATGGCGTTGACGAATTTGACCCTGCCGAAGTCGAGCCTGGCAGTTCCGCCATGGTTCATGGGAATCGATTTGGTGAGTCCCTGTTTTGCATACCACTGGGTGATCTCGTAATTGGCGATGATCGTTGCCCCTGTCCGGAGGGCGATCGCCGCCGCATCCGCCAGATGATCGGCATGCCCATGGGAGATCAGGATGTAATCGGCCCGGATTTCCTCGATGTGGATCTTCTTTGCCAGTTCGTTGTGGGTGATGAAGGGATCAAACAGGAGGTGCGTGGAATCGACTTGGACCCCGAAGCAGGAATGGCCGTAATAGGTTGTTTTCATGGAGCCTTAAAACAGGATCTGGATGACAGGAGAAGTATCCATCCTGTAAAGCGGATGGTCAAGGGGTGGTGCAAGGTTCCTCTGGTGGCGGGGTTGCGGCCAGGCGGATATCGGCCACGCATTCCACATGGGCGGTTTGCGGGAACATGTCGTGTGGAACCACCCGGGTGAGTTCAAAGAGACCACCGGCTGTCAGCAGGTTGAGGTCGCGCGCCATGGTGGCGGGCTGGCAGGAAACATAGATGATTTGCCGGGGACGAACCGTGCGCAACAGTTCAAGGATCTCCGGCTGGCAACCCTTGCGCGGGGGGTCGAGAATCACGGTAGAGGCTTCCGGCGTGGTGTGCCGGAGCAGTTCCGGCAGCTTCTCCTCGGCGGTGCCTGCGACGAACGAGCCATTGGTCCGGCCCCGTGTCGTGGCATTGCGTCGGGCCGCCTTGATGGCCAGCGCATCCAGTTCCACACCGGTGTAGGATTCCACCGAATCTGCCAGTTCCAGACTAAAGAACCCCACGCCGCAATACACATCGACCAGGTGCCGTGTGCCGCAGTCCAGGAGGCGTGAGCGCACCGTTTCCACCAGATGCGGCAGCAGGAAAAAGTTGTTCTGGAAAAAGGAATCCCGGGGCACCTCCCACCCTTCCGGCTGGATGCGGAGCACCACCTTCAACCCACCTTTGGGCGGGGGATTTGCCCGGACCTGGCGGATCTGGTCGCTCAAGGCCGGTTCGGCGATTTTGCACTCGTCAATATCCACCACCAGACGGCTGTCGGCCCGGACGAACCCGATGTTGAGGCCCTGTTTGAACTTGTCCCACTGGCTGCGGATCATGATGCGGTTGCGGTAGCCGTAGGGGGAGGGGCAGGGGACAACCGGGGCGATCAAGCCCGAACCAAAGCCGCCGATCCTCTCAAACAGATCGCACACCTGCTTGTGCTTGATCCTCAGCTGTTCGGCGTAATCCAGATGCTGGTATTGGCAGCCGCCGCATTCCCCGTAGTATTTGCACTGCGGGGTGGCCCGGGTCGGGGCCGGTTCCAGCACCCGGACGAGGGATCCGCGTGCGAACCGCTTTTTGACATCGATCAGCCGTGTTTCGACCGTGTCGCCAATGGCGACAAAGGGGACGAAAACAACGAATTCACCCAGCCTCCCGACCCCTTCGCCACCGAAGGCGATGTCGGTAATCTGCAGTGCATGTGTCTGGCCGATCGCAAGTTCCATCCCGGCAGGGTAGCCGGATTCGGTCCCTGGCAAAAGGCTAAATCCTGTTGAATGCGGGGCGGGGGCGGGTTATCCGCAGACGGGGGAGGGGATGTCGGACGGGCATTGACCGATTTCCCGCGCCAGGGGGCTGGCATGTTTCCCACCGCGCCAACGGCGCACAATGAGAAAGCCCAGGCCAACGGCCTGGGTATCGGCCATAATAATAGATCCCAAGGGCTGAAAGCCCGTGATAATCATCCCCGGGGAATTCATCAGATCAAGCCGGTCCTTAAGTCCTCGAACCATTCCAATGTCCCATTTCCCCGGGGGTCTCCCTGGCTCTTATGGTGCGCACCTTCGGTGCAGGGGAGGGGAATTGGAAAACTTTTGGGGTACCCCGACCCCACTTATTGATTGACCAGGGTACCCTGAAAGCTGCAAAGTTCTCGATAGAAAACTAAATACCAAAAAATTTTTAGAGTTATAAGTAATTATCTTGCGAGGGGGCCAATGTTCGTGAGATTTTCAACTTTGGATTTCTAATTGTTGTAGATATTGGGTGGCCACAACCAGAGGGATTTCTCAAGGTTTTGAGAATCAAATTGAACATGAA
>CAIWMU010000238.1 GCA_903913865.1 uncultured Verrucomicrobia subdivision 3 bacterium
CTTTTATACTATAGGAGATACAGATTGACAAGAAGAAATGTTGGAAAAGGTGAAAAACCGGCTCGCAGACCGGCAGGCCCCCGAATTGGACCCGTTTTGCAAGGGTTTAGACGCCCCTCCCCCAGTGTCTGAATCGTAGTAGTGGAATTAACACTTGTAATAAGGTGGCATCATCCCGAGTGCCTTCCTTGCCGGGAAACGAAGGAGGATCGGCCTGAAAGTCACCCTTTTTGCCACCGTGAGGCAAGATTCACGGGTGCAGCGAGTTGCAAATCTGGACAACTGCACAAGTGTGGGATAGTATCTTTGGAGTCACCCACAAAGTATGAATCTCTTGTGCAATAATTCTGGAGTTTGCAGACGGGGCAGCACCCCGCGTGCAGGGGTCGGGTTTACACTCATCGAGCTGCTCGTGGTGATTGCCATCATCGCGATCCTTGCGGCGATGCTACTGCCGAGCCTCGGGAATGCGAAGATCAAGGCCCAGGGGATCCAGTGCATGAGCAACCTCAAGCAGTTGCAACTGGTGTTCCTGATGTATCCGGACGACAACAACGACAAGATGACCTCCTCCGGTTACGTCAAACCGGTGGAGGCGACGGCCTGGGTGGATGGCTGGGAAGATTTCAACGGCGGGAACCTGGACAACACCGATCCCGGGACGCTGACCGACCCGAAGCGGGCGAAGTTCGCTCCCTACCTGAAGTCTGTGGGGGTTTACAAATGCCCGGCGGACCGAAGCGTGGTTAACGTGGGTGGAAAGCAGGTTTACCGGTTAAGAAGTTTGAGCATGGGGCAGCAGTGGGCCGGGCCGGGGGATTGGCTGGATCCGGCTGGTTTTGGGGCGAATGTGTCCTCCAAGAAGTTTCGTGTGTATTTCAAGAAAGCGCAGATTGACACTCCGGCCATGCGCTTCGTTTTTCTGGATGAGCATCCGGACAGCATGAACGCGGGCGGCTTTGCCAACATGATGGTGGAGGCCTCGGCCAGCGCCCGGATCATTGACTTTCCTGCCACTTCCCATAACGGGGCGGGCGGGTTGTCCTTCGCAGATGGTCACTCAGAGATCCATAAATGGCGGGATGGCCGTACGCGTCCGCCGGTGAAATACAATAGCGATTTGCCGTTGAATGTTGCCTCCCCGAACAATCAGGACATGATCTGGCTATCGGACCGGACCTCCCGGCTGAACCAGTAGGGCGGTGTGGACGGCGGGGGGATCAATACCCCGGCAGTAATTCGTTCATCAGGCCTGCCATGGCGAGGGCGGTCTGGGCGGCTTCGACTCCCCGGTTGTGTTTGGGGTCGAGGCAGCGTGCCCTGGCCTGCTCCCTGTTTTCGAGCAGGAGCACTTCGTGGATGACGGGGACCTCATGGGCCAGCTGGATCTCCATCAGTGCGCGGCTGACAGCCTCGCCGATGTGGGCGGCGTGGACTGTCTCGCCGCGCAGGATGACTCCGAGGCAGATCAAGGCTGATGGGGCGGTGGTGCGGGCGAGGCGCTGGGCGACGATGGGGATTTCATAGGCACCGGGCACGCGAACCACGCGGACGGTGGAGGCACCAGCACGGCGCAACTCCTCTTCGGCACCGTGCAGCATGGCATCCACATATTCCGCATTATATTGGGAGGCGATGATGCAAAAGTTGGAACCTCCGGGGGCTTTTCCCGGAGTGGCTGTTGATTTCAGGGGGGTGAGCATGGGGAGATGGATCAGAGCAAATGACCGAGTTTATCCCGCTTCGTCTTGAGGTAGCGGGCGTTGTGCGGGTTGGGTTTGATCTTGATGGGAACCTGCTCGACGATCTCGAGTCCGTAGCCCTCCAGACCGACCAGTTTGCGGGGGTTGTTGGTGAGCAGGCGGATGGTTTTGAGGCCGAGATCGGAGAGGATTTGTGCGCCAAGTCCGTATTCCCGGAGATCCATTTCGAACCCGAGCTTCACGTTGGCCTCCACTGTGTCGTAGCCCTGTTCCTGGAGTTTGTAGGCCTTGATCTTGGGTGCCAGCCCGATGCCGCGCCCCTCCTGGCGCATGTAAACGATCACGCCAGCCCCGGCTGCGGCCACCTGGCGCATCGCCTCGTCCAACTGCGGTCCGCAATCGCATCGCTTGGAGCGAAAAACATCCCCGGTGAGGCATTCGCTGTGAACGCGGACGAGCACGTTCTTTTTGCCCGCGACATCCCCGTGGACGAGGGCCAGGTGGTGCTGCCCGTTCAACCGGGATTCGTATAAATAGAGGAGAAAATCGCCGTGATCGGTGGGCATCTGCACCACCTCAATCCGCTCGACGAGCTTTTCCCGGGTGCGGCGGTGCTGGATCAGGTCGGCGATGGTCCCGATCTTGAGCTTGTGTTTGCGGGCGAACTTCGTCAATTCAGGCAGCCGGGCCATGGTGCCATCGTCATTCATGATCTCGCAGATCACGCCGATGGGGCGGCAACCGGCCAGGGTGACCAGATCCACGGCCGCTTCTGTGTGTCCGGCCCGCTGCAGCACGCCACCCGGCCGTGCGCGCAAGGGAAAGATATGGCCGGGGGCGACCAGATCCTCGGGGATCGTTGTCGGCTCGGCCATGATGCGGATGGTCTCTGAGCGATCTGCGGCACTGATTCCAGTGGTGACGCCCTTCGCGGCATCCACGCTGACTTGAAAGTCGGTTTTGAAAGACTCCCTGTTCTGCTTCACCATACGCTCGATGCCGAGCTGCTGCAGGCGTTCGGAAGTCGTTGGAACACAAATAAGTCCACGGCCAAACTTGGCCATGAAATTCACCGCTTCCGGGGTGATGTGCTGTCCGGCCATGATGAGGTCGCCCTCGTTCTCCCGGTCTGCATCGTCCACAACAATCACCATCCTGCCCTTGCGGAGGTCGGCGATAACGGACTCTATCGAATCAAATGTTTTCGGCATAAGCCAACGGGACATTACACCGGAACCCCCCTTGTTGGCAGCTTGAAAATCAGCGAATGGTCCTTGATACCCCGTTTTGCCTGTGGTCGGAGGCGGGGCAGGGTGGCCCATTTTTGAGCCGTTATGCCTGTGGCATGGGGAAATGTTTGACCTGGGTCAAGGTTTCCAGTGTTACCAGGGCAATTTCGAGAATCCGGCTTATCAAGAAAATTAGTCGGCCGATAGGGCAGGGGAACGGTGTGCAACCGGGAAGATTTCTATGGAACCAAACAAGCGTGAAAAAGGCGGGAAATTGTCGCTGACAGCGAAACTCGTGCTGTTGATAGCGTTACCCCTGGCGGGGCTGATTTACTTTGGAGCGCGTGGGGCGCTGGAAAAATGGACCGTGCTCCGGGACCATGCCGCCCTGGAGGGGAATGCGGCGGTGATGAAGCAGATCGGGGAGATGGTGCATGAGTTGCAAAAGGAGCGTGGCCGATCGGCCGTGTTTCTGAACAGCAAGGGAAAAACCTTCACGACTGAACTGCCCGCCCAGCAAGAGCTGTCCAATGTTGAGATCGCCCGGATGCGGGAACTCCTGAAGACCTTCAACTCGGCCGCCTTTGGGAGCGGCTTTCAGTCGGTGCTCCAAAAAGCGCTGGATGCGCTGGGGCCGCTCCCGGGCAAACGCGGTTCCATCCTTTCGTTGGGCATCCCGGCGGCAGAATCGACCGCCTATTACACGGCGACGATCGCTGCGCAACTGGATGTGATTGTTGCGATGTCCCACCTGAGCAAGGATGCGGAAATCAGCGATGGCATCTCCTGTTATGTGAACTTTCTCCAGGCCAAGGAACAGGCTGGCATTGAGCGGGCGGTGCTTTCGAGCACCATCGCGGCCGACAAGTTCACCGGGGATGCGTTCAGCAAATTCACAAAGGCACTTGCGGCGCAGGAGACCTTCCTGCGGGTGTTCCAGAGTTTTGCATCACCGGACCAGAGCGAATTTTACGCGAAGACCGTGCGGGGGCCTGCCATCGAGACCCTGGCCGCGATGAGGCAGGTGGCCTTTGCAAAGGCGGCGGAGGGCGGGTTTGGGCTTTCCTCGAAGGCCTGCTTTGATGCAATCACCGAAAAGGTGGACATGATGAAGGTGGTGGAGAACCGGCTGGCGGTGGACTACAAGGCGAAAGCCCAGCTGATCAAGGGGCGGGCGGCGAGGGTATTGACCCTGTTTGTGATACTCACGGCGGGAATTCTGACGCTGACAGTGGTATTTGGGGTATTGGCCATCCGGTCCATCGCACGGCCGATCAAGGCTGTCAGCAGCGCGTTGATCGAGGGGAGCGAGCAGACGGCGGCGGCGGCAAATCAGGTGGCAGCGACCAGCCAGGAGATGGCGGATGGGGCGTGCCAGCAGGCGGCATCTTTGGAGGAGACGAGCGCCTCGATGGAGGAGATTGCGGGAATGACCCGGCAGAATGCGACCAACATGAGAAACGCGCGGGAACTGGCGGCGCAGGCGCGCCGGGCTGCCGATGCTGGGGAGGGGGACATGCAAGAGATGCGGGTGGCGATCGCGGCAATCAAGACGGCCGGGGTGGATATTGCCAAGATCATCAAGACCGTGGATGAGGTGGCATTCCAGACGAACCTCCTGGCATTGAATGCGGCTGTCGAGGCCGCCCGGGCGGGGGAGGCGGGTCGGGGGTTTGCGGTTGTGGCGGATGAGGTCCGCAAGCTGGCCCACCGGAGCGCACAGGCTTCAAAGGAGACGGCGGAGAAGATAGAGAACGCGATCACCAGGACTGACCAGGGGGTTGTGGTTTGCGAGCGGGTGGCGGGCGGGATGGCCGCGATCATGGCGAAGGTCAGGGAGGTGGACGAATTGATCGCGGGGGTGGCGACCGCATCGGACGAGCAGAGCGAGGGGGTCAGCCAGGTGACAACCGCCGTGGCCGACATGGACCGCGTGACGCAATCAAACACGGCCAGTGCTGAGGAATGTGCCGCCGCCGCAGCGGAGTTGACGGCCCAGACCGTGCAGCAAAAGGAAATTGTCCGGGATCTCCTGACCCTGGTCACCGGCAGTTCGGCTGCCGCAATCCGGATGACCTCCAGCGCACCCCAGGCCTGGGTTCAGGGATCACGCAGCCCCGAGCCGGTCGTGGTGAAGACCAAACAGGCCCCCAAAGCGGCCACCCCAACGGAGGCGGCGGCAACCCTCTGAACCCGGGCAACGCCTACAGGCCGAGGTTCTGCAACACCCGGAAATAGACCCAGTGCCCGAAATCGTTCGGGTGGTTGATGTTGTTGCCGAGCAGATCCTCCGGCTTTTTCCGGTCCGAAATGCTCACCCAGTTGGAGAACACATCGGCATAGGCGCAGGAAAGTTGCTGCGCCACCCGGCCTGTTGCCGCTGCGTAATCCACCATGTGGTGGGAGCCGAATTTCCATTTTGGATTGGGTGGAAAGGCGGAGAAGAGAACAACCTCGGCCTTGGTTTCAGCCCGGATGCGATTGACGAGAGTTTGGAGGTTTTCCTCGAATTTGGGGATGGTGACGCTGTTGATGTTGTGATCGTTCATGCCGAAACCGATCAACACGAGGTCGGGCTTCTCATCAATCACCTTGGCCTGCAGCCGGGCAAGCCCCTGCGCCGTTGAATCGCCCCCCGTGGCCCCGTTCACAGAGGTGATCTGTGAGGCGGGGTGGCGCTTCTGCAAATCATCAGCCCACCGCTTCCAGAAAAGGTATTCCGGCTTTGTGACGTCGCCCCCGGCGGTGATGCTGTCGCCGAAGGCCACAATTTTAAGGGGTTGACCGGTCTGGAGCCGGGCTTTGGTGGCCTTCAGAAACTGGGTCTGGGGCGGTTGCTCCGGCCAGTGGGGCTTTTTCGCGGCGGTGTAGTCCACGAAGGCGAAGAAGTGGGTGTTGCCGAAGCCGGGGAACTTGCTGTGGTCAAAAACCGTCTGGCCATAGAGCATGTTGGTGCGGAAATCGGGTATGCGGGAGGCGGGGGTGCGGCGCAGTGTGCCCGTGGTGTAATCCACCACAAAGTCCTGTCCCTGAACATATTCCGTCCCGGCGGGATCCCGCTGGTAGGTGCTTCGCACGGCAACCGGGCTGCCCTTGCGGGGCAGGTTGGCGAGTGCGGCCGGTTCCTCGCCGATGAGGATGACAGACTCCCCCTGCCTGAATGCGGCCGGAGAGGGTTTGCCGGGGACGAATAAACCCAAAACGCTCCCATCCCGTTCCGCAGGCGTGGAGGAGGAGTGTTTCTGGCCGGAGGGATCGGTGGAGCACCCTGCCAGCAGGGTGGCGAGGATTCCACAAAAAAATATGGAGCGTGAGTTCATTTCAGTTCAGTGATGTAAATATTGCGGAACAGGCATTGGCCACCGCCGGGCACCTCGCACTGGAGGCCGACGAAGCCTTTTTTGGGACCCTCAAGGCCATCCGCCTTCCAGGCCGGTTTGCCATTGATCTCCATCGCCGCGGTGGTTCCGATGACCGTGAGCTTGAAGGAATTCCATTCCCCGCTCTTGAACAGGCCATGGCTGGTTGCCCCTTTCAGGAAACCAACGTTCCCCTCATCCCCCTGGCGCAGGTTTGCCTGGTAGCGGGGCGGCCAGATCTGGCCATCCGGGATGGAATCGTAGCGGAAGTAAACGCCGCTGTCCCAATCCTTCTCCTTCAACGACTTCCATTCATATTCCATCACGAAATCCCCATACTGTTTCCCGCTTTGGACCATGCCGTTTCCGCCCTTGATGAGGACGGATCCATCCTCCACTGCGGCCTGGCATTTCAGCACATCCCAGCCGGAGAGGGTCTTTCCATCAAACAGGCAGGTGCGGGGACCTTTTGCCGGGGCTTGCGTCCCCGGGGCGGATCCATTCTGAGGATCGCCATGGGCGTTTGGGACGGCCTCGGTGAGGAGACATGCTGCGAAAATACAGCCGAATAGGAACTGGGCATTCATGATGCCCCTTTCGCTAGCGGGATATGGGCGGCGTGTCAAAGGAATTCGGGCGAACGGGTGGATCCGCGGCTTATTTGCGCCGGAGAACCGGCGTCCCAAGGCCCCCTCGGCGGATGCGGCTGTCCCGGGGGAGGCCGGGTCGGGGGGCGATGCAACGCTCTGAGGAAGAACGCGGATTTCCCTTGACAAACGAGTGGTTTAGGTAGGATACTGTGAACTATATGAGAAAGACAATTACTCTAGGAGTGGCACTTGGGGCTCTGTTAGTCTTCAATACCCCCAACTTATCTGCCCAAGGAACAGTATTCACCTATCAGGGACACCTCAGCGCGAATGGCATCCCTTACACTGGCACTGCGGAAATTGCACCCACCCTCTGGAATGCGGCATCAGGTGGGCAGCCGGTTGCCACGAATACTTCCCCTGTTGTTACTGTGACTGTCTCCAACGGGTTGTTCACCGCCCTGCTGGATTTTGGTTCCACCCCCTTTGAGTCAGGTGCCGCGCGATGGTTGCAGCTGGGTGTTAGAACAGCGCCCGGTGCGTTCACGGATCTGAGCCCCATGCAGCTGCTGACGGCAACACCATATGCCATCACGGCCGGTTCGGTGACATCCGTGAATGCGGGGAGCCTTGCAAGCGGGACGGTGCCGATCTCCAGGTTGAGCGGGATCACCAGCAACCAGCTGGATGCCGCCACGTGGCAATTTCTGGTATCGCTGGCATCGGGGGTTCCCTCGGGCATGGTTCTGATCCCTAGCGGGAGTTTCGTGATGGGGGACACTCTGGGTGGCATGGCAAATGCCGTGCCCGTTCCGGTGAATGTTTCCGCCTTCTACATGGATGCGAATCTGGTGACCTGGGGCCAGTGGCAGGGGGTTTATGCCTATGCCACCAATCATGGCTATGCGATCCGACCGGGTGCTGGCAAGGCGGGCGATCATCCGGTGCAGATGGTGAACTGGTATGATGCGGTCAAGTGGTGCAACGCCCGGTCGCAGCAGGCTGGCAAGACCCCAGCTTACTATTCAGATGCTGCACTGACCCAGGTCTATACGACCGGGGAGGTGGCGCCCTATGTGAACTGGACGGCAAAGGGCTACCGGCTTCCCACCGAATCAGAGTGGGAAAAGGCTGCCCGGGGTGGCCTGGCAGGGCAGAAATTCCCCTGGGGTGACACGATCTCGGAGTCCAAGGCCAACTATCTCAGCGTTGCTGGATTGTATCTGTATGATCTGGGTCCCGCCGGGTCCAACCCGATCGGCCTTGTTGGTGGCAGTCCCTACACCAGTCCCGCCGGTTCATTCGCGGCAAACGGCTATGGGCTCTACGACATGGCCGGGAACGTGACGCAATGGTGCTGGGACCTTTACGGGACCCCCTATGCGGGTGGAACCGATCCCCGTGGGCCAGCCAGCGGCACCTATCGTGTGTTGCGGGGAGGCGGGTGGGATTATTATGCTTACGACTGCCGGGTGGCGATCCACGACTACGGCACTCCTGCCAACAGCTACAACAACCGCGGGTTCCGCTCCGTTCTGAGTGCGGGGCAGTAAGGTTGGGCTAAAACAGGAAAACTCTGAACACAGATCGAAAAGAGGCGGGAATGACTGGCATTCCCGTCCTGTATGGAGCATAGTTGTCAGCGAACCGAAGCAAAAACATGAAAAACCATTTCAGTTTGACCGGAATATTTGGTGCCATTGCGGTTTTGGGTTTGGCACTCGTGGGCCCGACGGCCCAGGCGCAGACCTTCAGCATTGACTGGTCCAAAATCTCCGGCGGGGGAGGGACGAGCACAGGCGGGGTATTCCAAGTCACTGGCACGATCGGCCAGGCGGATGCCGGCGGTCCCATGACCGGAGGGAGCTTTTCCCTGACGGGCGGGTTTTGGAGCCTCGTTTCAGCCGTGCAGACGGCAGGCACCCCCCCTCTGACCATCACCCATGCGGCGAACACCGTGAGGGTCTCCTGGCCCGCAACAGGCACCTACACGCTGCAGCAAAACAGTGATGTGGCCGCTGCGGCAGGCTGGGCCACCAGCGGTTATACCGTCACCACCGCCAACGGCACCAACAGTGCCACCTTCATCCCCGGCCCGGGGAAATTGTTCTTCCGTTTGAAGCAGTAAGTTGTGGTTCCAAGGGCGTGGTGGAAGTGATCGGCACCCCACTCCGCCCGGGAGGAGGGGAGGCCGTTGCGGGCGGGCGTTGGCCGATTTCCGGGGTTTGTTCCATTGTGGAAGGGCGTTGACCGATTTCCCGCGTCAGGGGTCACTGACCCCATGGCGCTCGGGGGAGGGGCGTGTGGGGAGATTGCAGCAACCACAGCGTGGTTGTGCCGGGGCAACGAATGGGTGCCTTTGCCTGGCCTGGCCAGGACATGGTAATACAAACAAACCAGGGTGTTTTCCATCCCGGGGCATCGGGATGCTTGCAACGCACCTTCCCTGGATGGCGCAACGGCACAACCACGTTGTGGTTGTTTATTTATTCACCATTTACCCAGGGTAGCGCCTGTGAGGCGCAACCCTGGGCTTTGTGGCAGAAGCCCGTTGGGCTTCCCGGAGGGGGTCTTTCTCGCGCCGGTTATGGTTTTCCCATTCACCGTTGGGCTTCCCGGAGGGGTCTTTCCCGCGCCGATCGTCGTTGTCATATTCACCCTTGGGCTTCCCCAAGGGGGGCCTCCGGGAATTCCGTAGGGATTGGGGGTGGCCCGTTATTTTGTCAGGGATTGGGGCTGGGAGGAGTTGGGAGGGGGGCGGATATTGTGACGAATTTATCGACTTCGCGGGCAAGGTCTGTGAGGTAGTCGTCGCCCCGGGGATGGCGGGTGAGGGCGACGAGGATATAGTGGCGGCCCCGTCCGTTGACGACCATGGAGTCGTGCAGCCAGTTTTCCCATGTGCCGGATTTGCGGATCACATCTGTCCCCTGACCATCGAGGCCTTTGAGGAATTTATTGGGATCGTGGGGGATGTCCGGGGATTCAAAGATCCGGCGCATCATGGAGGATGCAGCGGGGGAGAGGAGGCGGCGCTGCTCTATGAGGAGGTAGTAGCGGAGGAGCTGGCGCACGGTGGCTGCATGTGAGTTGTCTGCCACCGGGCTGCCGTAACGCTCGCCAGACACGCCGTAGTGCTTTCCGACCCAGATGCCTCCCCCGTGTGCGGCATCATAGAATCCGTTACGTTGCAGGACTCCCTGAATCTGGCGGAGGCCGAGGAGTTGTGAGTATTTCGCCGCCATCTCGTTGCTGGAGATCTTGATCATCTCGCCCAGTTCATGGCGGGTTTGGGCATCGAGAAGGGAGGCGGCGTCCGGGTTCAGTTCGAAGTAGGCCAGCAGGATCCCGATTTTGGGGATGCTCGCCGCGTATTCCTCACGGTCCGGATGGATCATGGCGAGCCGGAGGTCCTGGAGGTCGAGCAGACCGATGGCGGTTTCTGCCTGGGCCATGTTGTATTGAGTGCGCAGCCGGGTATCCAACTGCTCCAGGCGGGATTGGAGGTTGGGATTGACCGGGGTGCTGTAGTCGAGGGTGTAGTTGTGCATGGTCGTGGATCGGGTTGCGCAGCCGCAGATGGACAGGGTGAACGCCAGGAACAGCCAGTGGCAAAGGGCGGGGCGGATGGGTTGAGTTTCGCCGCACCGGTGCTTCACGGGGGGACGGGGATCATCCTCCCGGGGCATGGCGGGGTGCGGGGCTTCCGGTTCCGACCCGTTCCGGGGCGGCGGGTGGGGGCTGGGGTGGTGGAAGTGGTGAGTGGTCATAGGCTTTCCGGCCCTCGCGAATGGCGGCGCGGTTGCGGAGTTCGATGGCGGCGCGTTGCGCGTATTTGCGGTCCCGCTCCAGATCGGTTGCGCAGGGGACGAAGCCGTCCGAATCGGGATTGGGGTTGCGCTTTAGATCCTCCTGGCCCGCCCGGAGGATGGCGAGGGCTTCTGCGCGGCGGGGGTCGTTCAGTGGGATGGCTGCGAGTCCGGGGCTCAACTCGGGGCGATCAAAGCTGAGGTCGATGATGCCGGTGGCGGCACCGAGCTGCTTTAGCCGGGCGATCTGGGCCTCCGAAATAGGGCTGCGTCCGTAGGGGTTGGCGGGATGGGAGCTGGCATAGCTTGGGTAGTAGGTGGCGTTGAGATCCACCCAGGTAATGATGGTCTCCAGTTCCCGTGCCTCCAGTTTCACGTTGTGGTGCGTGTTTGTGCCGGTGAGCACGCGGGTGAGGCGGCTGGCGTGGGAGCCCCAGGAGTAGGGCTGCTGGATTTCCGGCGCCCCGGCGCCGATGACCGAGATGCCACCCTTTGTCCAGAGGTTGACGTAGGAGACGTTGAAGATCAGGCCGCGATCCCCCGCGAGATTCAATTTGTCGCCAGCCTCCCTGCCGTAATCGTGGCAGGAGACGCAATGTTTATCGAAGACCGGCTGAACATCGGTCAGGTAGTTGAAAACGCGGGGAGCCCCATGCCAACCCTCCAGACGGCTTGGGGGGCGCCGGAGGGCGAGCGGGGTTTTGGCAGTGGCGGCGGGGGGTGATGCGCGGCGCTCATCGTGGCATCCGACGCAGCCGACCCATTCCCCGGAGTGCAGGGTGGTGCCGCTGCGCATGGATTGGATCATCATGCCATCCCGGTCCAGCAGCTGGAAATAGACGAATTTGTCCGAGGGCAGGGCGAGGTAGGCGGAGCCATCCTCCTCGACCGGGACGGTGCCGAGGATGCGCTTGTTGTTGAAGTCGTGCCAGTTCATGCCGGGCCGTTCGATGCCCTGGCCGCCCCAGCCCGGCTCGGTCCAGAACCGCTTCTCCGGGGACTCCACGACCCTGAGGAATTTCACGCTGCCCGGCCGCACACCCTGCATGTGGGTGCCGCGATAGACGTTCTCGACGTAGAGGTAGCCATCGCCGTTGTTGAAATCGCGGCGGGAGGGGATCTGCGGCGGGCGCGGGTGCGCGGCCAGCGGCATGGGGTCGTGGCACCCGGGCCCCTCGGTGTGGAGGAGGATTTCGTTGCCGAAAATATCCAGGAGATAGATGCCCATCTGTTCCCCGCTGCCGGTCATGCGGGAGCAGAGGAAATATTTGTCCGAGAGGGGCCAGGGATCCTCGTATTTGGGGCGGACGGCGGTGAAGCTGTCGAAACCGCCATTTGGAGCGCCCGGTTCACTGACGAGATTGATGGCGCTGGCGGGCCAGGTTTGCTGGATGGGCAGGCGTCCATCCACGCCCTGTTGACGGTCCAGAATGGCGAGGGCACCCCAGGGACGGTCATGGCAGGAACTGAGGATGCAGAGGACCTTTTCCGTTCCGGGGATGGAATGGGGATCCAGGACGACCCCCCCGGCCGGGGTGTTGTTCCCGTAGTAGAGCGAGTGGCCGGTGCCATCGGGGTTGACCGTCCAGAGCCCCTGGGCGTTTCCGAAATTGCGGTCCACATATTCCCATCGGTAGTAGATGACGCGCCCATCCGGCAGGAGGGATCCGTGCCCCTCCATGAGGGTGCTTTTGCCGATCTGGTGGATGTTTGCCCCATCCGGCTCCATGCGGTGCAGGTTCCCCATGATGTGGATGTTGCACATGCAGTATTTGGGCTCGCGCGAGGAGGTGAAGAGGATGTGGTCATCGGGCAGGTAAAGGGGGTCGATGTCGAACACCCCCTCGGCCGAGGTGAGGGCTTTCAGGCCGGTGCCATCCGCGCCGACTTCGTAGATGTGGTAGTTGTCCCCGATGTTTTTGCGCATGGAGAAGAGGATTTTCCTGCCGTCGAAGTGGACATCCGGATCGCGCAGGCGGCCCTCGGGGCCGGGATCGGCCACCACGCGTGTTTCCCCGTTGCGGCCGAAATCGATGGTCTTCAACGGGCCGCCCGGCTGGTAGCTGGAGGTGTTGCATTCACCGGTCTGGAACATCGTTTCCGTGTTGTGATGGTCTGGCCGGTATTGGCTGCGGACGACGTAGAGGATGGGCTGTCCGGAGACGAGGGGATTTGCGATGAGGGCGTTCCGCCTCAGCTTCTCAAAGGCATCAGCGGAGGCATCGGGTTGCTGCGAGATCCGATCCAATTCGGCCAGGAATGCGGGTGCGCCGGGGTAGCGGGAGCCGAACGTGGTGGAGATATCCTTGATGGCGCTGCGCAGGGTGGCGATTTCGCGGTCGGTCGGGGCGGTGGCGGCATTCGCGGCCTGCAACAGCAGCGCGAGCAGCAGCAGTGAGCAGGCGTGGAGGATGCGTCGTGCGGGCATTCGGCTCAGGGTGGTGTGGTTCATTGGATGCTCCCTGGAATGGGTTTGCTGGTGATCAGGCCGATGCCCCGGCCCCGGGGGCCGCAGGCGCAGTAGTAGAGGTAAAAGGTCCCGTTGGCCGGGTTGTAAACCAGGGAAATTTTGTGCGCGTATTGCTTGTCCAAACCGCTGGGGTTGCCGCCCGCCTTGTAAAGGGGTTCCGGGTGGGCCGTCCAGTGGACCAGGTCGCAGGAGAAGGCAATCATGATGTGGGCGCCGCCCCGACCCACGCCGAAGTAGAACATCGTCCAGTGGTCGCCATCCCGGAAGACCTTGGGATCGGATGCGAATTGGGCGTCGTAGCCATCCGGCCGGTTGGGGATGACCGGGTTGCCCGGGTGGCGCATCCAGGTCAGAAGGTCGGTTGAGAAGGCGAGGCCGGTCTGTTCCGTGCCGCCGTTTGCGGCGTTGTAGAAATTAAAGAAGCGGCCCTGGTGCTCGATCAGCCACGGCTGGTAGGTGCAGTCCTTTTCCCAAGGGGCGCAGTCGGCATCCTGCACGGCAAGGATCGGGGTCTCTTTGGCCCGGCCCCATTTCAGTCCATCCCCGCTGCTGGCCACACCTTCATAGCCGGGGCGCAATTCATACCCCCCCTGGCGGGGGTAGCAGCCGTAAAGGGTCCAGAATTTGCCATCCCGCTTCTTCAGCAGGCGGGGGGCTTTGATATCCCACGACTCATAAAGAAACGCACCGACCACACATCCGCCATTGTCGAACGAGTTTGTGGGGCCGAACCCCATCGCGAGGCGGGGATTCTCCCACCGGACCAGGTTGGTGCTCTCCGCGACGAACGAATTGTATCCCGCCCCGTCGAAGGCGATGAAACTCATGAACCACCGGTCCGGCTGCCCCGGCAACTGGTAAACGCACGGCACATCCGGACTGTGAAATTTGGGGTGCCCGGGAATGCCCGGCTGATCTGGGATGAGATGTTCCGGCTGGTAGTGCCATCCACGGAAGGGGGCGCTCCATTGGTCAAGGGTCTCCGGGGGAATGCCGCCGTGCGGCCCCTCGCCGCCGAACGCGGTCGAACCGGGCGGCAGCAGCAGGGACATGATCGAAACAGCCAAAACCGGAAACAGTTTCATGGATTAATGCTGGAGCCCACTTTCCCCCATTTTGGGGGACAAGGCAATCAGGCAGTTTGGCGGCGGGTGGGATGTTTCACACGAAGACACGAAGACACGAAGGGGGGAGGCTGAATACGTTGGGCACATTCGTGGCGTTGGGGAAGGGGGTGTGGTGTCTTGCAACCATCGTTGACCTCTTTTCTTTCTGCCCAAGCCATGGTTCCATCCGGGAACGCCAAGGGGCGTTCTGCCGCAAAGCCCGGGCTTACGCCGTCAGAGGCGTTACCCCGGGTGTGATGCGAAGGTATCCGACAACGCCTTTGGCGTTGGGGAGGGATGATGGGAATCAAGAATCAAGGTTTTGGAATTGAGTGGTTATCCGCAGATGACGCAGATGGGGGACGGGCGTTGGCAGATTTCCCGCCGCCACGGGGCTGGCACGCTTCGTATTGCGCCAACGGCGCACGATGAGTTAGCCCAGGCCACCGGCCTGGGTATGACGAAAAATGGAACAGGAGGGCTGCAGGCCCGGTTTCATGTAATGGAATCGCGGCGGGTGGGATGTTTCACACGAAGACACGAAGACACGAAGGGGGGAGGCTGGTTGCGGCGGGCGCATTGGTGGGATTGTGGGCTGATGGGGTTGATGCGGTTGATGGGGTGGGGGCCGGGGGCGGAGGCGGGACCTCGAGACATCATCCCACTTCAAAATCAATTTCACCCGGCTTGGTTGACACGCGGGTCGAAAAATAAACTCCCCACCCGCTCTTTTGATCGAGGAGGTGGGGAGGTGGGTTTTTGATTTGGCCGGTGGGCTTCGGTCTATGCCGTGGCCAGTTTGCCGAAGCGGTTGGCGATGGCGAGGGCGGGATCCAGGGGGACTTCCTGGCGGACGACATCGGCTGGCACCTGGATGGCCGGGACTTTCCGGAGGGTGCGTCCGGCGAACTGGGGCAGGTATTTGCGTTCGGCCTCGAGCATCTCCGACACCATGTCGCGGATTTCCGCGAGGGTGAGGACGGCGGAGGTGAGGGGATCCATTGCCACGGCCTGCATGACGAGTTCGGGGTCGCCGGCGAAGCTGGCATCGACGGTGAGCGTCTGCACGAGGACGTTGGTCATGTTCAGGGCGGCGCATTGCGGGGGCAGGTTGCCGACGGCAGTGGGGTGGAGGCCGAGGCGGTCCACGTAGATGGGGACTTCGACGCAGCAGCCGTTTGGCAGGTTGGTGATGTAGGAATCGTTGCGGACGTTGCCGTTGAGGCGGAAGATGTTCCCGGTTTCGCGGGCCTCGATGATATGGGAGCAGTATTCGGCGCTGCGGGGTCCCAGTTTGGTGGATTCGATGGAAAGGGGGTCGGTGGTGGCGAATTTTTCGGCCAGCATCGCGCAGTATTTGTAGTAGGCGCCGGTCTCGCCCCCGAAGGAGGGTTCGTCGCAATAGAGGTCGAGGGCCTTTTTGTTTTTGCGGAAGTAGGGGAGGTATTCGGAAAGGTGGCCGGTGCTTTCGGTCATGAAGTAGCCGAAGTGGCGCATGACTTCGCCCCGGACCTTTTCGTTCACATAGAAGCCGGGCCGCTCGAAGTTCTCCTTGAGGATCGGGTAAAGATCGCGCCCCTTATGTTCCAGGCGAAGGAACCAGCCCATGTGGTTGATGCCTGCGGCGGTGAAATCGATCTCTTCCTTGGGAACGCCGACATAGCTGGCAATGAGGTCCATGGTGGTCTGGACGCCGTGGCAGAGGCCGACGAACTGGAGGCCGGGCACGCGGCCGAGGGCGGAGCAGCACATGGCCATGGGGTTGGCGTAGTTGAAGAGGATCGCATTGGGGCAGAGTTCCTGCATGTCCCGGGCGATTTCGAGCAGGGCGGGGATGTGGCGCAGGGCGCGGAAGACGCCGCCGGGCCCGAGGGTGTCGGCGATGCACTGGTCCACGCCGTATTTGAGGGGGATTTCGTAGTCCTGCCGGAACTCCTCGACCCCGCCCACCTGGAGCATGACGACGACGTAATCGGCCCCCGCGAGGGCCTCGCGGCGATCGGTCGTGGCGGTGACTGTTGCATCAATGCCGTTGTCCTTGATCATGCGCTCGACGAAGCCCTTCATCTTGTCGAGGCGTGTGTGGGTGAGGGCCATGAGCCGGTATTCGCTGCCCGCCAGGGCGGGGGTGGAGAGGAAGTCCGACATCAACGTTTTGCAGAAGACGAGGCTTCCGGCGCCGATCATTGCAATTTTTGCCATAGGTTTTAGTGGGGTTGAATTTTGGGAATGGTGACAGCCTGACCGCTGGTTTGCCAGACTTTATGAGAACATGCCGCCGAGAACCAGATCCGTGACGGAATTCCGGAGGGTGATGGTTGTGGCAGAGTCCTTTGGTGAATGGGTGGTGGCGAACATCAGGGCGATGCCGGTCGCCGGATCGGCGACGCCGATGAGGGTGTCGATGCCGGCATGGCCGAAGATGCCGGAGGAGGTTTGGTTGTAGAATCCGAACCATTTGTGGCCCTCACAGGCGGCACCGGGGCCGCGCAGGAGCGGGCCCAGCCCCCAGGGTTCGTGCCTGGGCGATTTTCCGGCCTCGCGGGCGGCAGTGATCTCCTTCGCATACTGGACCGTGTGAATTTCCTCGAGGATGCTCCTGCTGATGAGGGTTTTGGATTTCCAGACCCCGTTCTGGAGGTGGAGATGGAGCACCTTGAGAGCATCGGCGAGGGTGCCAAAGCAGCCCGCGCCCGGTTGACCGGCGTAGGAGAAAGCGGCCCGGGGTGTCAGGGGAGGAGGCTTTTCGGGCTTGGGTTGTGGGACGATTGCGACATGTGATGCGGCCTTTGGCATGGCGTAGGAAAGGGATTTGGCACCGATCGGCCCGAAGAGTTTTTCATGGCAGATTTCGTCCCACGGTTTGCCGCCGTGGGTGCGGCGCACGCATTCGCCAGCCAGAAAGGCCCCGCTCCAGCCATGGTAGGCGGTTCTGGAGCCGGGTTCCCATGCGACATCGGCGGCGCAGAGCATGCGGAGGGCATCCTCCCATCCCGCCTGTGTGTCGGCCTGTTTGGAATCCACCTTGTTAAGTCCGGCGGAGTGGGTGAGGCAGTGGCGGATGGTGATGCCGTCCTTCCCTCCCCCCTTGAATTCCGGTATGTGCCGGGAGACGGGATCGCCGTAGTCAAGCCGCCCCTCCTGTTTTGCGATGCCGACAACCGTGCCAGTGATGAGTTTTGAAAAGGAATAAAGCGGGTGGAGGGTATCCTGCTTGAGGCGGGCCTGGCGGTCGCTGATCTGGCAGCAGGTGCCGATGGACTCCTTGAATCGGATGGCTCCATTGCGGGAGACAATGATGGAGGCTCCGGGGGCGGTGGCGTCCCTGACGATTTTTTGAAGAAGCTCGGTCATCTTATTGGGGGTTGATGAGGCCAGGCATTGGAGGGCCCAGGGCAGGGTGGCTGCTGCGACCATGAATTCACGTCGTTTCATCTTTTTGAGGCTAGTTACTTTCGGAGTTCAGTAATACAGGAGGCCAGGTTCCATGGCGAGTCGTCTGTGGAGATGACTGTGGGGGAGGGACCGGAATTACAAATTCCGAATTGCGGGTTCGGGGAAATAGTCGTGGGGTCATGCGGCGGGTTGATGAATCTGCTGGCGTGCGGGTTGCTGGTCGGTTACAACGGTTTGCATGAACCTGTCATCGTTTTTGCGTAAAACATCCTTCGGCGGCCGCCTGCTTACAGGTGGGGTGCTGCAAAGTGGGATTGTTTACGGATTCCTATCTGCGGGGCTGTTCCTGGCTGCTCCCCAAGCCAGGGCGGAGCTGAAAATTCCAGCCATTATTGGGGACCACATGGTGTTGCAGCAGAAGCAGGCGAACCCGATCTGGGGTTGGGACACTCCGGGGACGACCGTGACTGTGACCTTTGCGGGGCAGACCAAGACGGCCAAGGCCGGGGATGATGGAAAGTGGACGGTCAAGCTGGATGCGGTGCCGGCCAATGAGCAACCCCAGACGATCACCATCAGCGGGACGGAGAAGCGGGAGATCACGGATGTGCTGGTTGGGGAGGTGTGGATGTGCTCCGGGCAATCGAACATGGGATTCCAGGTCAACCGGGATTGGAACGGGGACATTGAGGCGATGGCCTCGAGGCTGCCGAACCTGCGGTTGATCCGGGTGCCGCAGGTGGGGACGCAGGAGTTGAAGACCGATTTCAAGGGTGCGTGGAAGGCCAGCGATGCGGAGAGTTCGGCCAATTTCAGTGCCGTGGGATTTTTTTACGGGCGTTATTTGCACCGGATCCTCGGGGTGCCGGTGGGATTGATCGACAATGCGTGGGGTGGGTCGGCGGCGGAGGCGTGGGTGCGGCGGGAAACGATCGAGAAGGAACCGGCATTTCAGACGCTCATGGAAAACACCGTGGAACGGGAGAAGAACCTGACTTCAGCAACGGTTGAAGAGGAATTCAAGGCACAGATGGCGAAATGGAGGGAACAATCTGAGAAGGCCAAGGCTGCCGGGAAAACGGCCCCGCGCCAGCCCATCTCCCCGCAGCAATGGCTGTCCGGCAATGCGCGGCCGGGGAATATTTTTGCCGGTGTCGTGAATCCGACCCTTGGTTATGGAATGAAAGGGGTGATCTGGTACCAGGGTGAGTCGAATGCAGGCCGTGCATATGAGTATGCGAAACTATTCCCCTTCATGATCGAGCAGTGGCGTAAGGAGTGGGGTCAGGGGGATTTTCCGTTTTACTGGGTGCAACTGGCTGATTTCAAGGCCGAGAAGGCGGAGCCGGGCGAAAGCGACTGGGCGGAGCTGCGCTGGACGCAGACAGGCACCCTGAGCCTGACGAACACCGGCCAGGCGGTGATCATTGATCTGGGCGAGGGGAAGGATATTCATCCCCGGAACAAGCATGATGTGGCAGCGCGGCTCGTGAGGTGGGCATTGGTGAAGGATTACGGGATGCAGCTGCCCTACCGCAGCCCTGAATTCAAGAGCATGGAGGTTGATGGCAGCAAGATCATCGCGACCTTTGATTGTTTCGGGGGAGTGTTGAACACATTTGATGTCGAGGAGGCGCGCGGGTTTGCTGTGTGCGGTGAGGACAAGGTCTGGCACTGGGCCAAGGCTGGGGTGAAGGGGACGAACCAGATCACCCTCTCATGCGATGCCGTTGAGAAGCCCGTGGCCGTGCGCTATGCCTGGTCGGATAACCCGGTTTGCAACGTTTTCACGAAGGACGGGCTGCCGCTGACACCGTTCCGTAGCGATGATTTCGAGATGATCACGAAGCCCAAGCCGAAGGCGCAGTAACGGGGGCTTGGTTCACGCGAAGACGCGAAGACGCGAAGGGGAGAAAGGGGGATCAGCCAACAGTTTAAAAACTGTCGTGTTCCGGTGCGGGATGACCGGGGCATGACGGCTTCCCGCCTGCGCAAAGGGAGGGTTGGGCTTCGATCCGGGTTTTGGTTCACACGAAGGCACGAAGACACGAAGGGGAGAAAGGGGGATCAGCCAA
>CAIWMU010000239.1 GCA_903913865.1 uncultured Verrucomicrobia subdivision 3 bacterium
CTTTTATACTATAGGAGATACAGATTGACAAGAAGAAATGTTGGAAAAGGTGAAAAACCGGCTCGCAGACCGGCAGGCCCCCGAATTGGACCCGTTTTGCAAGGGTTTAGACGCCCCTCCCCCAGTGTCTGAATCGTAGTAACTCGATTAAAATCACACTTCAGAACGCATAATAGCCACCCGTTCCCCATGCTGATAACCCATTACTTCGGGCAAGCCCCAGCTATGCTCAGGGCTAGATCAATTTGCTCAGCAACCTTCTCCTCCATCTGACCGGGCTGAATCCCGAAATCACTGCGCTTGATGCTGAAGTTGGCCCTGATAACCAACAGATCGCCCTGCGTGTTCGGCACCCGTTGACCAAGTTTGTCCTTTAGATAGGTGAATTTCACCGGGAGAGTAATCGATTTGGTTACGCCCTTCAGGCTGAATGTTCCCACCACATCCGCCGTAATATTAATGCCATCCTTTTTTGTGTTTTTCATCTCCCCCACCTCGAAGGTGATCTCCGGATATTTCGATACCTCGAGCCATTTGGCCCCCTCCAGATGCTGCTGCATCATGGGGTTCCCTACGCGAATCGAGGAACTTGAGACAACGATCTTGCCAGTCGTTGACTCCGGCTTTTCCGGATCGAAAGACACTGTTCCGGAAACGCCCGAAGCGCTTCCGCGAATCGCCTCCAATGGTGCATCCAGAGTGAAAGTGGCGTTGTTCACTCCCTTCGGATCCTTGAAGTCGTAAGTCCCTGCCTGCGAGGATATAACAGCACTGAAAAGGCTGAGAATGACTACGGCTTTGATTTGTATTTTTCTCATTTGTTAGTGATTTTGATTTTTTGTGAGTGTCGAAACTGTGTTCGGTTGATCAACAGGACGCCTCAAAAACATGATTGGAACGGCCCATACGAAGAATCCGGCTGCGAGGGAAACCGCCAGAAAGTCCACTCCCGGCACGAACTTGGCTCGATAGGTGATGCCCTCGATACCCGTTACGGGGTCAAGAGTGCGAACCATGACACGCGTTTGCGTCCATCCCTGACTCGCCCCGGTGGCGATCCACAAACCCAGTCCGCAAACGACGATGCCAACTGCCAGATACTGCAACAAGCTTCTGCTGAACATACGCGCAAGTTACAGATAGCATTATTTTCACATCTGGCAAATGGGGGAGATGAAAAATGGGCAGGTCCTGAAGCACCCCCCGCCCAATTGGACAGGGAGCCACATTTCTATTTCGTGGAAACCGGTTGGCAGGATCAGACAACCGGAGGAACATCGCCCGGAGGAACATCGCCCGGAGGAACATCGCCCGGAGGAACATCGCCCGGAGGAACATCGCCCGGGGGAACATCGCCCGGAGTTTCCTCCTCGGTCTCTGAAATCACGGGAGCAATCGCCTGCAATTTGTCGCCATCCTCAAGATCGATCAGCTTCACGCCTGCTGCGTTACGACCGGTCTCACGGATGTCCTTGACATAAGTCCGCACCATCTGTCCACCGGTGGTGATGAGCATGATCTGGTCGAGGTCCCTGACCGTCAAAGCGCCAACCAGTCGACCCGTGCGTTCGCTGGATTTCATCGTAATGATGCCCTTTCCACCTCTGGTTTGGAGGCGGTAGACCGACTCCTCGGTCCCATCCTCCTGAGTGGTATCAAACGGGGTTCGCTTTCCGATTCCGTTTTCCGCAGCCACAAGCAGGGTGGCATCCTTCTCCACAATGGCAACTGCAACCACGGCATCGTCCGCATCGACCGAAATGCCACGGACACCTGCGGCTTGACGACCCATCGATCTTACATCCGTTTCCAGAAAACGGATGCTCATGCCGCCGCCTGTGATCAGAACGACCTGATCATTTCCCGTGGTCAACTTGACGTCTATCAGCTTGTCCCCTTCGTCAATGGTGATCGCTATCAACCCCCCCTTATGGATGTTGGCAAAGTCCGACAAGGGAGTCTTTTTGACGGTTCCCTGCTGGGTGGTGAAAAACAGATAGCCCGGCTGCTCCCATGTGACATCGTTGCGGTTGTCATCCTCCTTGGTGATGATCCGGATGAATGCCGCTATGGTCTCCCCCTCCTTGAGTTGCAACAGATTCGCGATGTTGCGCCCCTTTGACGCACGCGCCATGTCCGGTATCTCGTAAACACGCTCCGCATAGGAGCGACCTGTGTTGGTGAAGAACATCAGGTAGTCATGCGCACCTGCCGTAAACAAATGTTCCACAAAATCCTGATCATCCGCGTTGGAAGATTCCCGGGTGGCCATGCCGATGACCCCCCTGCCCCCGCGCTTCTGGGCACGATACTCCGCCACGTTGGTCCGCTTGATGAGCCCGCCATGGGTCAAAGTAATGATCATTCCCTCATTGGCGATCAGATCCTCAAGAGCGATTTCCCCCTCCTCAGGCCTCAGTTCGGTCAGTCGCGGTGTCGCATACTTCTCCTTGATCACCAGCAATTCGGCCTTGATGATTGCAAGAACACGTTCCTCACGTGCGAGAATATCCAGCAGGTCCTTGATTTTTTCGATCAACTGGTGGTATTCGCCGCGGACTTTGTCGATTTCCAACCCCGTCAACTGGTAAAGACGCAGGTCGAGAATGGCATTGGCCTGAGCCTCGCTGAAAGCGTAACGGCCATTGGTCAAGCGGGTCTCGCTGCGGATCAGAATTCCAATCCGCTCAACCTGCTCGCGGCTGAAGTCGAAGGCCAGCAACTTGACTCGGGCCTCATCCCTGTTCGCCGAACTCCTTATGATACGAATGAACTCGTCCAGATTGGACAGGGCGATTAAATAGCCTTCCAGAGACTCGGCCCGCTCCTCGGCTTTACGCAGTTCGAAACGCGTCCTGCGGATCACAACCTCGCGGCGGTGCTCGATGTAACAGGTGATCAGGTCCCTCAGCCCGAGAGTCTTGGGGCGGCCATGATCGATAGCCAGGGCGTTCACCGCAAAGCTGCTCTCCAAGGCCGTGTGCTCGTAGAGATTATTGATCACCACCTTGGTGAGTGCATCCTTTTTGATCTCGATCACCACCCGGGTGTTCTCGTCTGATTCATCCCGCACTCCGGTGATGTCAGTGAGAATCTTTTCATTTACCAGGTCGGCAATACGCGCCACCAGGACTGCACGATTGACATTGTAGGGGATCTCCCGGATGACGATCTGCTCCCGCCCATTCTTAACCTCCTCAATCTCGACCTTGCCCCGTATCTTGAGGCTGCCACGACCGGTCTCGAAGTAGTTGCGAATTCCCTCCAAGCCGCACAGTGTGCAACCGGTCGGAAAGTCGGGGCCCTTGATGAACTTCATCAATTCCCGAAGGCTGATGTGGGGGTTGTCGATCTGGGCACAAATGCCATCAATCACTTCACCCAGATTATGGGGCGCCATGTTCGTGGCCATGCCCACGGCGATGCCGGTTCCACCATTGACAAGGAGATTGGGGAACGCTGCGGGAAAAACAGTCGGTTCGGTCAGACGTTCGTCGTAATTTGGGACAAAATCGACGGTATCCTTGTCCATGTCGTGCATCAAGGTCCCGCCAAGAGGCGTCATGCGGGCTTCCGTATAACGCATCGCAGCGGGAGGATCACCTTCGACCGATCCGAAGTTACCTTGGGGATCAATCAACCTGTCCCGCATCGCCCACGGCTGCGCCATATGCACCAGAGTGGGGTAAATGACAGCCTCACCGTGGGGATGGTAATTCCCGGAGGTATCGCCGCAGATCTTGGCGCACTTCATGTGCTTCCTGGGGGGGTAAAGCCCCAGTTCATGCATGGCGTAAAGAATCCGCCGTTGGGAGGGTTTAAGCCCATCCCGCACATCCGGCAACGCGCGCGAGATGATGACCGACATCGAGTAGTCGAGGAATGAGTTCTTCATCTCCTCGGCCACGTTGATTCTGGCAATCTTCTCGTCGGCGGCAAATTGCGGCACCGGAGTCGCCTTCGGTTCGTTTTTGAAATCCGGTTGATCCATAGTCATCAATCAGTTCTGTTCAAATTGCTTGGGGTGCGGTCCGGTCTGGAATCGGGGCCTGTCCTGGATATTTTACGATGCGGCCTTCGTTTGATTTCACACGTCGAGGTTCCGCACATTCAAGGCATTATCCTCGATGAACTGCCTACGGGGCTCAACCTCCTCCCCCATCAGGCGGGTGAACATCTCCTCCGCCTCGATGGCATCGGTCACATCAATCCGCAGCAACTTGCGCCGGAGTGGGTTCATGGTGGTCTCGAACAACTCCTTCGGGTTCATTTCCCCCAGCCCCTTGAACCGCTTGATCTGCAGGCCCCGCCGACCAACCTCCTTGATGCTCGAAAGGATCTCCGGGATGGAAAACAGCGGCTTGACCTGCTGTTTCTCCCCTTCTCCTTCGACTAACTCGAACAGCGTCTTTCCCTGCGCCGAGTAGTGACCAACGCTCAATCCTTTTGCTGCGAGCTGGTCCATCAGTTCCCTGATGGCCTTGCTCTCGTAAAGCTCCTCGTGACGGGCACGGCGGGCGGGACCGGACTTGGGACGCTCAGGCCCCGCTGAATCAGCCTGGTCACCCTCCGCCGCAGGATTGGCATCCCCTTCCCCCTCCCCGGACAATCCAAGATCCAAATCGGGGTTCTCGGCACCGAATCGGGCGAGATCCTCATTGTTGAGAAAATAATGAACGGACTCGTCGTTCCCGGCCCGGACCTTGATAAGGTGCTGGGGGAGTTGGTGGGTCATCGCATCCCTTCGCTCCAGATAGGCCGCAAAATCCCCACCCTTGCGACGCAAACCATTCGCATACTTGTCCAATGACTCAAGCAACTCCAAAATCTCGCTCAATTGGTTCTGGGAAAGTTCCCCTCCATCATTGATGTTCCGAAGCCGGACCTCCTCGGTCCCAAGTTGGATGAGAATGCGGTTCAATTGCGCATCATCATCCACATATTCGACCCGTTTCTTTCGCGAAATCTGGTATAAGGGGGGCTGCGCAATGTAAACATGTCCCCGTCGCACCAACTCAGGCATCTGCCGGTAAAAGAACGTCAAAAGCAACGTCCGAATGTGCGAACCATCCACATCGGCATCCGTCATGATGATGATCTTGTGGTAGCGCAACTTCTCCAGCTTGAAGGCCCCCTCCGAATCACCATCCCCGATGCCAGTTCCCACGGCCGTGATCATCGTGCGGATTTCGTTGTTCTGAAGAACCTTGTCCAACCGGGCCTTCTCCACATTGATGAGTTTGCCGCGAATGGGGAGGATGGCCTGAAACTTCCGGTCCCGACCCTGTTTTGCTGAACCACCTGCAGAGTCACCCTCGACAATGTAAAGCTCTGTGTTTACGGGGTCCCGGTCTGAGCAGTCGGCCAACTTCCCCGGAAGCCCACCACCCGTCAGAGCCCCCTTCCGAACCGTCTCGCGGGCTTTCCGGGCAGCTTCCCGGGCTCGCGCAGCAAGAAGTGATTTTTCGATGACCTTTTTTGTGATGATCGGATTGGCATCGAAGTATGCCATCAACCCGTCATAAACGATCGATGACACGATGCCGTCAATCTCCGTGTTGACCAGCTTCACCTTAGTCTGGGATTCAAACCTGGGATCGGGCAGCTTCACGCTTAGAACGCAGACCAAACCTTCCCGGACGTCATCCCCGGAAATGGCCGGATCCTTCTCCTTGATGAGTTCGTTCTGCCGTGCATACTGATTAACGGCGCGTGTGAGCGCGGAACGAAAACCAGTCAGGTGGGTCCCCCCATCGGGATTCGGGATCGAATTCGCAAAACAGAGAATCTGGTCGTTGTAGCTGTCGTTATACTGCATGACGCAGGCGACAAAAACCCTCTCCCTCTTGCCATCGATGGCCACAGGCTTCGGATGGACCAGCAACTTGTTGCGCCCCAACTGCCGGACGAACTCCTCAATACCCTCCTTGTAAAGGAAGGTCTCGGTCTTTTCGTTACGTTCATCCGTCAGAATAATCTCCACTCCCGGGTTCAAAAATGCCAACTCCCGGAGTCGATTGGCCAGAATCTCGAACTTGAATTCCGTGGTGATCGTAAAAATGGTGGCATCCGGCTTGAACGTGATAAGTGTGCCGTTGCCTCTGGACTTGCCGATGACTGTGAGTTTCTGTGTCGTGACTCCACGCGCAAACTGCATCGAATAGATTTTCCCCTCCCGGGAAACCTCGACTTTGAACCAGTCAGAAAGCGCATTGACACATTTTGCCCCCACCCCGTGCAAACCACCCGAATATTCGTAGGCTCCCTGTCCAAACTTGCCACCTGCATGCAGATTGGTCAGCACCAATTCGACCGCAGGCATGTTCCACTTGGGATGCATGTCGACGGGAATCCCGCGCCCGTTGTCCCTGATGGAGATCGATCCATCCACATGGATCGTCACCTCGATTTTTGAGCAATACCCGGCTAGATGCTCATCAATTGAGTTGTCCAGCACTTCAAAGACACAGTGATGCAGCCCACGCTCGTCCGGATCGCCGATATACATTCCGGGGCGTTTGCGCACAGCCTCCAACCCCTCGAGTTTGTCGATTTTTGACGAATCGTAAATATCAGGCACGACAAGGGAGTCGTTCGGGCTTTCTGTCGGTTCCAAAAGGTTTTCCTCAGGCATAAAATCCGGTTGGAGAGGCGGAGATTGGCTCTTCCACAACGGGTGTAAAACTATAAGAAATTTGCACCTCCTGCACAACATCCAAATGCAGTTTTAACGAAGATAAAAACGGCAACAAAAACACCATTAGTTGGGGGTCAACTTCCACCAATCCCGCACATATAGTGTAGGATTCACCCGTCCGTAGGATCATCTCCACACCGAGAACGGGAAACCCAAAACACGGATGGAAAAAATAAATATAAAAACCTGATTTACAATGACTTGTGTCAGGACTTGATGTCCCGCACCTGGAAGGCGGCGGCACCGATCAGGAAAGCAGTCAAATTGAAGGCAAGCACCACACACAGCGACTCCCCTATCCGATCCCAAGGAGTGGGACTCGAGTAGACGAGAAGCCACATACGAAAGTGGTGTGGAAGGAAGAAGTTTTGAAACCTGTCAAAAAACGGTATTCCCTCCATCACAAGGTTTATAAAGAGGTAGGAGAGGGCGAGAATCGTGGCCGCAGCGGGCTTCATGTTGAAGCAGGAGAACATGAAGGCAAGCGCCAGAATCGCACTGGCATTAACCATAATGAAGATGTGGGAGAAGATGTAAAGAATCACCCCATCGTTGGCACTGAGGACGTTGAACACCATCCCCGGGGCGAACACAAACATACCCTTCCAGGGAAACCAGATGCTGGCAAAGACCAGAGCCGTGCCCCCCAGAACAAGAACCAATACAGCTGAAAACACCATCCCTGCGAGCCACTTGGAGAAGAGCAATCGGAACCGGGACACAGGCCGGGCCAGAATCATGCGCAGAGTGCCATCCTCAGCCTCCTTGGCCACAAGATCCCCCCCGACGAGCGCCGCATACAAGGGCAGAAGGAGAATGATCTGCGGGATCAGCATGATCACCGCCACCGTCAATGCCGAAACGTAGTCCTGTGCAAGGTATCCATTACCGTCAAGCATTTTTTCCAAGTCCCCCTTCCAACGGGTAAACCGGAAAGTCAGGAGCATGGCATTCTGGGCAAGGAGGAAGGCGCCGAAACCGATATAGGTGCGCTTCTTTCCGAAGAGCTTCCAAAGTTCGTTGCGTAATTGGAGGTAGAACATCTCAATTTGGGGTTGGCGCCGCTTGAGTTGACTCACCAGAGACATGGCCCTGCCGCTCTTCCATCAGTCCCAGATAAAACGTCTCCAGGGATTCCTCCTCGGGAGCGATCTCATGGACCTTGATTCCCGCCGAGACCAAGGCACAAACCAGCTGGGAGGTGTCCACATCCGGCACCATTGAAACAAATCGGCCATCCCGATGCCCGGAGATGAGTCCCGCCCCCTCAAGAGATTGAATCGCTTTGAACCAGTCCCCAACAACCAGATGCACCCACCTTCCGGACCGGCGCGTTTCCTCGAGAGTTCCCTCAAACACCTTGGCCCCCTTGTTGAGGACACAAATCCTTGTGCAAAGTTGCTCCACTTCGTTCAGAAGGTGGGAGGATAGCAGAATGGTCAGGCCCAGTTCCCGCTTCAAACGCTGAATGGTCAGCCGCATCTCATGGATCCCCTCGGGATCGAGGCCATCACTCGGTTCATCAAGGATGAGCAACTCCGGATTTGGCAACAACGCCTGGGCCAGTGCCAACCTCGCGCGCATTCCATGTGAATAGGTGCGAACTTTCGAATTTTCCCTGCCTCCCAACCCCACCCAGTCCACCACTTCGGCGATCCTCCGCGCTTCGGTGCGCTCCGTGTAAGAACTCAAAATCTCCAAATTTCTACGTCCGGAAAGGTAATCATAAAACGCAGGGCTTTCAAAAATCGCCCCCACTTTGCGCAAAGCCATCTGGCGCTGCGTCAGCACGCAGTGGCCGCAAATCCGAAGGCTGCCCTTGGTTGGCCATACCTGCCCCAACATCATGCCAATTGCAGTGCTCTTACCTGCGCCGTTGCGACCCAGCAAACCATAAATCTCACCATGAGGCACTCGGAGGCTCAAGGCATCCACCGCCGTCCTGGATCCGAACCGCTTGCTGACATCCTTCAGTTCAATCACTTGCTTTTTTGGATTGTTCCCTCAATCGCCAGAAGGTTTTTAATGTGACCATCGGCATAAAGGAAGTTCTGGGCCTTGGATTCGCCCCTGGCCTCATGGAACTTCTCCTTGTCGAACATGAGCGGTATCTGATGAGGCTCAAATTGCATCTCAAACACCTTCAATCGCTCCGCATCCTGACCGTTCAAAAGGCTGTTCCAGGAGTAGCTGGCCCCCGTGTTCTCATAGATGTTGCTCCGATCAGAAGGGCATTTGAGAACCCGGACATTGCCCAGATAATTGGAAAGAACCAGATCCGGAGAAGGCAATTCGTTGGATGACACCACCAGAGGATCTCCAGTGGCCGGAACACTGTTGGAACTGGAAACGGACTTGTCCCGCATGATTGGGAGTCGATTTCCATAATCCTGAACGTAAAGCTGGAGGGACACCCCGATTTGGCGGAGATTGCTGAGGCAGGCAGCACCCTTCGCAGCCTCGCGGCCCTTCCCCAAGACTGGGAGCAGCAGCCCAGCCAGAATGGAAATGATCGCGATCACGACCAGCAACTCGATGAGGGTGAACGCTCTCCTGCTCCCCCGCCCAACGATCCCTACTGTTTGGTGCATGTTCATTCGGAACAGAACAGAACCCGTCACCTGCGAAAGGCCCTCCCATTCTCCATAGCTCTCTGCAACTCTTCCAGAACAGGTGCCAATTCGGCCTTCGTCTTGGCCGAACTCTGACTGTAAAACGCCTTCAGTCCGATAGTCCGGACCTTGGTCTGCAGCTCTTCGCTCAACCCCTGTCCCGTATTGCCCCCCATTGCAGGACCACCGGGTGCCTCCCCATTGCGCATTTGGGACTGCGCCTCCCGCAGGCGCTTCACAGCGTCGTCCACCACCCGACGACGTTTTTCCTCTGGCATTTGCTCGAAGGAGGATAGCATCTGCTTGAATCCGGCCGGCATGGTCGCCTCAATGAAGTCCCCCTTCTCCTGCTCCGTCATCTCTTCGAAAATTCCCATGGCGGAACGCTCGAATCTGGCACGGCGCCGCTCTTCAGCGGAAAGGGAGTTGAGTTTCTCTGCGAGAAGTTTGAGTGCTTTAGCCCGGTCGGCAGCATTCAACTTGGCTAGTTTCACCTGAGTGACATAGGCATTCAGCTTTTCGATCGTCATGCGGGAATTCCTGGCGATTGCAAATCCTGCCATCGCGATACCCCAAACGACTGCCAAAGCCAATGTAAGATAAAAAACCGGTTTCCACCGTGGGTTCACGACCCGATTCTAAGGCACCCCACACACAAGACCAGACAATAAGTGACTAAAAATGCGCCGCCAAAAAGTGGAAACTCGCTTGCTTTGGGACGTTTGCGCCTTAATTTGCCTCAAATGTCAGAAACCGTTCAGACTCATACTCACAACCCGCCCCGCACCGGGGCTGCTGTTTCGTTTCGATCCGCCACTATGTTGCCGCCTCCAACACCGTTCGCATCCCGCCATATCGGTCCTAATCCGAAGCAAACCAGGGAAATGTTGGACTTGCTGGGTTACCAGACTTTGGATGACCTGATTCTGGAGACAGTGCCCGCAAGCATCCGGCTTACGGAACCTCTCAACCTCCCGGCAGCAAGAACCGAGTCCGAGGCGCTCAACGACCTTCGGGCGATTGCATCAAAGAACCGCATCTGGCGCTCGTTCATTGGCATGGGCTATTCTGACTGCATCACCCCGCCCGTCCTGCAACGGAATATTCTCGAAAACCCGGGCTGGTACACCCAATACACACCCTACCAGGCAGAGATCGCCCAGGGACGCCTTGAGGCTCTCTTGAACTTCCAGACCATGATCATGGATCTCACCGGTCTGCCGGTCGCCAATGCCTCCCTTCTGGACGAGGCCACCGCCGCTGCCGAAGCGATGACAATGTGCCACAGCCTGAAGCCCGGCCGTTCTGTTTTCTTCGTTTCACAGGCCTGCCATCCACAGACAATCGATGTGATCCAAACCCGTGCCGCTGCTCTGGGTTTCGAAGTGAAGGTGGGCGATCACCGGTCGGTGGCACTTACTGATCAGTTTTTCGGAGCTTTGGTTCAATACCCCGCAACCACCGGCGAGGTCTGGGATTATTCAGGATTTGTCGAAAGCGCACATGCTGCAGGCATAATTGTGGCAGTTGCTGCCGATCTCCTGAGTCTGACGCTTCTAAAGCCACCCGGGGAATTCGGAGCAGACATAGCACTGGGAAGCGCCCAACGCTTCGGGGTTCCCCTGGGTTACGGGGGGCCACATGCTGCATTCTTCGCCACGAAGGATGAATACAAGCGGCAGATGCCGGGCAGGATCGTGGGGGTTTCCAGGGATTCCCGAGGCCGGCCGGCCCTCCGGCTTTCCCTCCAGACCAGGGAGCAACATATTCGCCGGGAAAAAGCCACCAGCAATATCTGCACAGCCCAGGCCCTTCTGGCAAACATCGCCGCGCTTTACGCCTGCTATCATGGCCCCGAAGGACTCACTTCAATCGCTGAACGGATTCGCGGCCTGACCCAGATTCTCGCTGCCGGCCTGTTGCGGCTGGGGTGCAATGTCGATGCCCAACCCTCCTTCGACACGATCTGCATCCTTCTGGATCCCGCCCTCAAGGAATCGGTGATCCAACAGTCGCAGCTCGCATCCATCAACCTGCGCTGGATGTGCAGCGATCTGGTTGGAATCTCGCTGGACGAAACCACCCGTGAATCCGATGTGATGGACCTTTGGGGACTCTTCAACCAAGGGCAATCACCCCAATTCACCGTGACCGAGCTCGCCGCAGAAGCGTTATCCCCCCTGCCCGGTAATCTCGCCCGCACAACACCCTTTTTGTCAAATCCGGTCTTCAACTCCTATCACTCTGAGACGGAGATGCTGCGCTACGTGAAGCGTCTGGAAGCCCGGGATCTCTCGCTGACAACATCGATGATCCCGCTTGGCTCCTGCACGATGAAGCTCAACGCGGCTGCCGAGATGCTGCCCATCACCTGGCCTGAATTCAGCCGCATCCACCCCTTCGCCCCTCTTGATCAGGCACAGGGTTATCAGCAACTGTTCGCCGATCTTGAGCGCTGGCTTTCCGAGATCACCGGTTTCGCTGGAATTTCCCTGCAACCGAACGCTGGCTCGCAAGGGGAATATGCCGGATTACTTGTGATCCGTGCCCATCATCAGGCACGCGGGGAGGGGCACAGGAATGTTTGTCTGATTCCCACTTCTGCGCATGGCACCAATCCGGCCAGTGCCGTGATGGCTGGCTTCAAGGTGGTCCCTGTGGCCTGTGACAAGCGCGGAAACATCGACGTGGCTGATCTCAAAGTGCGGGCTCTGGCCCATGCGCACGAACTGGCCGCGCTCATGGTGACATATCCTTCAACTCACGGAGTTTTTGAGGAGTCGATTCGAGAGATTTGCTCTGTCATTCACTCTCATGGCGGCCAGGTTTACATGGATGGTGCCAATCTGAACGCGCAGGTGGGCCTCTGTCGCCCCGGGGATATTGGCGCCGATGTGTGCCATATGAACCTGCACAAGACCTTCTGCATCCCTCATGGGGGTGGCGGTCCTGGCATGGGACCGATTGGCGTCGCATCCCACCTGCTCCCGTTCCTGCCCGGACACGCGGTGGTTTCGCCCACGTCAAAAGCCTCCGGCGCCGTCTCTGCGGCACCGTGGGGCAGTGCCTCGATCCTCCCCATCTCATGGGTCTACATCGCCGCGATGGGTGGTCAGGGGCTTACAGAGGCCACCAAATACGCCATCCTGAATGCAAATTACATCGCAAAGCGCCTGGAAAATCACTTTCCGGTCCTCTACCGCGGCGCTGCCAACCTGGTTGCCCACGAATGCATCCTCGACCTCCGCCACTTCAAGTCGGTCACCGTCGAGGACGTTGCAAAACGTTTGATGGATTATGGATTTCATGCCCCAACCGTTTCGTGGCCCGTCGCAGGCACCGTGATGGTTGAACCGACGGAAAGCGAATCAAAAACAGAATTGGATCGTTTTTGCGATACGATGATCTGGATTCATGCCGAGATTGAAGCCATCGAGAGCGGCGCTTCAGACCGGCAGCGCAACCTTCTTAAGGGTGCGCCCCACACTGCCGACATGGTTGTGGCCACCACTTGGGACCGCCCCTACAGTCGCGAGCAGGCCTGCTTTCCAGCTCCCTGGCTGAAGGATCATAAGTTCTGGCCCGCCTGCGGCCGCATCGACAACGTGTTCGGCGACCGGAACCTCATTTGTTCATGTGCGGGCATGGATGCCTACACATCGGCAAGCTGACCATCTGGGTTCAAGACCACAATCCGGCCGAAGCTGCACCTGAGACAATTGATTGGCAGGAATGGAAAATCTTTGCTACATATAGGTCAGCAATGTTGGAGCCATGAAAATCACCGAAGCACTAATGGCGGAGCACCTGGTGTTCCATAACATGTTCGATTACATTGAACAGAAGGTTCCTGAGGCGAAATCGTTGGGCGAGGTCAAATTCATGGCCGGCTTGGTGGAATCGATGCTCAAGGCCCATTCTGATCACGAGGACGAGTTGTTCATAGGACCTCTGGAACATTGTTTTGAGCAAATCGGCCAGAGGGATGTGTTCATTCAGGAGCATCAGGAGATGGATGCCACCCTGCAGCGGGTTCAGGATGCCATCCGGCTACCTCAGGCCAGAGAATTGTTGTTGGTTGCAGTGGCTCACTCCCGTAAGCACTTTGACAAGGAGGAGAGGATTGTCTTCCCGCTAGCTGAGCGGGTGCTCAACAGCAAAACGCTGACCAGTCTTGGCCAATCTTGGATGCATCGACGCAACACTGCCGCCCAGCACTAAGGAGGAAGCCCCTGCCCCCTCTTCAAGACGGGGCCACTGTTCCGCCGGGTTGGCAGGCTTCGCTTGGGGTCGAGGAGCTCAATGTTCGTCCGTGGCCGGACCAATCCGGATCCAGGTTCAAATCCTTCAGCATCTGGAGGTCCTTTTCCACAGGCTGGTTTACGGTGGTGAGATAGTTCCCCACCATCAACGCGCTCGCACCGGCCATGAATACCATGCTCTGAAGATCCCGAAGGTTCACAACACGACCTCCCGCAATCATGATCTCCTGTGTGGGCAGGATCAGCCGAAAACAGGCGATGGTTTTGAGAGCTTCCATCGGCGGCATCGGAGGCTGCCCTTCCATGGGAGTTCCGGGAATCGGGTTAAGAATGTTGATTGGAACAAAACTTGCCCCGACCTCCTTGATGGCAAAAGCGAGATCGCAACGGTCGGCTCGCGTTTCCCCCATGCCCAGAATTCCACCGGAACAAATTTTGATTCCGGCAGCTTTGAGATACTTCAGGGTGTCAAGCCGCTCCTCATAAGTGTGCGTCGTGCAAACTTCGGGATAAAAGCGGCGGGAAGTCTCAAGATTGTGGTTATAACACTCCACCCCTGCATCAGCGAGTCGCCGGGCCACGGCAGGATTCCGGATGATTCCCAGAGAAGCATCGGGTCGAGCCTTTCCATTCTTTTTCATCTCCTCGAACCGCCGACAAAGGTCATCCAGGATGGGACCCTCCTCAATGCCGCGCCAGGCGGCAACCAGACCCAGACCTGTCACCCCATTCGCAAGCGCCTCATCCTCAGCAGCACGAATCGGTTCAGGATCGACCAACCCATAACGGGGGGAACTGGTATCGTAGGCTGCCGATTGGGCGCAAAACCGGCAATTCTCAGAACAGGCTCCAGCCTTGATGTTTACGATGGAACAAAGATGTATCTTGTTGCCCTTGAACTGCTCGCGCACGCGGTTTGCCCAAGACAGAAGCTCAAGGATATCCCCGTCCGCATCCAAATCGAAAAGGAACATCGCCTCCGCGCGATCCAATTCTCCTCCCGCCAGAACCTTGCGACCCAATGAGGAGATGCGTTCAGATCTGGCTGCGTCAAACGGTTGAGTGCCCATGGTTGACAGCATAGTGAATTCAGGTGCCAAGACAAGCTGCAACGCGGAACCTGTAACCTAACGGATGATCTGCCCAAGGATGTCACCCCGGGAGATGGGGCCGTAGGTCCTGCTGTCGGCAGAGTTCAACCGGTTGTCTCCGAGCACAAAAAACTCCCCCGAATGCATGGTAAAAGTCTGTTCGCGCAGACTGCAATAGGGATAGGTGGGAGTTCCCTTCGCCAAATAAGGTTCCAGGAGCGGCCGATTGTTGACAAAAACCAGACCATTCCTGATTGAAACCAAATCGCCGGACCCGGCGATGATGCGTTTAACTGAAATACCGCCTTCCTGAGGATCTCGGAGAACCACAATTTCGGAGGGTCTCGGGGAACGAATCAAATACACCAGACGATTCAGGAAATAAAAGCGGGTATCCTCGAGGGTGGGATTCATACTCCGTCCCACAACCACCACCGTCTGCACACCGAAGTGGCTGATCACCCCGTAGAAGACTGCGGTCAGACAGATGACGAAAAACCACTGTCCGAACTGTTTGGCGATTGAGACCCTTGGCTTCCCCTGCCCGGTCATTTGCTCAGGCACTTGGAGAGTCCCGATGAAAGCGGAACGGCTGGCCGCAAATCCTGTCTTCATATCGTGTAAGGAATTTAGGGACAAGCATCCATAAACACAACTAAAATCCTGACAGACTGGCATCCGGAAAACTACGGATCCGCCCATTCCAACTCAACGCCCAACCATCCACCAATCCAACAACTCCCGTCCTCCGAACATCCAAATTACTGCACCGATTGCGATGTAAGGACCATATGGCAGACGGGACGACCAGACCTGGCGCTTGATGAGAATCAGGAACACTCCAACCATCGAACCAATCAGCGAACTCGCCATGAGAGAGAATAGAACTGCCTTCCACCCCAGAAAGGCACCTATCCCCGCCATGAACTTCACATCACCGAATCCCATCGCTTCTCGAGGAAGGACGATTTCAGCACTGACCGCCTCCATGTATGGGACTTCAGCCGGATTCAGCTTTTCATCCCCTATCTGCAGCAGATCCGGACTGAGCCGCACCTGAACGTCCTTGTAACAACGGTCAACCAACTCAACCGTTTTTGCCTGAAGACAAACCACATCGGATGGTCGATAGAACAGGTCTTCATACGGAACGTCCTTGTCCGGTAGCCGGAGCGCGGTTTCCGTAAAAATGACCCTGGTCTCCGCTGGCAGGCTCAATCGTTGACGGCCAAAGAGCAGCTTCCCCAGTCGCAGAATTCCGTAGATCACCACACCTCCCAGTGCCGCCCCCAGAAGGCTCTGCCTCATGGCTCCTGACGAGGATACCTGGCCATGCAGGCCGGGCACGAAAAATGAACAGAAAAAACCAACGATCATGCCACCAACCGTGATTTCGTCGGGAATGATGAAGTGTTCAAAATCGATGAAGGTGGCAGCAACCAAGCCGGCGAGCACCAGGCAGTAGACCAACGCCGTTCCCACAGATTGCCCCCCAAATCCAAGCCAACTGGAGGCGAAAAGGACGGCCGTAAGCAGTTCCACCAGAAAGTAACGGGGTGAAATCAGGTCCCTGCAGTTGCGGCACCGACCCCGGAGGATCATCCAGGTGAAAAGTGGAATGTTTAAATACGCTGGAATGGAATACTTGCATTTGGGGCAATGGGATGGTGGAGAAACCACACTGAGGCCCAGAGGCATCCGATAGATGCAGACGTTCAAGAAGCTGCCGACCATGCTTCCGAACACGAACATCACCACGGTCCAAAAGTGGAACGGGACGGCAGCCCAGTTTTGTGCATCCAAGGTGGCTTTAACCATAAATATTCGAGTGCAGCGCGCGACGCATCTGCTCGACAGGCGCCGGTCGACCGGACCATAACTCAAGTGCTGCTGCTCCCTGAAAGAGGAGCATTCCCAAACCGTTTTCTGTTCTGCAACCAGCCTTCCGGGCAGCCGTCAGGAACGGTGTCTCTGCAGGACGGTAGATCATGTCGTAAGCCGCCCCGGCACGACCCGGATCAAACTCGCGTGCATCAAACGGTAAGGGATCAGATGACTTTAACCCCAAAGATGTGGCGTTAATCACCAGATCCACAGTCTCCCCCGGGTAGCCCACATCGGCAACCGACCTGCCCATTAGAGAGTTGATCTCGGAGGCAGCTTCCGCCGCCTTGCTGATCGTGCGATTAACCAGATACAAGCGATCGACACCCTCGGAAGCCAGCCTCAGGGCGGCTGTCCGCCCGGCGCCACCGACCCCCAGAAGCAGCACCCGCCTCCCCTTCAACTCCATTCCCAGATCCTCACGCACCGACCGGGCGATGGCATCCGCATCCGTGTTGAAACCAACCGATCTGGTCAGGGCTGGCGCTCGTTCAAATTCCCGCAGCGGCAACCATTCTCCCGAGGATGCCATCCCCTCAAAGCGGACTGTGTTCACGGCACCCCATCTACTCGCCGACGGATCGAGCACATCCACCATCGACACCGCGAGCAGTTTGTGGGGAACAGTCAGGTTCAGTCCGATGAAATTCATCGCCCCGGCCCCCCGGATGGCCTCCCTCAGCATCTCGGGGACGACCTCAAACGCAAGATAACGCCAATCCAGTCCCAGGGCGCCAATTCCTGCGTTCTGCATCGCTGGGGATGCCGAATGCCGGATGGGGGAACCATACACAGCGCAATAGCGAGTGCTGGCGTTAATCGGCTTTGGTTCGGGCGAAGACACCCCCTGTTTATAGGAAACCGTGGCGCTGATTCAAAGTCTAAACTACCACCGCCCCACTCCCCACGCCTGATTCATCTGGGAGGAGGAGGGGGATGCATGTGGGGGGAGGGGGTATAAGATTTAACGACACAATCGCCGGCCGCCGTTCAGCGGTCCATCAAGCTCCCTTGGGGATTTTGGGTAAATTGAATGTTTGCATGGGTTTGAGGATTTTCTTTTTTTGACTCGGCGTGGCATGCTGATATCCCCGCCCTTGATATGGCGAGGATATATGACACCACCGGCAAGACCACCCTTGCACTGCGCAAGCGCAGGCAGTTCCTCCTTTCCGAGATCAAGGTTCCACCGGGTGCCGTGCGGGCCCCGTTTGTCGATCAGTTCTCGGTCTGTGGCAAGCGCAACTGACAGGGCCGCCGCGGGGGTGAGAAACATGGCCCCTACTACTATCTGACTCCTGCGCAGGCATGAGGCCCTTGGGGATGAGTGATGCCAATTTCCAGGAGTTGGGGCGTTTTGTTTCCCACGCCGCCTTGCCGACCGGAGGCAGGCCTCTGAGAATGCTTCACGGGTTGTCGGGTTGAGCCTGCTTCGGGGCGAGGTGGTGATCAGCCGGTTGCCGTGGTGGTGCTCCTTTGGATAAAATAATGGCCTTCACCCTGCTTCATGCCTTTGCAATCCTGCACGGGAAGCATGTCCAGGCCGGCAGAACCACGCTCCAGGAACTGCGCGAGCGGATTCTGAGGTCCCCGCTCTGTGGACCGCCGGTTTTATGCTTCATCGGTTGAGCCGGAAGCCGGGATGACCGGTTGAGGGTCGGAAAAGAAGCTTCAAATAAGGGGCACACCGGGACTTCACTCCCTGCACGCCTCAACGCCAGTGCTTTGCCCTTTCTCACTACGCCAAGAGATGCTCAACGCATGAAGAACAGGCAGATCGCCGGGCAAAATTCAACATCCTCCTGTTTCCACCACAAATCCCAACCAACTTGCTGAATCGCTGCCTCCATGGCCTTGAGCATGTGGCCTCGCTCGAGCATTCGATGAGGTCTGGTTGTTTGGGTCCGGTTTGTTCCTTGTGTCCCGGAAAGCTTGAGCCGCTGGCCAGCGCCGCTTCGGGCTTCCGGCCCCGACCTCGCTGGTCCAATTCAGATATCTCAATCTTGTTTTGTGGATCCCGGTCTCTCATCGGGAACAAGGGTTCCGTTTCTTGTCTTTACGTTCAGTCCTTCGGTCGCGGGGCGACCTGCTATGGCTTCTGCTGACTTCTCCGACAGCCTCGTCGCCCCCTTGCGACCACGCTAGCTTTATCGCACCGTCAGAGATCTCCCCGGGTGATGCGCACTGACTTTCACGCGTATGCCTGCCACACATACTTCCGCAGACTCCGTGCAAGAACTGGACTCCGAATACTCGTGCCTTCTCATCCGCTGCGTCTGCCTCGTATGTGGTTCCTGTTCGTCAGGGCAGCCTTTTGCTTGCGGCTTCCTTCAGATTCGGCCTCACGATCGACACCCCTGCTGTCCGGCTAGCAGTTCCCCTTGCCGGGTGTGCATTGGACTTCAACCAACAAGTCAGTGCGCCCTGCCGGGCGCACAAAAAAAGCCGGACTCGCAAAAGCGAATCCGGCTGGTGAAAAGGGAGCCTATGAATTAGTTGGAGCCGCGACCCGCAACACCCTTGGTGCCCTTGGCGATCGCCTTGGCGGCTTCCTTGGGCCTGAGGCTGCGTACGGCCCTGCCGGCCTGCCACATTTCAGACTCACCAATCACAGCCAGCTCTTTCGTGAGTTGGACCTGATAATCAGCCTTGCCGCAAGCGGAGAGGACGCGGGCGCATTCCTTGCCGGTCTTGACCCTCGTGTAAAGTTCCTTGAACACGGGGAGAACGGCTTTCTTGAACTTGGGCTTCCAGTCCATCGCGCCGCGCTGAGCTGTGGCGGAGCAGTTGGAATACATCCAATCCATTCCGTTTTCGTCAACCAGGCGAATCAGGCTCTGGGTGAGTTCCTCGACCGTCTCATTGAAGGCCTCGCTCGGTGAATGGCCATTCTGGCGGAGCACATCGTATTGTGCTTCCATCATTCCAGCGAGAGCACCCATGAGCACGCCCCGTTCGCCTGTCAGGTCGCTGAACACCTCATGCTGGAAGTTGGTGGGGAACAAATATCCGGATCCGATTCCGATGCCCACTGCGAGACAGCGCTCCTGCGCGCGGCCGGTGAAATCCTGCTCAACGGCGAAGCTGGAATTGATTCCGGCCCCGGAGAGGAAATTACGGCAGACGGAGGTGCCGGAACCCTTCGGCGCGACCATGATCACATCGACATTCTTCGGCGGCACCACCCCTGTTTGCTTCTTGTAGGCGATGGAGAAGCCATGGGAGAAATAGAGGGCATCACCATCCTTGAGGTTGGCCTTGATGTTCGGCCAAACGGCGCGCTGGGCGGCGTCGGAGACGAGCAACTGAATGATCGTTCCACGGCGCACTGCCTCATCGATCTCAAAAAGAGTTTTTCCGGGAACCCACCCGTCCTTGACGGCACGATCCCAATCACGCTTGAAACCGCTTGCCTGGCCAATGATGACATTGAACCCGTTGTCACGCAGGTTGAGTGATTGGGCCGGTCCCTGCACCCCGTAGCCAATGATCGCGATAACCTCGTTCTTCAGCACCTTGCGGGCCTTGGTCATCGGAAATTCCTTGCGCGTGATCACATCTTCCACCACGCCGCCAAACTCAATTTTCATAATTTGATTTCTATGTTTTTCTCTCGACTGAACGAATATCACCTGCCCGCGCGCGTCGTCCAGTCCGTTGGACGCGGCGGAAAAGACCTGATGACGACTACCGGCGAGGCATTGCAACTTTCCCTGTCCGGGTCAGATCCAGCACGCCGAAACCCTTCATTAGCTCTAAAAACTTCTCAATCTTGCTCTCCTCGCCCGTCAACTCGATTGTCAGGCTCTCAGGCTGCAGATCCACGACCTTTCCACGGAAGATGTCGTTGATTTGGATCACTTCAGTCCGTGTCTTACTGTCCACCGACACCTTCACCAGCACCAACTCCCGGTCAACATACTCTCCCTCGCGAAAGTCATGAACCTTCATTACATCGGGCAGCTTGTTCAGCTGCTTGACGATCTGGTCCAGAGTCGCCTCATCACCACGTGTCACGATCGTCATCCGGGATGCCGTCGGGTCTGCAGTCGGAGCCACATTCAGCGTGTCGATGTTGTAGCCACGGCCACTGAAAAGGCCAGCTACCCGAGTCAGCACGCCAAACTTGTTTTCAACCAGCACGGAAATGGTGTGTCGCATAATCAGCCGTAAAAAATCAGGTCGTGGAGAATAGCAGCCTGCGCTGACATGGTCAACTGGTTTTGAGGTCTTGAAAACCCTCGACGCCAAACTTACCCCGAGAAACTGATTGCATTGACTGTAAAAAGCTGGAATATTGACACCGGTCAACGGAGCGTAGCTCAGCCTGGCTAGAGCACTTGGTTTGGGACCAAGACGTCGCAGGTTCAAATCCTGTCGCTCCGACCACCTTTCATTGGGGAAATCGCGTGCCAACGGTCACGCTCCTGTCGCTTATCCTGTCGCTCGGGACACGCTTTCAGAGGCGTTGATAGCTTTGGCGGCCGCTGTGAATGCCTTGGCGGTCGCCGCCCAGGGCAAAAATCTTATTTCTTCGCAGCCCCCGACCCAGACAGTAGCCCCCCACCCCGTCAACAATTCCCGGATCCGATATTCCGTCACGGAGCTTATCTCGGAATTCCTGCGCGCAAAGGCCCGCATCGGTTCTTCAGACCGGTATCTGAGGCAGTTGAGGGTGACGCTAAAGGCATTCGCCGCCGGGCGAGGAAACAAGGATCTTGAGAACATCACACCAGGGGAGATCGAAAAGTTTATCTCCAACCAAAATTGGTCGGTCAGGACCCGGAGGAGTTACCTGAATGATGTCAAAAACCTATTGGGCTTCGCCGTCCGGCGGGATTACCTGGTCAAGAATCCCGCCCTGGGCGTTGAGCTGCCCGCAGCGAACGGAGCAACGGGTGAGATCGCGATCCACACTCCGGAGGAGGTTGTCCAGGTGCTGGAGCACGCCCGCCGGGCCAATCTCTCGGTGTGCCGCCTCCTGGCAATCAGGTATTTCTGCGGCGTGCGCTCGGCAGAGGCCAAAAGGTTGTGTGAGAAGGACTTGAAGCTGGATCAGAGCCTTGTCGAGGTGACGGCCATGAACAGCAAGACCCGCTCCCGCAGGCTGATCACCATCCAGCCGAACCTGCACAAGTGGCTGGCGCTGGGTGGCGAGTTGGGGCCGGTGGGGGACATGACCATCCGAAAGGTGATTGCCGGGGCGGGTGTGAAGTGGCGTCACAACGTGACCCGGCACAGCTTTGTGAGTTACCACCTTGCCAGGTTCGGCTCATCGGCAAAAACTGCCATGGAAGCCGGTCACAGTGAAGCCATGCTGTTCCGGCACTATCGCGCCCTGGTCACGCCTGCCCAGGGCGAGGTTTACTGGCAGATTGTCCCTAAGTAGGTCACTTGGCCGACTTTATAGCCGTGCCGATCAGTTCCCCGAGAGTTGCCCCTGCCCCGCTGGTTGTCTCCTCGCTGATGCCTGTTGCACCCACGGAGAGGGTCTTGCCTGCGCTCGCCTTGGTGGCGGCCACCGCGTTCTTCACGTCGCCAAAGGCCAGCACGCTGCTGCGGGCGGTGGTCACTGTCACCACCCCATTGGTGGGGTTGGTCGTTGTGCTTGTGGCAATCTGCCGGTTTATGGCGCAACCGCTCAGGAGCAGCGCTCCCAGGGCGATCCAGACGGCCACCGGCGGAGGCGGCGGGTTGCTGGGTCCAGGTCCGGCGCTGGTGCTGCCAAACATGATGGAGCGCCAGATCCCTGAGAGGCCGCCCCCCAGTCGCAGGGCCGTGTAGGCGCGGCCTGCAAGCTGGCAGACGATCAGCACGGTGACCATATCTAGCTGCCATTCAGCGAACGGCTTGTGCAGGATCTCAGGGCTGAGATTTTCCATTGGCTTGATCCATCATGGACTTTGTGGGTTGGATGTGCGCCTGAAGGCTCACTGTGAGCTGCGCCAGCTCCACCTTGAGCTTTACCACCTCGTTCAGGGTCCATGCCTGGAGCGAGAGCGCCACGGCGGCAACGGCGGATAGTAGGAATTGGGGTACTTTCATGATTTTAAGCGTCCCTTGAGCATGGCAAGACCACCCATCCAGAGAAACAGGGCGACGGCCCCGACGGCCCACGCCTGCCACGGAATGGAGGCCCAGATTGAATTGATCGCCCCGGCCAGGGTGCCTTTGACGGCTCCGGTCACGTTGCCCAATCCCTCCTGCAGCCCCTGCTGGAATCCCTCCACCGCTGCGGCGTCCTGGCTGTTCAGGGTGTCCTGGGTGGCGGCGAGCTTCTGGTTGAATTGCTCCGGCGTGATGGTCGCGGCCGCCTGGCGCTCCTGAAGCCGCGCCAGGTATTGGGCCTGCTGGCGCTCATAGTTCGCCTTTTGCTCGTCGGCAGTTTGGGATCCGGAGGGGATAAAGATGTCTGACCAGGCCATGTTAGTAGGGTGTTGCGAAATAAATGTTTGTCGTGACTCCGGGCTGGATCCGGGCCTCAAGTTCGGCGAGTCCTCCATTTGTCACAACCAGGGACTTGCTTCCGGGTGCTGAGATGTGCGCGACTCTGCATGATGCTGGCACTGTGACGGAGAATGATGTTGCGCTGCTGTTGCTGATCATCAGCCATGTCCAATTTCCGTTTCTTGTGGGCGTGCCAGAGAAGCCAGTGATGCTGAACGCTGCGTTTGTTATCAGCGTGGAGGCTGGCTTGCTCATGTCGAGGGTCGTGCCTGCAAATGCGTTTGTCTCAAACCCGGTCCAGAGGTTTGTCAGTCCGAGTCCGTTTGCGTAGAGCACCCCGGAGGATGGGATGGTTGCGAGGACCGTCCCCCCGGCATCCCGGAAGGTTATCCTCCCAAGTGAGGCATACTGGGGGATGTTAAGAATGGTCTCATTCGTGCCCCCAATTACGTTGCACCACTGGTATTCTATCCCGCCAGATCCAGATACCTGCGGAGATGAGAACATCATCCCAGACCATGTTCCGTTTAGGACGCTACCTCCTGCTATCCGACCCCCATGCGCAGAATTTGTGAACGAGAAAAGCAGACTGCCCCCTGCCCCGGTGGCTGCCGTTGCGTTCGTGACCAGAAGTGGTGACGGGATGGCTGACATCCCGGCGGGTGAGTTTGTTGGCAGAAGGGCTGTTGGTATTGCCTTGAACAACAACCCCGTGAATGTTGGCACTGTCAGTGTGAGGCTGCTACCTGCGTAGTTGGTGCCGTGCAGCACGTCTGTGAACGTGACGTTTTCCATGTAAGCAAACCCAAGGTTTGTCCAGTTCAGGCTGATTGTCGCGATGGCGTTTGTGTCCCGGTTCAATGCCAGGATTGCCTTGTATGGTCCGGAAGCGCTGGCAAGCGGCTTCACCCATACCTGCCACCCAATGTTGGTGCCAAAATTTGAATTCGTGCCGATTGGTTGCCTTGGATCCGGGATCGCTGGAACGTTGCTCGACTGGACCAGGCAGCCTTGGAGCCCGGCCCCACTGCGGATGATTCCCCAGGCATTGGAGAGAGTTGAGTAGGTGGATGAAAAATTTGCATCACCCGTGGGTCTGTAGCTATGCATCAGCATCGGCCCCCCGATAATTGCGAACATTGCCGCATCCGTTCTCAGCGCTTCAGGATCCGTTTGCCCAATCCACGTCGGAACGGAGTCCAGCTGCGCAGATCTGCCAGGCCCGGCTGACTCCGGCTCCCTATTCATCTGGTCGAAGTTTCTAAGAATGTCCTGCCGCGCACCGTAAGAGCCAGCCGTCGTCACATCCACAGCCCCGCCGACTGAAGACCTCCAACTCTCGGCATATCTGCTCACCCAGGGCTGGTAATCATATCGACCAAGACCCACGTGCAGATGCCCCTTGAATCTGTAGCGGTCCAATGCGGCGCTCAGCTCGGCAACGTGGTATTCTCGGTTGGTTGATGCGAACACATCGAATTTAACCAGGTCCACACCCCACTGCGCGAATAATGCCGCGTCGTTTGTCAGGTATCCAAGGCTGCCCGTCTGCAGCGCGCTGGTGATCACTGCCGGTTCGATGTAGAGGCCCACCTTGAACCCTCTGCTGTGGGCATTTTTGATCATGTTACTCAGGCCGGATGGCCACCGGGGTGCGTATTCAGCAAGCACGCCGTTCGTTCGCCCCCCCTGCCAGCCATCATCCAGCAATATCATGTTCATCCCAGCTGCAAGCCAGCCGGAAGACTCCGCCACATACATCTGGTTGGACATCCAGCTTTCCGAGGCTGAATTTGTCCCGCTGGTGTACCAGGAGATAACCCCGGCAAACGGTACCGAATTGAAGAAGCTACGATGCCCGTCGTAAGCCTCATTGTTGAGGTAGTGCTGTTGCGTCATTGTTCCAGGCACATCCTTGGTGGCGTTTGGCATCGTCGCGGTAAGATTGCTCACCGCGATCTGCTTTGTGGTGAACGCTGCGCCTGCCGCCTGGTTGATGATCAGCCGGTCTCCTCCGGCGGCCGTGGGGATGGCGGTGAGCGAGCTGATCGGGTTGGTGGTCTGCGCCTGGGCGGTCAGCGCCACCAGGAGCAGCACCATGTTAATCCAGAGATATCGGGTTGCCTGTTTCATCGGTCAGAATGGTTCCTGTTTCGGTGGCAAGGAGTTGTGGGCCGGATAGTGTCGCGCCGCTGGCGATATTCAGCACTGGCTGGCATTGGAGTTGTGGGCTGTTTTCCATCTACTTGGTCACCGGGATGCAGTAGATCTGCGGGCTGTTTTCCATCCGTTATTGGGGTTGTGTTCCGCCGCCGCCGCCACCACCAGAGCTTCCGCCTCCAGTGTAGCCGCCAGAGCTTCCGCCCGTAGCGCCCGCTGTCCCGGATGCAGCCGCCGCCACTCCCCTGGTGTTTACCTGGGCGACCGTGTTGCCGGAGAAGCTGTAGCCTTCGTCCAGGAACCGTTCGCAGACGATGTAATTGATGGAGATTGCCGCCGCGTTGTAAACCTGCACGGTGTCCACGGTGTCGATTGTCTTGGATTCACCTGGATTCACCGGCAGGAGGGCAAGGCCGTTGCCGGTGCGCAGGTAGAGGATGCTCCCCGCCGTGCTGCTCAGATTTGAGCAGACGAACTGCCACCGTTTTTGCCTGGCATTCTCGCCCAGATAGGTGTCGTAGGCTCCGGCTGCCAGGGTGAGCACGCCGGATGGGATGAGCCGGGTTTGGAACGGCGCAATAAAGTTTGGGTGTCCTATCATAAATCAGTTGGGTCCGTAGTTTCCGGTATCGAAGCTGCCTGTGTCCCAGGAGCCTGTGTCCCAGGAGCCTGTGTCCCAGGAGCCTGTGTCCCAGGAGCCGAGGTCAGCGCTTGTCCAATCGTAGCCGGGATCTGTCAGCATGTTGCTGTAGTCGTATCCGGCTGTGTCGTTCAGGGTGCCGCCGTTGTTGGAAAACATGTCCCAGGAGCCCGTGTCGGCGCTGCCCAGGTTGTAGCTGTAGTCGGTGGTGGCGTTCCCGCCATCCGCCGGGATCCGCTGGTAGTCGGTGAAAACCGCATTGTCCCACGGCTGCGCCTGTTCCCGTGCGAGCAGATCCAGGTAGCTTTGGAACGGGTCTTCCGCCAGGGGATCATTCGATGGATATGGATTGCTCGGGGTTGGTTGCGTGGCGCGGGTGCGGGATCCACCACCACCCATGCCACCGCCAACGCTCATGCCACCTCCGCCGCCTCCACTGCCTTTGCCAGACAGTGCGGAAAGGAGGCTTGAGGCTCCGGTGAGAATGTTTCCCAGGTTGTTCAGCACCGGGTTGCTGCTAGAGGTCGCCGCCGCCACGCCTGGCTTGGTCGCCGTGGTCACAGTGTCGAATGCCCCGGTGGATCCGCCGCCGCCACCGCTCGATGGGTTGGCCTTGGTGGGTGTGGCTGCCTTGTTCTTGCTCCACCACCACCAGGCGCCGCCCGCCGCTGCGGCCAGCAGGCTCAGGATTAAAAGTGTGTTGCGCTTCATTTGGGTTGGGTTAGTGGCTTTCTTCCATGGCCCCAATTCAGTCCGGCCAGTGCATCAAGGCGGCCGACTTCTTTCTTGAGCATCATCAGGTTGATGAGCTTATTATTGTCGTTGCCGATTTGTATCATCGGTTCAACTTTGGGCGGCGCGAGCTTGCTTACCATGTCGGATGGGATGAGTGTTGCGCCGGATCCCGTCTGCGCCCGTCGGGACGTGGCCTGCGCAGATTTCGGCCAGAGATACCAGACTGCGCCCAGGGCCAGCAGCCCGCCTAGCAGCCATTTCTTATTCCGGGCCTTCACTGTGGTTGGTTCAGTGTCTTTGGTCCTGGCAGGCCGGGATTCTCTCTGTATGGGACCAGCATCCCGTTGATCATTTCATTTATGCGGCTCTGATCCATCGCGCCCGTTTTTGGATTGATCAGGCTGTTGTACTCTGAGGCTGTCAGGTAAGCCCCGGAGGCTGTGGTTGCCGTGCTTGTCGTTGCCGTGGTTGCTCCCCCCTTGGCGCTTTTATTCTGCGTGGCGGTGAGTGGCAGGAGCAGAGGGCCGGGGCCTGCCGCTTTTTCTGCAGCCACAAGGGCCGCGTCTGCGGCCTGATTGCGGCGGCCGAGATACCAGAGCAGCAGCACCGCGCCACCGGCGAGCATCAGGATGATTCGTCCGGGTTTCACGGGTTGGTTGCCACTGGCACGGATGCGCCGTTGTCCGGCGGGGCGGTCTTCTTGCTGCCTTTGCCACGGTGGCGACCATGACCGGCGGGCCGCCCCATCGTATGTGCCAGGGCGAGCACGCCAATGATGACCAGGACAATCGTTGTGGTGTTCGTCTTCACGACTTGCGGGAGACGAGCAGCAGCACGACGAGCAGGGCGGCACCGCCGATGCCGATCGGCACCCAGGGAATGTTCCCACCGGCAGCAGATGTCTGCGGGGTTGCCGCTGCGGCAGCCTGGGCAGGCACTGCGGCCAGTGTCTGCTGTTTCTGCGCGGGCTGGTTTCCCCTGGTTGCGCTGATGATGTTTGCGGCCACGCCACCCACTGTCTCGAGGGTGTTCAATAGACCACTCCCCCAGATGGAGGTTGGATCCGCTTGGCCTGTATTAGCGATTGCTTCTGGCATAGGTCAAATCTTGATGAGGGGCGCGGGCCGTGTGTGATGTGATATGGTGTGCACGACCCGCGCCAGGGATTGGGGTGAGGTTTAGCGGAGTTACTCGGGAGGACCAAACCGTTGCACGATCGCCGTCAGCGTGCCTGACATGGCGGTGCCAGATTCAACTGTCAGCACAATGTCCCGCGCCGCGTCCATCTGCACGGCGCTGCCAAGCAGATCGTCATGGTCAAGGACCAGGTCGTAGATGCCCGGGCCGCGATAGGTCTGGCTGGGAAGCATGCCGTAATTGGAGTTCAGGCCAAGGTTTGCCGATGCGGTCAACTCGTGCAGGATCAGGCCGTCCCTCCGGAGGGTGACCTTGCTCGCCAAAGTTCCAGCAGCTACCGGGGTGGCCACCACGGTGAGGCCTGGCGAGTAATTCGACGGATAAAAGGAGATCTGCTGCAGCCAGTCGCGGCGGTCGATCGTGCTGATATCGAGCGACTGGCCGGAGGCCGCAAAGCTCTGCCGGAGCCACTTCACAATGCCGGTGAGTTTGTTCACCTGCATGTCGTCCACGGCGGCGGATGCCACCAGGGTCGGTGTTGAAGCAGCGCCCAAATCCACTTCGATCTGAAAGCTGCTGAAACCGGCGGAAGGCCATGCGAGCGCGTCCTGGTCCGCAGGGGATTTGCGCCAAGGCTCCGCAAAGAAGATCGGCAAACACACACCAGGGGCGGCGTTTGGTGTTCCGTTGCCGTCGTAAGATGTCCCGTTGAGCAGGTTCATGTCCCGGAGCTGCGTGCCGCTCATCGTGCGCTGCACGCGGCCGTTGATCTTGATGCGGATCTCCAGGATGTTCAATGTCGCGCCGAGGATTGAGTTTGTCCCGAGGGCAAAGCCATGTTCCAAGAACACAGCGTGATAACGCGGGCCGCAGGGAAGGTCGATTAGCGCCGTTTTGGACGCCGCGACATTCGCCACGTTCCGCAGTTGAATTCGTCTTTTAACCATAAGTTGGTTTTTGTTTCTTTGGGTTTGCTCCGGGCGGGTGAGCGCCCGGACCTTGGGTGGATGCTACTGGCCAACAACGGCGGTGCGGATCGGGGCGACGCGGAAAACGATGGCGATCGCGACGATGGCAAGGGCGATGGTGATCAGAGCGGGTTTGAGCTTGTTCATGATGTTTGAAGCAGTGCGCGCAATGGATGTCTGCACTGTTGGTTCGCGGGCCGCTCGCCGTTCAGGCCCGTCCGCTGATTCCAATCAGCGCGCTCCGGGCGTCCAGGACGTGCGTCCCATTAACACCCCCACCTTCCCACCCCACGTTGCGGAATGCAACGGACAGGTCCGGCCTGTCCGGGACGAAGCGGGATGCACCCTCAAGCCCAATCCCGCCATGGGAAATGTCGAAACAGGCCCCCTAAGTCCCCTAGCCTCCCTACTTTTTCGGGCTTAGGGGGACTAAGGGAGGCTTTACCGCCAAAGCCCCCCTCTTTTTGACCTTTTTTAAGGTGTTCCGGTTCAATGGGTTGCAAAAGTGGTAGGGGACTTAGGGGACTTAGGGGGCCTATTTTAACATTCTCAAAAAAGTCCGTCTTTGTCCCGGTATGTCGTTTGTGGCTTTTTCGGCATTCGTGCAAGGTTCTTGGTATATGGATGACCAAACAGCAACGCCTATCACACCACACCAAACACCCACCCCCACCCCTCCCCCGGCGGCCGCCATCGTGCTGGCCGGATCCCGCACGGAGCGCGAGATAGAACTCGCCGCCGAGCTTAACCAGGAGAAGGAGACCCGCCGCCATCGCGAGATCCGCCTGGCAGAGCTTGAGGACGAAAACCACCGGCTCAAGAGCGCCTCCGCTCCGGCACCCGCCCGGAAGTCCGATCCCTGGACGTTCATGGAAACCGCGACAGAGGACTAATGTCATGGATCCAACACTTCCTGCGGCGGCCCCCGCCCCCCAGCCTGCTCCAGCAGTGGCAGGCGGAGGCCCGGCTGGCCCGCCTCCAAGTCCTGCCCCTCCACCTTCTGCTTCAAACACAGCTCCGCTCTTTGGAGGCTTCAGAGGAGGCCGCCCGCGCAAAGACGGCCTCAAGCCGGGATCGCCCGAAGCTCTGGCGGCGGATCGCGAGAATGACCGGCTTCGCAAGGAGCGCACCCGCGCCCGCGCCCGCACGGAGAATCCTCCCACCCTGCCTCCAGCGTCTGGCGGTGCTGCTCCGCCGCCGCTGCCTGCTGTGGGTGCTGATCCAGGGATTGAAGGTGGTGCGCCTGGCATTGTGGTGCCGTGGGATCAAAGCACGCTGAAGCCGCTCTTTGATCAGCTCATCCCAACTCTTGAGAATCTGACCGTGGCCCAGATCACCAGCCGCGCCGCCAAAGCCCGGCTGCCCAAGGATGTCCTGGCAGAGGTCGAGAAGGATGCCCGCTGGGCAGAGCCAGCGAGAAAGGCGGTGGCGATCTCCGCGCCGCAGGTGGCTGCCAAGTGGTTGAACAAGTCCGGCATCAGCGCTGAGAACCAGGCGGAACTCGTCCTTGGCACCGCCGTTGCCAGCATTCTGACCGGCCACGTCATGCTCATGCGCAAGCTGGACAAGTTGATTGCATCACAGGCCACCGCGCCGCCGCCGCAGGAGAAAAACTGAGGTGAGCGATTACACCCTCCCGCCCTGCTCCACCCTGGTGGCCGGGATGCACGGCTCAGGCAAAACCACCTGGGCCTTGCGTTACCTGCTGAACGTCCCGGCCGCCTGCCGGTTCGTGTTCGATGATCTCGGCCAGGTGGCAGCCCGCTTGCGGATCTCCCACGCCTCCACCTCATCAGAGCTGGAGGCGGCCCTGGCCACCCGCTGGGTGGTGTTCAATCCGCACCGCATGTTCCCGGGGGATGCCGCAGCCGCCTTCAAATTCTTCTGCCAGTGGTGTTTTGACGTCAGCCGTCGCGGCCCTGGTAAAAAGGTCCTCCTGGTGGATGAGGTCTGGCGCTGGTGCTCACCCACGGCCATTCCAAAGGAGCTTGCCCAGGTCAGCCAGATGGGGCGTGCGGAAAATCTCGAGCTTGTGACGGCCACACAACGTCCCCACCGGATAAACGACAGCATTCGCGGTGGATCCACGGAGCTGGTCTGCTTCCGGCTGGATGAGCGCCTGGCGCTCGATGAGGTGAAGGACCTTGGCGGGGATCCGGATGCCGTCCGCGCCCTGCCGCTCGGCAGCTTTATCGCGTGGAACCGTCTTTCAGGTGGGAAACTGACCGGGCGGGTGTTCTAATTGATCGCCCAGGCTGCAAAACTCTCCCCCGTCCACGGGTTCAGCGTCCTAACAGAGGGGAAGTGTTTGGTGTTCCGCGTGACAACGATCAAATCATTCTGCCGGGCGATGGCGGCGATGTAGGAGTCATCCAGTGGAATCGGTCTGCCAGGCTTTTCCACAATCATCCGCCCCCACTCCATTGCGCAGTTCTGATCAAAATCAAAAATCCCGTGGCGGTAGTCCTCCAAAGTGTACCTAAAAAGGGCTTCGAGTCTTGTCCGCATCTTTCCGTTGGTGCTTTCAATGCCACCCCGCAACTCCGCCACTGTAATCACAGAGATTCCGGAGACTTCAATATGAGCATCCATCCAGATCCCCACAGGGCCTTTCCTGTCTCGCAGGTGGTCGCTGATGGTATTTGTATCGAGCAGGTACTTTATTCGGGTTTCCATGCGGTGGCGGTGGGGAAGGTGTGCTTCTCGAATGTGAATCCAGCATCAGCCAAATCATCCAGATGCTGCCTCAGTCCTTTTTTTGGACAGCTCCAAGTCCGTCCGACTTTAGGCTCAACTACCTTTGGCGCGGGCGTGATCATCCATCCGCCATTGGGAAGGGTTTGAACCAAATAGGTCTCCCCCTTTTCAACGCCGTTGATCGACAGTCGGCCCCGATCCTGACCTTTGACTGATTTTGTCATGTGGGCAATTTCCCACATCCCCCCCCGCACCGCAACCGTTTTTGGATCACTTCGACTGGACATGCTTTCCGCCCCTCACCGTTCCCCTGGCATCGTAATCCCCGTTTTTTAGGAGGAAACAGGACCCCTCCAATGCAAAACCCCGGCACACTCATGCCGGGGTTGAGACTCGGATCCGCGTCCTGCCATCAGGCGGCCGCCTGGCTGGCCTCCTCCTCATTGGGTGGCTTGCGGATCATCCACAACGTCCTTCCCATGGTCTTCCGGCTGGTGATCCTGTCAGGGATCCGCTGCTTGGCGCTGCCCAGATCCATGCCGGTCCCCTGCGGGCCGCGCAGCAAACCGGCTCTGGCCGGGGCCTTGCTCCGCAGGATGTCCTCGAGGTCCTGCACGGTGCCGGTCCAGCAATCGCCCGCGAACGGTTCCACCGCCCAGGGACGAACATGGTCGATCAGCTCCACCAGCCGCCGCCACGGGTGGAGATCCTCAAGGTCCAGCAGCAACGCCGGGTGCTGCCAGTTGTGCACCCCGTAGCGGGCGCTGGCCAGATCCTTCGGCACGGTGAAGACCTTGGTGATGTAGTGCAGGAACATTGGCAGCTCGGTGTGGATGAGCGCTTTGAACTTGGAGAAGGCATCCGGCTGCTCCATGTCAGGGAAGGTTGCCGGGTGGATCTTCAGGATCAGGAACTTCTCCCGGATGCTGTCTTCCATCGGCGGCAGAACCATGAGGTCATGCGGATCATCGTTCAGGCAGATGCTTATCCTGGTGAACCGCTCCACGGAGATGGCATCCCGCCCCTTGCCGTGCAGCGTCACGGTGTGGCCCACCGCCATTTTCTTGCAGTGCTGGCCAAAGCTCTGACGGCTCTTAATGTCCCGCTCGCTACTTTCATCGTCAATGGCCATGTGTTCGGCTCCGATCAGGTCCAGGTTGAAGTCGGTCCTGCCGGTCATGTAGGGATAGGGATTGGCCGAGCGCCCGCCCAGGATCTTCGTGACCAACGTCTGCAGGAATGACTTGCCGCTCCCGGCACGGCCGCAGAGCACCATGACAAGGCCCGGACGGTTCGCACCATCCCGCAGCGCTTCGTAGGCGGCCTTGATCCAGCCGCAGAACAGGTTCCACTGGATATGGCCATGATCCGGATCCATCAGCATCTGCTCCAGCATGTGCAGCAGCGTGGGGAAGGCCCCGTTTCTCGGCTCCACCAGGTGCGGCCCGGTGGTGATGAGCACCCGCTTGCCGCAGATGTCGGTCAGGCCCGGCTTGAAGCCGCTCACCTGACCCGCGAAATGCACGTTCTGCGTCGTCACAACGGCGTGCAACGCCCGCTCCAGGGTGGAGACCCCAAATGGATCCTTCATGTATTCGGCAAAGCCGTGCTGCTTCAGATACACCGCCACGCGGGTGTCGTTGATGGGGATCCACTCCTTGCCGCCGGTGGCCGGGATGAACCAGCGCTGGCGTGCCAGGTCGAAGACGCAGGGCGGCAGCGCTGCCGGTTCCACGTTGGGCTTTGGCCCGGCTTCCGCCTGGTTCTGCAGCGCGGCGGCCCCGGCGGCCACCTTGAGCAGTTCATCCACCTTGCCACCGTTTGCCAGGTAATCCGCGGCATCCTTCCCCTCCCCCGGCACCTCGATGATGTTCACCTTGCGCGTTCCGGTGGCCAGCGTTGCCGCCACCGTGCGGGCGTGCTTGCGCCCTGGTTCGTCCTTGTCGGCCACCACCACCACCCGGCGGGCGGGTGCCAATGCCTGGGCAAGGTCCTCTTTCCACTTCCCGGCACCCCCGGCGTTGCAGGTGGCCACGGCTCCGGCATCCACCAGGGCGAGAACATCCTTCTCCCCCTCGCAGATGAACACCGTCTGGTTGGGATCCGCCTTGAGCGCCGCCATCAGCTCCGGCAGGCGGAACAGCACCTTGCGCACGTTGGCCGTCTTCCAATCCCACCCGCCGCCGCCTGCCGGCGCCCGCTGGCGGAAGTCCTTGGGATCAAACCGCACCACCTGAAAGAGAAGCACCCCCTTCTCGTCGTTGTAGTCATATTCGGCCACGATCCTGGACTTGGCCTGCGGTGTCACCTTCGGGGCCGCTGCCGCGTGGCCGTTCACTGCGGGCTTCACCGGGATCACCGGCTTGGCAGGCAGGGCCTGCCGGTGGCCGTTGCGCTTCTCACGGAACAGGTCCTGCATCGTCAGCCCCACCGATCGCACAATGTCCGCAGTCTCACACCCGGCGTGGCAGTGCAGGACAATGCCCTTCTCGCCGTCCCGCACACTCAGGCTCTGCTTGCGGTCCTTGTGGCATGGGCAACGTGCCTGCCATCCCTCCCCCGCCTTGGCGGGTGCCTCCAGCCTCATGATGAAGTCGTCAATGCTCATAGCTCCCCCTGAATTTTGCCAGGAGCAGTTGCACCTGGTCATTTGGAATGCGCACGGTGTTGGTGGTCGGCCGCCACACCGTCAGTTTGAACCGTTTGCACCAGCGCGAGATGGTGCGCGGGTGCACCTGCAGCTTTTGCGCCACGCTCTGGTAGGTCCACAGGCCGTCAATCGCATCCATGGCCCCTCCCCGCTTGGTCGGTGTTCCGCTCCGGCTCGCCGAGCGTGGCGCTCACGATCGGCTTGGGGCCGGTGGTGAGGAATTCAAAGGCGGGCTGCACCAGCTCTGCCAGCAGCCTGGAAAACTCGGCTTCGTTATAAAGCCACTTCGTCCGGTCGGAATACACTGTGCGAATTACAAATGTCTTGGTCTTCAGATTGTCCATAGTCTTTGCTTCTTGGGAAAACAGGCGGGTTCCATCGAATTCTCGGTGATCCGCAGAGGCTGCAGCCCGCCTGCACACTGGCAGCCCCTTCGGCCCACTCGGTGATCCGCTCGCAGCTCTGGCAGAACCAGAAGCCGCGTATGCACAGCAGCACAAGATTGTGCCTGGCTTTCAAGGCTCCTCGAAGAAGTCCGAATCCTTGAGGATGACCCGCTTCATGGCAGGCTTCTCCTGGTGCCGGAGCAGCGCCACACACACAGCCACGAAGCCCGCAACGATGATGCAAATAGTCATTCAGCCTCCAATGTGATGCAGCACCCGCTCAGTGAGATGTCCCGGAACCGCACCGCAAGCTCGATGTATTCACGCCCTGACCGGCCCGCAAACCGCTGCTCACGCCAGAGCATCGCCCAGTCCCGCATCAGCAGCCTTGCCGTCTGCCGGTAACTCAGCACCGGCACCCGGTCCCGCCCCTTGATCCGCTCCTTGAATGGGATCCGGCTCATTGCGCACCTCCTGCGACTGCCGACCCCCTTTGCGCGCTCAAGATACGGTTGGCTGAGCGCATGATCTTGCGGTAAAGAGCACGTTGCCGTTTCGCCGCGCGCATCTCGTGGCTGATGTCGCGGAAGCACTTCGCCCAGGCAAGGGCGGAATGACCTTTGCAGGGTCCATTCCTGCCAGCCCTCCAGGTTAATGCATTCACCCGCATCAGAATCCGGCACTCAGCCTCTTTTCGCGCCAGCCTCCCCGCACTCATTGCGCACCTCCTTTTGCCTGGGCAACGGCGGCGCTCACTTCGGCCTGCGTGAGCTGGAGGCCCAGCCTGGCAGCACAACGGTGCGCCCGGAGGCCCCGCAGTGTGAAGTTTGGGGTGGCGCAGGCTGGGCATCTCACCAGCGATTCCACCGGCTTCTTGAGCTTGCTGGATCCGGCCAGGCATTGCTCCCCCAGGGCGAGCAGCACCCAAGACCGCTCCCAGGATCCCGGCCGCTCGATGCCAGAGGCCACCATGTCCAGCAGCCTAGTCGCTGTGTCCCCAAGCTTCAGCCCCGCCTTCTGCAGCGTGCGGGCTGTGTCGTTATCAACGTCCATTTGCAGGATCATCGGCCACCTATCGCTTTCACCGAGCGATCGCGCTCGGCACGCAGTTGACGCATCGTGGGGAGCTTCACGGGTTCATCCGGTTCCGCGGCCAGAAAGCCGAGATGTGCCAGGATCTTGTCTGAGGTGCCAACCGGGTAGCGCTGCGGGCGTTGGTTCACGCCAGCAGGCTTTATCTCGAGAAGGCTCAGGATGTTGTAGAGGTGCGACCGGCTCATTGGCCGGTGCGCATGAATCGCCGCCAGTATCTGATCAGGTGTTTCTGTTTTCATTTTTGTCGAGCTGTGACATTTGTCACGGTGTGTGATTATTAGAACGCGGCGTGATATCTGTCAACTCCTTTCCATTTGTGTCCAGTTTGGCAGGGTGTATCTTGCAAGCATGGTGAAAATTAAAAACAAACGGGTATGGATCTACCTGCCGGAGGAAGATCAAAAAATGCTCGAAGAAGTTTCTGCCGGATGCGGCCCGCTTCGGGAGACTGACATCCTGGGCGTGCTCGTAAATGCAGCCCTGCTTGCTGTTAAGAAGCGTGGATCTTTGGAACTCCCCCTAAAGCTGGAGGTGGCATCAAAAAAAGCCCGTAAGGTTTCGGGGGGGGGGGGTAAGCACGGGTAAAGACTCGCCCCCGAAGCTGTCTATCTGCTCACTGTGAATAAATACTCATTCAAATCCTGTCGCTCCGACCATTAATTTATTGGGGATTTTCGTTTTTCTTACGGCATATCCTGTCGCTCCGTTTTCCGATTCCGGCTCCATTTCTTCTCTTTTTCAGCAACAGAATGGTCATTTCCTATTGTAAAACCGTGCAACGGGCATCCTCCCGACAAGCAGTCTGTGGGCGTCAGAATCAGTTTTCAGCAGAGTGCAGACCACCCGTTCCGGGGCGGAAGGAGACCATCATTCGTTCCGGATTGGAGGGATCCGGTCTGGAACAATTCCAATAGCAGGCGCCACAATGGACGCATTTTTCCCTGTCAAACGACGGGACTCCCCCATTTCCGGGCTGGATGGCCTGCCCTGAGCACATCTCTATGCAAACCTTTTCACCGCATTGGCCACAGATCCCCGGCTTTTGAAAGACGACGTGATCGGCATACCCGGGTGGGGCCTGAACTTTTCCGCCCAGAAGCAGGGCGTCCTGCTGGGAAATGAGGAGTTGTCCATCCATCGGGATGGAGGGCCAACCGCAGCGATCCATGAGTGCGTCCTGCAGGCTGGAGCCTTTTTCCGTGCAGCGCCTGCGCAGTTGATCCAATTCCACGGGAGTGATCCTTCCCTCGTAATACTCCTCTAGGGAGGTTAATCGCTCGTAAGGTCTCCTGGGTATTGTTCCAAGAGTGAATCGTCCTTGAGTCAGACCTGCCAGAGCCATTCCAATCAACCCAGTCACAACCCCCCTTTGGAAGCCATCACGGGATTTCTCGGCAACGCGCCCTTCCCTTTCCACCCAACTCTCCCGCCGACGACGGACATAGGTCCTGGACAGATTCTCCCGGGTGAATCCCTCCTTGCTTTTCAGAATTTCCAGAACGCTTTCGGCAAGCTGTGTGCCCGTGGTCCACGCCTCATCCACCCCGGACCCGGTCAGGACATTTGTGGACCCGGACCCCTCCCCGATTCGGGCGTAGCCGTTTCCGACCAGATGGGGTTCCCCCCTCGCCCCGGACTCGCCCAGAGACTTGGCTCCCCAGGAGCGGATCCGCCCCCCGTTCACGAGTGGCCAAATGCGGGGATGCATCATCCAGTGCTGCAGATAGCGGTAGGCAGTTCTGGCAGGGTTGTCGAACCAGGAAGGCACGAAAATGCCTAGTGAGGCGACCCTGTCAGGATGAACATAGAGGAATCCAAAAATCTCCGGTTCAGGGTAGCCGAGTGTGTGCAACACCAATCCCGGCTTGAGATCCGAAGTTTCAGGCAAATCCACGACAAACTTCATGCCAAGAGCCCAGTCCCGCACATGATGGCCCTCGGGCAAACCAAAATGGTCGTCCAGTTGCATTCCCACCCCGCCCACAGGCCCGTCCCCCACCACGGTGAGTGCCGCATGGATATCCAGTCCGGGCATGAAGCCCTCTGCCGCTGCCCCCCCCTTCTCAACCCCTTGATCCAGCAACCGCACCCCTATCACCCCATCCGCTTCAATGATCGCCCCGGCAACGGGAGTCCCCGGCCAGATCTGCACAGTGCCAGTGCCTTGAACCTGTGCACCCACCCATTGCATCAACTGGCCCAGCGAAAAAACGAAGCCGCCCTTCTTGTGAAGGAAGTCGGGAGTCCACGGTAGCTCCAGGGAATCATTCTTGAATGGGAGTAGCCCCCCAAAAGCCCGGATGGCGGCATCTGCTCCCCGTAATAGCAAGGACCGGCGGCTCGCGCCGTGCGGGTCCAGCAGGTAAATAACCTTTTCCTCCGTGACATCGGCCGCAAGTGGTATGGACGAGGCCTGAAGGCCGGGAAAGCTCTCACGCAATCCCCTGCCCTGCGTCACCACACCGGAAACGCCGAAGCCGATATCATCAGCCCGCTCGTAGCAAACCACTTGCGGTGGCATCCCTGGCATGACTGTGCTCTCCACCACGGGGGAACCATCCTCCGAAACCATCTTCTTTGAGAGGGTGGTCAGAAATCCGGCCATGGCCGGGCCAAACCCGACACACACCACATCGACATCCACCCGCTGCCGTTCCACGGTGCCGGCACTTGGATTACTGGACATAACTGGTAAATCGATGATCGGGAGGCCGCAAAACAGCAGCCTCCCGCAGGGTCACATGGGATAATCAAGCGCCTCGGCAATCATCACTTTCGTGAGAGATTCCGCAGCCCGGTCTTTTGCAAGTCTTGATCCGGTCAGGCAACCGTCCACCTTGGACCGCAGCCGTTGGAAGGTCTCCAGCCCGATTGATTTCACACAGGGACCCGCTTTTCGGGGGGATGTTCCGGCGACCTCGGAAACATCCGAGTAGGACCGTGCCATGCTGTCGATACCGGGAATGATTCCTTCAAGGGATTCCAACTCCTCAGCGCAATAACAGGAGTTGCAACTGCCCAGATCCCAAGCCGGATGTCGCTGATAGCCATAAACCAACTCGGCACAGATTCGTCCCACCTCGCCTGCAGCGCGGGCTGCCTGCACGTGGGCAAGATCCTCCAGGAATTGGATCGTCCCGGGAAGTCCCTCAGTCAGGGCCGGGTTCTCAGGCCCCTTAAGTTCCAATTCAATCAAATCGAGCACGAACTGCCTTGATGCCAGTATCCAGCAAAGGGCATCCGCGAGAGGAAATGTGACCCCCTGGCGCGTCTTGTGGTAAAGTTTGGCACCGTCAGCATCGACGCCCTCCTGCATGTGAGTCAGCGTCCAGAGCCAAAGTTCCATCGCTGAAGCGATGACGCAGGCTCCAGTCCCGGGTTTGTCGCACGCAATGCGTCGCATCCCGACTATCCACTGCCTGAACTGTTCCAGGAAGAGCTCGTTCGTCATCGTGATGGAGAGTTGGAGGCGTTGCACTGCTTCGGGTCCCTCGTAGGTGGCCTCAAGCTGGGCGTCCATCCACTTCTGGCCGAGGAATCCCGGGCAGTCCTCAGTCACTCCATAACCGCCCATCAGGCTTACAGCCTCTCGCATCATGTTCGCCCCATGACCCGTGTTCCACAGTTTGCACGCGGGGCAAAGCACGTTGGCCTCGGCATCCAGAATGGCGAAGCGCACCAGGGCGGCCTCAATCGGATCAGTGATCGTGGCAGCTATGGCGTCTGCGGAAACGGCATCGCCGTTGGTGCGCAGAACCTGCATCGCGGCTTCCTGACTCTTGGCCAGTGCCTTCACAGCAGAACGTCCGCTCAGATTCCTCCGTGCAAGGTAGGCATCTTTTTCCTTTTCCAAGGGGTCCACCTCATCAAAAATGCGGGCAGCCGCGAAGCCGAGGGAGGCGCTTGCCTCTCCGGTGGCCCAGACATCCACTAGACGGTGCAGCACATCCTCTTTCTGCTGGAGGCCAAGTTCATAACGGGGGGTTCCCGGCGCACCCTCGCCGCCCCGGAACCGGCGCCGCTGATACATCATCACCGGCTCGACAGCGGAGAGAAGCTTTGCGGAAGTCATCAACCCGACTGTAACCCGTGTCCGCCGGAATACGGCTTCGATGATCTCGCTGTGCGAATACTTTGGAACGATGACTCCGTTGACGATCGAGTAACCTCCAATGATCCGGCTGGCGGGCACCTTCAGGTTGAAAACAGGATCACGGGTTGAACTGAGTTGATGAACCAGTTTCTTGGTTGGAATACCCCTGTCGAATGTTCCCGGATCACCCTCCTCCAAAATCATCATGCAAGAGCCCTTGATCCGAGGGTCATCCGAATCAACAGCCACGGTGACGACATCGGCAAAAGCCATGTTCGTGATGAACCGTCCGCGTTTATCCACATGCAGAACCGGCTCGGCTCCTTCCTGCCATTCAGAAACCCTCACCTTCCCGCTCAGCATTCCGGTTTCCACCCCGACAAAGGGGATCGGTTCCGTAAGGGCGAAGGCGGCACGGATCTGCTTGCGGTCTTCGCCCGGCGGGGGCGGCGCTGCACAACCCATGTATTTGGCCCTCTGTTCCGGAGTGCCTTTTTCATGAATGGGTGCCAGGCCGAGATTTCCGGCCAGAGAGCAGGTTGCCGCTCCGGCATCCACCCAGGCCAACTCAAAAGCCACAAGGGCCAGAGCCATGTTCTTGGGACCCTCGAGAAACCCGCCGTGTTCGGCATCCAAAAAGGCGGCAGTGATCCCGCTTTCGTCGAAAGCAGGCAGCAGCCCCGCTTTGGCATCGGTCCATTCATGGGAATTGCGGGCCCCGGCAGCCACCAATCTTGCAACCGGACCCCGGGCGACTGTGCGGGCTGACTGCACCAGCATCGCAAGGTCATAGCGTCCGGCATAGCGCCACATCAATTGCCGAACATCATCCCCCGGAACGGTTTGCAACGTCGGTATCTCAAATTTTTCGGTCGCGATCGCCATAAAAAATGCTCCAGACTCAGGCCAATGCGCCAAGCCGAACGGCCCGGTCCTCCCGGGATGTTCCCACGCCTGCACACTGCACGGATGTTGTGTAATGAAATTTCCCCATCCGTGCAAGAACCCCTTTGAACTTTTCAAATCCTTCCGCTGTCTGATCTGCCGGTCGGTGAGCACTCCCGCCCCGCCGAGGCTAACCGAGCCAATGGGGATTGTGGGTGGTGCCGTCATAGCCCCCGGTAGTTTTAAACGGCTCAAATTTGCCATCCAGTGCAGCAGTCCGGGTTTTTTCGAGCAAAGCAGCCACTACGGCTTCCTTCATAGGTTTGAAGGTGCGCACAGCCTCAAGCGCCTGATCCAACTCGCGCATGTTGGTGATTCCTGTGATCACGACGGATGTCGGAAGGTTAAGCGCGTAATGGAGACACTCGATGGCGGTTGCGTTCGTCCCCTTGAAGATCTGTCCGCTTGCCAGTGGTTTCATTCCCAGCACCCCGATCTTCTCCTTCACCAGCACGGGTAGCACATTCTTCTCAAAACTCCTAAAATGGGCATCCAGCAGGTTCAGCGGCATTTGCACAGCATCAAACCGGACCTTGTGACGCTTTCCAGCCTCAAGCATCCCAAGATGAATCGAGGGATCCTTGTGCCCTGTAAATCCGATGAACCGGACTTTACCCTGCTTTCTGGCCTCCAGCAACGCTTCCATGCCACCACCCTCGGCGAAAATCTTCTCCGGATCGGTGGGACGGATCACCTCATGGAACTGCATGAGATCGATATGATCGGTTTGAAGCCGTTTTAACGACTCGTCGATTTGGTTGGCCGCGGCCTTCCGGGTATGCCCATCGATCTTGGACATCAGGAAAACGCGGTCCCGGTAGCCATCACGAAGGGCCTTGCCCATGCGGACTTCGCTCCCTCCGTTGTGGTAATCCCAGCAATTGTCCATGAAGGTGATCCCCTGATCGATCGCCGAGCGAATGAGGCGAATTCCTTCCTCCTCGGGCGGTATCCCCGCATGATATCCGCCAAGACCTATTGCGGAAATTTTCACCCCGGTTTTTCCAAGCCGCCGATAAAGCATGCCACTTGCGGATGTTCCCGCACTGGCTGCAGGCAATCCGGAGGCCAAAGCAATCCCTGCGGCGGCCGTGGCCTTGATGAACGCTCTTCTCGTCACAGAACCAGTTCGCTGGTCAGGATTCGTGGGATAGTTCGGTTCGTCTTGGTAAGCTTTCATGCTTGTTCCTCGTTTCATTCAGATTTTTGGGTTGTCTCTGATTTTCTGCGAGGAACATCAGTGAGTCAACCTCGGGCTTCATGGCAAACGATCCAGCTCCAGGCCGGCGAAGCAGGCAGGAGTTGTCCATGCCCGCGTTAAGCTGTTTGCCTTTGATGCCTCGCCTTTTGGACTTTTGCCTTTTGAGCATGCTCAGGGTAAGTCGCCCGAGTGTGGCTAGATTTTCGGCTGCGTAGCCGGTGCGAGCCCCGCTTTGGTCCTCCCTGAAGCAGACGTCCATGATCCATTGGACCTTGTTCTCCACGCCCCAGTGGATGCAGACCGCCACCTCGCGGTTATTTCCGGTCCGATTGCACCCCTTTTTTCCCTATTCAATCTCCAGCACCACAATCGATTTGGCTGGTAAGGTGGTGACAAATCCGTCAGCAGAGATTCGGGTTCCCTCAAAAGTTGCCGTTTTGAGGGTTTCCGGACTGCCAAACGTGTTGTGTGCGCTCATCTCCGGGGCAGTCAGGATGCGACCCGAAATTCTCGCAACCTTGGCTCCGTCCAGCTTGCAGGCCACTTCGGAAGCGTTCTTCGGATCCAGATTGCAGAGGGTCACATGAATCCTGCCATCCCGGTCGCGTGAAGCGGATGCGTTGATCTGGGGGAGTTTTGCGGAACCAAATTCATAATCAGGGCACTGGATCTCGCTGGGAAGCAGCCGGGCATCGTGATGCACAGCAAACATTTCAAACACATGAAACGTGGGCGTCAGGATCATTTTCTCCTTTTCTGTCAGGATCACTGCCTGGAGCACGTTGATCATCTGGGCGATGTTCGCCATTCGGACACGGCGGCAATGGTTGTTGAAAATGTTGAGAGTGACTCCGGCGACAAGGGCATCCCGAAGGGTGTTTTGTTGATAAAGAAAGCCGGGGTTGGTTCCCGGTTCCACCTGGTGCCAGGTGCCCCACTCATCCACGATCAACGCCACCTTCCTGTCCGGATCGTATTTGTCCATGACTTCGGAGTGTTTCGTGACGAGTTCCTCCATTTGAAGGGCACGTTGGAGCTGGGCAAACCAGTCCCCCTCATCGAACACCGCCGCAAGTTGCTTCTTCTTCCCGCTTCCACAGTAATAATGTAGGGCCAGCCCGGCCATGCGCTTCCCGGCCTCGTGCATCAACGTCTCGGTCCACTGGTAGTTCCCTCCGTTGGGCCCGCAGGCCACCTTGTAGATCTGGTTGGTGCCGAAATTGCGGACATAGGTCGCGTAGCGTTTATACTGGTCGGAATAAAATTGAGCGGTCATGTTCCCACCGCAGCCCCAATTCTCATTTCCCACAGCAAAGAACTTGAGCTTCCATGGAGCTGGATGCCCGTTGTTTCTACGCAACTCGGCCAGAGGGCTGATGCCATCGAAGGTGATGTATTCCACCCACTGCTGCATTTCCTGGACAGACCCACTCCCCAGATTTCCGCAGATGTAGGGCTCGCATCCCAGCTGTTCGCAAAGATCCAAAAACTCGTGTGTGCCAAACTGGTTATTCTCGACAACCCCGCCCCAATGCGTGTTCACCATCGAGGGGCGTTGGGAGCGAGGTCCGATGCCATCCTGCCAATGGTATTCATCTGCAAAGCAGCCTCCTGGCCAGCGGAGGACGGGAACCTTGATCCTCTTCAGCGCCGCGACAACGTCATTCCGGATGCCACGGGTGTTTGGGATCGGGCTGTCTTCCCCAACCCAGATTCCCTCATAAATGCACCGGCCCAGATGTTCTGAAAAGTGTCCGTAAATGTTACGGCTGATCGTGTCTGATGGCTGATCGGCGTGAATGACCAGTCTGCCGGACGGAGCTGTCTCTTTGTCAGACGCAATTGCGGACACCGCCGCCAACCCTGCAACAAGGAGCGCAGTCACCAGTAGTTGTTTGAGGTTCATGCTACCCATTTCACGACAAAGCAGCACCAGCGGCAACCTTGATTTTGCGGCTTCCAGCACTTGCAGCTCCGGGAGGCTGCCCGAAATTGGAGCACAGAGTGCGTGGAACTGCGCATCACAGGCTTGGTCAAGTCCGCCTCGAAAGGGCAAGGCAGGAAGTCGGTTTAAACCATCTTCAACCCGGCGAGATGACGATGGATGGCCACCATGCCATCGATATCCTCCTCATTGTAGCGAAGCAGAGTGGTCAGAGCCTCTCCATCCCCCCGCCTGTAACGATCCCAGAGCCGGATAGCCTCAAGGCCATCGACGCCTTCGGTTTCCCTCGAGATGCCGAGTTGCACCTCGATCTTTTTTTGGCCTCCCGTGATGCCGTTGCGTTGGCAAACCCAACGCAGGTCGATCGATTCAAAGTGATCACGAAGATCGACGTCAAGGCACTTGCGAATCACGGTCAGGTCGAAGGAGTGGCCATTATAGGTGAACAGACGACCGGATCGTGGGAGGGCGCTCAAGAGGCGCGCACGACTGGCATCACTGCCAACCAGTTGCACCAATCCGGTTTGTTCAGAACGGAATCCCACAACAGTGATGTTGCGGCTCCAATCTGTTTCTATGTCGAGATAGATATTCATCGTGACCCGCTCCCCCTGGAATGGAGCACAAAGTCGGTTTCAGGCCTGCCCCGTTTTGAAATCCAACAGAAATAGGTGATTGCTGGAACCAATACCGGTATCACGACCCTGCAGCCAACGGGTTCGAAAATTTGGGAGGCCGGTCCGGTCCGGCGGGATCCTCGGTTGGGGGGTGAACCTGACCCAGCCTGTCCCGGTGGACACCGAAGCCCACCTCGTTGTACTCGAACTGCGACCCGGACCTCCTTGCGGAAATTCGTGTTCGAGGCGGTGGCCAACGATGTTATTTTTGGGCTCATGGGGGCCACGATCCTGAAATAGCGAAACGATATGAACGCGGCACACCCCAGAGTATGTTGTTGCGGGATGAAGGAAGCCCCCCCCCTCCGACAAGCGATTGAACCTCACGGTTCACTTCTCGAGTTGGGTCAGCAGGTTGCGGCAATTCAGAACCTTTTCAGCCAGATCAACCGGCACATAGTAGTATTGATTGGAAGCCTCGAAACCGAGCCTGGAATCAGCACGTTGCAATTCATACAACCGTTTTGAAAGGGCGAGTTCGCTCCACAACACACGCACCATCTCCGCCCGAAATGGCACGCCTGCGTTGGAATCGGCAGCCTTTCGCAGGGCGGTGCGCGCAACCAGAAAGCGGCTCTGATTGGCAGCGCTGCGGAAGTGGATCGCCGATGCCTCCGCCACACTGCAATCCAGCTCGAGCGCGCGACGCTGCGGGGAGGTGGCTTCGGTCCGGGAACCCGCCAACCGCAATTCGGACAGTGCCCGCTCGAAACCTACGGCAACCTTTTCGAACTGCTGGATGAACACTTCCGCCGGATAGATCGCCCGCCATGAATCAAGGTGGTCATAGGGAAAGCCCACCATGGTTGCATCGTAACCGGTTGGTTCGGCCCAAAGCAGATTCGAAGGGCCACCCTGTTGCGGCCCATTATAAACCACACCGATATGGTAAGGGAATTCGCAAAAGGCCGCGCTGTAGCCCCGCCAGGCAGTGACGACTGCGGGTGCAAGTGCCTTGCCGAAACGCCGCTCCGCGACACTTTGCATGGCATCACTCGCAGAACCGCAGGCCAGAGTTTCGGAAACGACCTCAAGATTTGGCGATGGATATCCTCCAAGCGTCCAACCCAGCATCAGCCCGTCAATATTGGCTCCGCGCAACTTCTCCGCATGCCGGGCCACATTTTCGACGGCTGGGATATATGGAACGGCGGAGAGTTCCCATGTGCAGCCGGCCTGAATCTTCGCGATCGTCTTGAGTCCGCGTTCCCGCGCGAGTTTCCAGTGTCGCTGGGCACGCGGACCGGGTCCAATCGAGGAGATGGAATACTCGCCAACCTCCGATTTCACGCCACCGCGCTCTATGGGCAGGCTCCATTCACTCACACTTTGCAACCAGACCTCCGGCGGCAGCTGCCTGATCACGTCGGCGGCATACGCATCATTCCAACCCCAATCCCACGCGATCAACCGTGCCTTGCTGCCCGCGCTGCGTATCCCCTGCTGAAACAAACCGCTAACCTCGGCAATCACTTCCGCCGGGGGGCGTTTGGCACACTGAGGGCAGCTGGCCCCACCTCCGTGGGACCAGCAATTTGTCAGGTTTTCGGAAGCACTGATGCTGAAGAAACCGCCCAGATCCGGAACGGCCCGGCAAATGGTGGCCACTGATCCACGGATAAACTGCTGCACCTCCGGCACACTGGTGCAAAGTGCGGAATAATCCCCCTCCGAAGCGCCCCTGAGTTGAGGATGATTTGTGAAAAAGCTCTGCGGCATGGCACGAGGCTCGTTCAAATACAGAAAAATCCGGATCCCATACTTTCCCGCCCTTGCAACCAATGCACGGAGATTCTTCAACCGCTCCTCATATCGCGCGCTGCGCCCCGGCAGCCAGGGGCATGGAGCAAGCTTGTGCAGCACAGACTGAAGCCAGACACCGTTAACCCCGGACTGGGCAAGACGTGCGAGCAACCCTTCCGGGTAGGGATCAGCCTGCTTTTCCAGAAGTGGATCGCCATAAAGGGCAAAGTAGGAATAACAGAACCGGAGGGAGCTGTTTGAGACCGCAGGCTTCACTGCAGGACCAGTTGGAGGTTGTGAAAGCTCCCTTACGAAACCAAACAGCTCATCCTTTGGCGGGTGATCCACATTGGGGAACTCTGACCGCACAATCTCTGCAATCCCATGCTCCCGCGCCAGCACGGCAGCATCAGGCGCTTCATACTGCAACCGTTCGCACTGCGGCTTGAGGCTGCCAAGCTTGATGTAGAAGAAATCGTCCTCCCGCAAAGTGAATGCCATCTGCTCGGGTGTCCAGCCAAGGAGGGCGAGCAACTGATCGTAAGGCAAAAGATGCCAGTTGCGCTTGATCACCGTCAGGTAGGATCGTGCCTGCTGATTGCGAGTGATGCGCGGAGGATTGCCCAGCCCCATGGCACGCCCCAACCGGATGATGTCTGCACGCTTGGCCCCAACAACACTCGCCATCCGCTCAGGTGAGACAAGCGGCCAGTTGCGCCACACAAACGCATGCATGCGTGTGGGAAAGTGAGGGAAGGATACCGGCTTCGGGGCCGCCCCCTTGGGGAGGTCTGCCAGCCCGACCAGAGGACCGCCAGACAAGGGACTTCCGCAAATTGGCGCAAGCGAGGTGCCAAAGGCAAGGCCTCCAGCCGCCGCAGTGGTGAGTTTGAGAAAATTCCGCCGGGAATGGCTGATAAGACCGTCGGCATTTGTCGTTGGTGCTCGCATGGATCGTAAAGGTTCCGGCCAAGTCTGTTCCTTAAATCGCCATTCCGCAACAACACTGCCGCGAAAATCGGCCACTCTTTATGTCGGGGACAGCAGTAAAACCAGTAACCGCCCCGGGTGAATGGGAGTGCGCTTTTCTGCCCTGACCCCATTTGCAGCCCACACGAAGTTGGATTCCAGAGAATCGTCTCCTACAGCATTCAATTCTGGAAACACTCACCTGTCACGCTTCCGGTATTCGACTATGACCGAGCCGGGACTTTCATCAACCTCGATCTTCAAATGCAGCAGAGCCTGCCCATTCAGAAGCATCGGCTTGGATGGCTCATAACTGCGGGAGAACATGACCTCGTAATCTCCTGCCGGATCGATCGCCTGCGCATCGCGCAGTTCATAACTGGCAAACGGGGACTTGGGACGGCGAAACGCAACAAACATGCCTTCCTGCTCCGAAGGTCGATGATACTGGACGACGGACCAGTCGTGGGCGTTCACGCTGACATCGGTCAAAGGATAGTAGTCGCCAGAGTAGTATTTGCGCAGCCGCTTTGCTTCAGCGATTGCCTGCTTGAGCATGGCTCGCGGATAGTTGGCGGGACGCACATCCTCGCAAAAGGAGATGCCGCCCCCGTTCACCCCGCTCCGGAACAGATAAGGAGTCGCCCCCATCTGTCCACTCACCGAAAAAGGAACGTAGCGGCTGAGCCCTGCCGTCATTGCCTGATTTTGCATGGCCGCCTGCGTAAAATCGCCACCCAACAGCGGGTTGATGGTGCCATCCGTTCGCCAGAGCGGGATGGATCGCGAGCAGGTTTCCAGGTCGATACGACCACCGCCAGAAGCGCAGTTGTCAATGAACAGCCCGGGATTGGCTGCCAGAAGTTCATCCCACATGCGATACAACCCCTCAACATAGCGGATCTCCGCCATGCCGCGGCGATCGGGAGTTTTCCGGTCCACAGCCTCCCACAGGCCGTTGTAGGCAACCGCGTTGTCGATGCGCACACAGTTGACTCCGTATTCCTTGACCGATGTGTTCAGATAATCGGTGATGTATTGGCGAGCCTCGGGGACGGCAAGATTGAACATTCCCCACCCCCCGTCCGGCGGCAGCACAACCCACTCCGGATGCTCCCTCGCAATAAGTGTGCCGGGACAGATGCGCTCCGGCTCAAACCAGAGGAGAAACTTCATGTTCGCACGGCGCACTGCCTCACCCACCGGCTTGAGCCCCCCCGGGAACCGTTTCAGATTGAAGCCCCGCAACAGCGGAAGCACATAGTTGCCCACCGTGGGGAAGTCGTCCCTGCCGTAATAAGCGTCCATCCAGAAATACTCAAACCCCAGACCTTCGATGGATTTCAGGTGTGAAAGGACATCTGCCTCGGTCCCCTTGTCCATTTCATAAAACGCCGTGCCAAGGTGGGCAATGGGTGGAGCAACCGGCTGCCCATCCACCTGGGGCAGAACATGTTTCAGCATCGTCTGACGAAAAAGGTTATAGGGACGAAACGGATCCTCGCCCGACCAGTAAAGTTGCAGGATCCGCGGCGTTCGTATCGTCTCGCCGGGCGACAGCCTGAGCCGCAGATTTTGCATGCCGGCCGCGATTCTCAAACCGCTGCTGCCATGTTCGACAGATGCCACCCATTGCCCGGTCCACCCGATCGCGGTGATCACACCGCCACCCCTCCAGTCCAGATTGAAAAACGGGCACGCACCAAGAGACGAACGTCCCGCTGAAGGCGCAAACTCGATCCGCTGTCCGCTCAGGAGCGCCTGATCCATGGGAAGCCAGTTCTCCATGTCGGGCCGCAGGCGATGAAGGACCGGCGCTTGGTCCGAGACACCGGGGTGAACCGTGACATCAACGACCTGCACCTGCTCCAAAACCGGGGTGTCATTGGTGCTCTGATTGGTGAAATGGAGGGTCCAATCAACGCCGGGGGTGTCCGTGTAGATCGTGGCCACGGCCCTAACTTCGAGACCTGTCTCCGGATCGGTCAGCGTGAGAATTCGCCGCCTCTCCTGCTTCCGGGAATCCACCGGCTGATCCTGAACAGTGCGTCGCCACTTGCCCAGAAACTCAGCAGAAGGCCGGCCTGCATAAACAAATGAGAAAGGAATGTCGCAACCCGTCAACGGCTGCCGGGCCAGATCATCAAGCCAGATTTCCGATCCGTCCTGGAGAACCACCCGCGCATCAGCCCAATCCCCCTGATCGAAGTTGCGACCATCGCCCCCCTCGTCCACAACCAGATCAAACTCGCGAGCCCCGGACAACGGCACGTTGACCGTCCGCACCTCATTGGATGCCCTCATAACACCCGTGGTCAGCAAATCCTTGCCACCCACTGCGACGTGAAAGACCACCGAAGCCGGACTGTTGTCAACATTCCGGTCCACTCCAATCACCGCTTCAAACCGGACGGCGGGTTGACCGAGCGACACACGCAACGCGCTGTAGGAGTTGACGCCAATACCACGCGAATACGTCTTGTTTCCCAGACGGAGAGGACCACCGGCTGCGCAATGGCCCACCTTTGTGTCCCCTTTCCCGTCCTCACGAACAATCCGGAAGCTGTGACCAGGTAACACCAGTCCGGCTTCTCCGAAGGCAACCTCAGCCCATCGACGATTCATGGCGACCTCCGACGCTGGGGCCTCCTCAGTCGCCGATTTCCCAAATCCAGGTGACTTGGCGATGGCATTCGTTTCCGCGCGTGATCTCACACAGCACAGGCCGCACAAACCTATCAGTAAGGCCACCAACAGGCTGGAAATGGCGGGGCGGAACAAAGGCGATGATCGCTCCGTGCAAGGTGATTCCTGCCGGGATCCGCCAGAAACTGCTTCATGACGCCGGGTTGAAGGAATGTGGTCGGTCCGCGGTATGGCTGGCTTCATGGTGGCTCGTGTTGTTGCGGCTCGTTTGGCGAAGAATTGTTGGTGGTTGCCCGATTTGCAGTTGCTTCCGGTTTCACTCTGTTTTCATGAGGCGGTCCGTGACAGGATCTTCGACATGACGATCTGGTATTGTGGGCATGGCCCAGTGTCTTCACTAATTCCTTTTCAGTCAATTCGGGGGAATCTCCCGGAATCGGCTGTCGTTTCCATGCCAAATAGTTTCCGGGTAGATTTCCACCATTGGGTGGTCGCGGTGTTGCGATTCGCACCAAGGCGGCGCGCCTGCGAATAAACGTCCCTCCGTAGCGCCCCGAAGCAGCCCGGTTTCAGAAGGGCCGGGGGTTTCAATAGATGGGGGTGCTGTCTGCCGGAGCCGAAGGGTTCGCCTCCGTGACCGGGCGCGGCAGGATGAGTTGCACGACGGCACCCTGTACTCCTGGACGAAAGGTGATCGTGGCACCCATGAGGGCGGCCCGCATTCGCATCTGGCGAAGGCCGAGGCCTGCCCGCCAGGTTTGAGGAGCCTCCCCCGGGGATCCATCACTGGAGATGGAGAGGATGGTTTGGGTCTCCTCCGTGAGGCAGTCCACCCAAATGCGCCTTGCCCTGGCATGGCGCGCAGCGTTCACCAGAGCCTCACGCACAATGCGAATAAGATGCATTCCCTGTTCCGGGTCGCATCCCGGCAACGGATCACACCAGGAGATTTCGCAAGTGAAGCCATAAAGGGCCTCAAGCTGGCGCACATGGCCCTGCAGCGTTTCTTCGAGAGATTCCTGAAGCGGCTCGGACACCGCCAGGAGATGGGACAACCCGCGTGACTGCCGGGCAGCTGCCGATGCCAGTGAGGCAAGATGCCGCAACCGGGTTGCGATCAGGTCGGAGCCACTGTCGGTCCCGACTCCCACCAACGCCAACGCCTCGGCCTGCCGAGCCACGCCGATGAGGTCCTGGCAAAGTGTGTCATGGAGTTCCCGTCCAATGCGCCGGGCCTCCTCATCGCTCGCAGCGAGCGCGGCGGAAGTCGCCTCCCGCCACTCCTGAGTACGCTCCGCCAGCACACGCACCAGGGCGACCTCAGCTGCTTTGCGCTCCGTCAAATCCAGCGCATAGGTAAAATCCTTCCCCCCGGGCATCATGCCAAAGCCGAGCGCAAAAACCCTCTGCGATCCGTCGCGGCAGACAATGGACATTTCGATGGGGTCCTGCGCCGCACCGGTCTGCGTCACCAGACTGGTATGTTTCTGGAATTTTTGTCGGCAAACATCGCGGTAAACGGGATCGGGAAACGCCAGGTTCCACCAGCAGGCAGCATCGGGCAGATCCACGCTCGTATAGCCAGTCAACCGTGTCAGCGCCGGGTTCAGGTATTCGCAGCTGTGGCCGGGCGCGCCACTGCTCAGGTAGATCGGCACCGGCAGCACCTCAATCAGGGAACGGAACATGCGCTCGCTTTCCCGCAGCTTCTCCTCGGCCGCGCGTCGCTGGGTCCGGTTCGAGTTTGCCTGCCTTCCAACCAGAGCCACCAAAGCCAGTCCCAGGGACCACATTGGCACACGCCAGACGTTTCTTTCGTGCCACGGCCGGAAAACCGACACCGCGAGTGATACCGCTTCGGAATAAACCAGATTGTGGTTTATTGACTCCACCTCGATTGTGTAATCGCCGGTTGCCACCGGGGTCCAATCGAATTCTGCCCGTTGAATCACAGTGTCAAGAATGCCGGTGTTCTCAAGATCCGGATGGCCCACCTGCCGGAGCCGGATACGGAATTGGCGCTTTTCGGCCGGGGATATCCAGTCCATCGACTCAAAACTGAACGTGGCTGGCTCCTCCGCCCGCAGGCGAATCGGTCCGGAGGTGCGCGGCAGGTTCCTGCCACCCGCCTTGACCAGGGTGAATCGGACACTCGGGGCGACGGTTCTTCGTCGGTGGCAGGTCAGCCCGTCCTTGGCGGTCCCGAACCACATCTGACCCGAAGCGTCTTCAGCGATCGCGAGGATGGAGTTTCCAGCCAATCCATCCCGGGTGTCGAATGAGGAAAAGGCCCGGCCATCAAAGGTGAGCACTCCCCTCGTCTCCGTGCCAAACCACATTAAACCGTCCCGTGACTGGTATATCGAGCCGATGCGAGTGACCGGGAGTCCGAACTCTGCAGTCAGGTCACGGAATTTTCCGGCCTTACACTGCAGAAGTCTGCCTCCGGATCCCACCCAAATGGCACCGTCCCTGGACTGATACAAAGACCGGACCGCCTCCCGTAAGAGCCCGTCCCCAACGCGGACGGCCTGAATCCGCCCGCCAACAAACCGGCAAAGCCCCTCGGGGGTCCCAACCCAGATTTCGTCGCCGGGCAGACAGAGAATGCAGTTGACCTGATCGTGGGTCAGTCCGTCCCCCTGCAGGTATTGCTTCAAGATGGGAGCAGCCGGGGGATTCGGCTGCATCCGCACTACCCCCCCGCCCTGCCACCCATCCCCAAACCACAAGACATCGTTCTCATCGCTGGCAATCGCCATGACCCAGTGGTTGGTGAGCAGACCGCCAGGCAGCAGATTCCTGCCATCAAACCGGAGAGCCCCCTTGTCGCAACCGATCCATAACACTCCGTCGGAAGCGCGATGAAGTCTCCGTGCATAATATCCAGGCAGGATAGTCTTGAATTCCCTGCCGTCGTAGCGCCCCACCCCCCCCCCATTGCATGCCGATCCAAAGGTCATCCTTGTAATTGCACAGATCGAAGATGCGATTATCCGCCAGACCGTCCTTGGTGGAATAATTTGCCATGTTGGGGTCAAGCCGCCCCACACCCCCATCAGTGGCAAACCAAAGAAAGCCCTCGGGCGTCGCAGTGATGCAGTTGACGTCTCCAGTCCCCACGCCATCCTCCTTCTGGTAATTGATCAGTTGCTGGCCATGGAGAACGGACACCCCCCGGGGAGTCCCCAGCCAGAGCCGCCCGTCCGGCGCGGCATGCATGGCGCGAATCCGGCGCGGCAAAAGTTCGTTCCCGGACAGCAGAATCCTGAACTGATCACCGTTCCATTCGGCGAGGCATCCCACAGTGGCCACGCGGACCCTTTTCGCGTCTGAACATTCGAGGGCGGTCACTTCGTTGCAGCCCAAGCCATCCGCAGCCGCGAAATGGCGGAATTGACGGCCATCGAACCTTGCCACACCCCCGAGTGTGCCAACCCAGACGGCCCCGTCCGGCGTCTGACCCAGTGCCGTGATGTCGCCTCGTGCCAATCCATCTGCCGCCGTGTAGGTCCGAAACCGCTTGCCGTCATAAACCACCAACCCATAACCGGTGCCCACCCACAACTCTCCGGAACGGGACACCAGAAGGCTGGTGATCGTGTTGTCAGGCAATCCATCCCCCACCGTAAAATTCGTCAAAACCCCGCCTGAAAGCTTGAAAAGTCCGCTGTAAGTGCCGAACCAGACCGTTCCATCTGCGGCTGCCGCCATCGCCGTCAGGGCCATGGTTTCTGTGCCGCGAATCGTGGAAAAGCGGGACCCGTCGTGGAAACCCAACCCCCCGGCGGTTTGGATCCACAGCCCGCCCCCCGGCGCACACACGAGGGACTTGACACCGTTATTCGGCACGCCGTCCAGCGTGTCGAAGTGCCTCCAGACACCCTTCTTGAAAGCGGCGAACCGGGCATCCAGATTCCGAACAGGCACACCAACCTCGACGGCCACAGTCGCTTTTTCCCCTGCTTCCAACGCTGCCGCATCCGCAGACCCTGGATGGCAATACCGGAAACCCTGCGGTGTAAGGCACCGAACCTGATACTTTCCGGGCCGGAGGTTGATGAACCGGTAGTGGCCTTTCTCGTCGCTCAATACGGATGCGACGGCCACGCCGTCCCGCACGGCTTGTACGGTTATCTCCCGTTGCGGACTCCGCTCCTGATCGAGCATCATGAGGCTGCCGGACACATTCTCCGCCGGCCGGAGATGCGCATCGCGCCTGCTGCGTTCCCCGGGACGCAACGTTTCGGATGGCCACCAACACCCTTGATCGCCCACAGTAAAGGAAATGTCGCACGGTTCGTCCCGATCCAACAACAGACTCAGGTGGTAGGCGCCGGAATCATCGATGCCAATCCGCTCCAATTCCCTCCCCCCCTGGAAAGCAGCCACCACGACGTCCCGGACAATGGGCTGCCCGGCACTGTCGTAAACACGACCGCTCAGAACCGTCCGGCGGGAAGGAAACACCCGGAGCGCGAGTCCTCCATCCAGACCCATTTGTCCGGCCCGCAGCAGCACCTGGTTGGTCCCCGCCTCAAGGTGCCCCATCAGGAGCCGCGTGCCCCATACACTGGGCCCGGAAAACTGGGCTTGGTGCAGCAACAACCCTCGAGGCAGTTCCTTACCGTTCAGCCACACTGTCACATCGAGCCCGGTTTGCAGCCGGAACTCCACATCGTCCGGTCCATTGGACACCAGTTGACACATCAGAAATCCGCTCCTCCCGGAAAAATTCGGCCCGCCGATCGACCGCAAAGGAAAAATCTCACCGGGAACCCGGACACGTCGCCATGTCGCCCCCCCACCTTGCGCGTCCCTCCACGCAACCTGCCCCTCCGAAATGTCCAGTAGGCTCGACAAGCAGGTTTCCAAAAAACTTCGATCCTCGGCCACGGCCATGTAACGATCAAGCACAAGCCACTCGGTGATCCATCTGCCATCCGCCTGGTGACGCGGAATCGCACCCTGCGCAAGACAGGCAGATATCAGGAGCAAGGCAGCCAGACCATGAAAGCCCTTGCCGAAAAGCAGCAACCTATTTGACACACGGTAGATCAATAACCAGAAGCAAACCCAAAAGCGCCCCGAGAATCAACTCAAGAACGCATCACTCGGCGTGCCGCTAACAAAAGTGACCGGAGCACCACACAACTGAGGAAGATTGGCAACCCCACGGTCAACGGGCACCCGGATCCCTGCACGTCATTGATCAAGTCCCAGATCCCGGGAAGGAAGAAGGCCGGAAGCAGCTTTCGCCACTTCCGACCCAGGTGTTTTGTTTTTGTTTACTGCCAACCCCCCTCCTAAGTAGGGTTGGAGATTCTGTTACTCCTCCACCGCGCGGTAGAACCGCTGCGGCATGCCCTTGGCATGGGTGTCGAGGACTTCAATGGTGCCGTCCGGGTTCGCAACCGCGCTCCCCACCACGCTCCATTGGAACATGTTGCCCGTTGCCTCGATCCGGTAGGCCTTACCGGCCTCACCCACCAGGTGGACCATCATGCCGTCCACCGAGTTGTTCAGGGTCAACGTTCCGGAGAGACCGACGTTGATCGTCATCACCCCGACCGCCTCGCCCCCGCGACCATCAGCAATCAGGTAGGCGAACAGGTCCTGCCCGCGATATCCAACCGGCGCGCGGTAGATCAGGTCCGTTCCCACCTGGATGATCCGTCCACCATTGGCGGAGACTCCACTGAAGCTTTCGAACACCACTGTGTCCCCGTCAGCATCCGTGTCGTTGGCGATCACCGAGGCAATTGTGTTCGTCACACTGCCATTCACCCCCACGCTGTAGCTGTC
>CAIWMU010000240.1 GCA_903913865.1 uncultured Verrucomicrobia subdivision 3 bacterium
CTAAAGCGACTCGGATGGAAGGAGCGGAACCTGATCGTGAGGCGCAAGAGCGACGCCGGGAAGCTGGCGATCGCGGGACGGCTGAGGCGCGAGACGACCTTGACGATTGGGAAGATCGCGCAGCGGTTGCACTTGGGCAGTACGAAGAGCGCGAACGCGAGAATTCACGAATGGATGCGTTCTCAGGCGAAGGAATCGGTCAACGGGAATCTCAACCAGCCTGGAGAGAAAACAAATGCGCAATAAACAATGTCATGGTCTGACCCCTTTATTTATACCTTTATAAGCTGCCGCCTGAACACCAAGTTCTACCCCACCGAAATCAAGGTCTCAGATCAACAAATGGCGGAGTTGAATATCCTCAGGCACCCAACCCTACCCAATTGGAACTACACACTCTTCCCAAGACAAAACCGGAATTAGTTTTTGCATGGGCCCTTAAAACATCCGAATTGGATAAAACAACAACTTTTTAAGTCGACGTGCCCCTTTTTCGTCGGGCGGCTGATGTGTTATGGAGCTTTCACCCGGCTCACACCCATGGCCAAAGGTTCGACTGCGAATTACTCCCGCCCGATTGAGGACGATGATGAGAATCCGGATGGACGAATGTGTGGAGTGGCCGATAGGCTGGTCAGGTGATCACAAACTTGTTTTCCATAACAGTCCGCGCCGGGCTTGCCGGGATGGCTCTTGCCTTCAGCCTGATGGGTGTGGCGAATCTTCAGGCTGAAGCCCGGCTTGGGATCAACCTCAGCGGGCTGGTGGATTGGAACACGGAGCATCCATTGGTGGACGTGTTCCACCTTTCCCGGAAGTGGATCAGTCAAAAAGAGGGGGAGGCCTGGGGGAAGGGTCCCCAGCTCGAACTGGACAGCCAGGGGTGGATCCAAAAGCTGGAGCCCGGTTGTTTTGCGGAGACGCCTATCCTCACAGCGGGACACGCGCCGGTGGGGGAATACATCTGCCTCTATGAAGGGGAGGGTAGGATTGAGTTTGGAGGCGGGGCCAGGGTTGTTTCGCGGGGACCGGGCCGGATTGTGGTGAACATTGATGGGGACAAAGGAGGTGTCTTTGTGCAGGTGCGGGAGACAAGGCCGGGCAACCCGGTTCGCAACATCCGTGTCATCATGCCGGGCTTCGAGAAGCGCTGGCAGGCGGATCCGTTCCACCCGGAGTTTTTGAAAAGGTGGCGCGGGTTCGCATCGGTGCGCTTCATGGATTGGATGGATACCAACGGATCCGAGCAGAGGGAATGGGCGGACCGGCCCAAGCCGGGGGATGCGAGCTGGGCAATCAAAGGGGCACCGGTGGAGTTGATGGTCGATTTGTGCAACCGCTTGAAGGCGGACCCGTGGTTCTGCATGCCGCATCTTGCAACGGATGATTATGTGCGGCGATTTGCCGGGGAGGTGAAGCGGAGTCTGGATCCCTCCCTTAAAGTGTATATTGAATACTCGAATGAGGTTTGGAACAGCATGTTTGCCCAAAACCGTTACGCACAGGCGAAGGCGCTGGAGGGGAGCCTCGGGCCGAAGGAACGCCCATGGGAGGGGGCGGCCCAGTTTCATGCGCGCAGGTCGGTGGAGATCTTCCGGATCTGGGAGGATGTTTTTGGCGGGAGGACCCGCCTGGTGCGCGTGCTCGCCTGGCAGGCGGCAGGCGGGGCTTATTGGACTGATACGATGCTGCTGGGCAGGCCGGGTATCGCAACCAATTGCGATGCGCTGGCGATCGCCCCCTATGTGAGCTTCATGCCGGGTCCGAAGAATTCGAACCTCGACTCCGATGAGGTGGCGAAGTGGACAGTGGACCAGTTGCTGGACCGGGTGGAAACGAATGCCCTTCCGGAATGCGTGGGATGGATGAAAACCCAGAAGGCGGTTGCGCAAAAATACGGATTGAAATTGTTGTGTTACGAAGCGGGCCAGCATCTTGTGGGCGTGGGGGGTGGCGAGAATAACGAGGAACTGACAAAGCTCCTGATCGCCGCAAACCGGCATCCGCGCATGGGCCGCATCTATGGGGGCTATCTCGACAAATGGCGTGAAACAGGGGGGGATTTGATGTGTCTTTTCTCCTCCGTGGGAACCTCCAGCAAATGGGGCAGCTGGGGACTGCTGGAAGGTGCGGATGAGGTGGATTCGTCCAAGTTCAAAGCGGTCATGGAGTGGCAGCGAAAGAGCCGCAACTGACGGGTGCGGCCCGGGTTTGGCATGTTGACAATGACACGGTGCGGGGACAGGATTGGCCGATCAATATATGATGCCCAGCCGCCATTCTTTTGGGGAGTTTCTGACCACGCAGTCGGCCCAGATCTCGTTGAACGATTTTCTCATCAACCTGGTGCTGACCGCGCTTGTGGGATTTGTGCTGGGCCGGGTTTATGTGAAATTCGGTCGCACGCTTTCGAACCGGGACATCTTTGCGGGCAACTTCGTGGTTCTGGCGATGACCACGATGGTGATCATCACCATCGTGAAATCCTCCCTGGCCCTTTCGCTCGGCCTGGTGGGCGCCCTTTCGATCATCCGTTTCCGGGCGGCCATCAAGGAGCCGGAAGAGTTGAACTACCTCTTCCTGGCAATCAGTGCGGGACTTGGCTTTGGCGCATCCCAGACGGTTCTGACGCTGGCAGCCTTTGGATTGATCATTGCCGTGCTGGCCTTGAGACATCTGGTGAGGGGGCGCAATCAGCGGCCGAACTTTTATCTCACGGTGACGAGTGCGGCGGACCCGGGGGCGACCCTGCCCCGGATTGCCGAGGTGCTGGGAGAGCATGCGCTGGGCAGTGCGCTGACCCGGTTCGACCAAACGCCGGACATGCTGGAGGCATCCTTCCGGGTGGAATTCGAGAGTCTTGCAAAGCTCCACGCATGCAACACACAGTTGCAAGGGCTGGCGGCCTCGGTGAAGGTGAGCTATCTCGAGGAACGGGGCGTTGGGGCCTGACCCTGGAGACCACATGGCCCCGGTTGAGCAGTCCCATCGCTTCGAACGAAAGTTCATTGTCCCGCCGGAGGGCCGGTGCGCGCTGGATATTGCCATCCGGTTTAATTCCGCCCTGTTTGCGCCGCTGCATCATCCCCGCACGGTGCACAATATCTATCTGGATTCCCCTGCCCTGCGACTCTACTTCCTGAATGGCGACGGGGTGACCGAACGCACAAAGGTCCGGATCCGGTGGTATGGTGCCGATTCAGGGACCCTGCCGCAGCCGATCCTTGAGTTCAAAATGAAGCAGGGATTGCTGGGGTGGAAGGAATCGTTCCGGCTCCAGCCGTTCTGTCTGGACAACACCTTCTGCGGGGCTGCGTTGCAGGAGGTTTTTCATGAATCGAAACTGCCTCCGGAGGTGATGCGAAGGCTTGGCGGGCTGGAGCCCAGCCTGCTGAATTCCTACCATCGCAGCTACTTCAAATCTGCCGATGGCCGCTACCGCATCACCCGGGATTCCGGGTTGAAGTTCCACCGGATCGGTCCCGGGCACAACGCCCTGCTGTGCAGGGTGGCGCACCTTCCGGTCCAGGTGCTGGAACTCAAGTATGAAGCCACGGATGAGGACGGGGCGGATGACGTGGCGGGCGGGTTCCCCTTCCGCGTCTCGAAGTTCTCAAAATATGCCCTGGGCATGGAATTATTAAATGGGTATTGAGCGCGCAGAACGTGGTCTGACCCCGGCCGGGTTCATCCTGATCCTGGTGTTGTGCGCGGTGATCCTTGCGCTTCTGGGCCGTTGGTTCCTGCCCCCCGCCCCCGTGATTCCTCCCGTCCTGATCACCGAATTCTGCGCCCTGAACGGCACCGGCATTCGGGACAGGGATGGGGATCATTCCGATTGGATCGAGCTGTTCAATGCCGGTACCGGGGTGGTGCAGCTTGAGGGATGGTTCCTGACGGATGATTATCGCAGGCTGTCCCAATGGCGCTTTCCAAAGGTGGAATTGGGACCGGGCAAATACCTGGTCGTGTTCGCCTCCGGAAAGGACCGTCATGAGTCCGGCGGCGAACTGCACACGAATTTCAAGCTGGGTGATGCCGGTGAGTATCTGGCATTGGTCCTGCCGGACGGGGTGACAGTGGTGAACGATTTCTTTCCGAAATACCCCCGGCAGACCAAGGATGTCTCCTACGGGCTGACAGAGGAGGGGATCAGAAGAGGGGAGGGTCCCCAGGCCCGCCGCTATTTCGCGGTGCCCACCCCCGGCGGCCCCAACAGGGAGGAATTGTTCGGGCTGGCGAAACCGGTTCATTTCAGCGACCCCAGCGGCTTTCATGAGAAGGCCATGAATGTCTCCCTTTCCACCACGACCCGTGGGGGCAGGATTTATTATTCGCTGGATGGCTCAATGCCAACCCCCGCGAATGCGGCGCTCTACCGGGGGCCGATCTCCGTGCGGACGACGACGGTCATCCGGGCCGTGGCCGTGGCGCCGGGCATGGCAACGAGCGAACCGGACTCCCGCACCTACGTTTTCCCGCAGGATGTGCCGCGCCAGACTGGTGGAAACCTGCCCCGAACCTGGGGCAAACAGGATGACTGGACCGCGCCTGCCCACTATGCGATGTCCCCTGAGATTGCCAGTGATCCGGCCTATCATGCGCGGCTCCAGGCCGGGTTGATGTCCCTGCCGACGCTGTCAATTCTCACCGATCCCGGGAACCTGTTCGATCCCGAATCCGGCATCTATACGCATCCCATGACAAACGGGGTTGCGTGGGAGCGCCCGGCTTCGGTCGAGATGTTTGGCGGGACGCAGGGGGAGCGCTTTCGCATCCACTGCGGCTTGCGGATTCAGGGCGGATGGAACCGGCAGCCGCTGGAGAGCCCGAAGCATTCGCTGAGGCTTTTGTTCAAGAAGGATTATGGCCCGTCGAAGCTCGACTTCCCGCTGTTCGGGACGAATGGCGCGGTTGAGTTTGAGACCGTCATCCTGCGCGGGGGCAACAACAACTCCTGGCTGCACTGGAGCGGCGAGGAGCGGAGCCGGGCCGATTATGCGCGGGACGAGTGGATGAGACGGACTTTTCAAGCGATGGGCCATCCCACAGCCCGGGGCAGGTTTGTACAGGTTTATATCAACGGCCTGTATTGGGGCCTCTACAACCTGTGCGAGCGGCCGGGTGCCCCCTTCATGGCCGCCAACTTGCCAAATGCCGTCCCGGCCTCCGGTGGAAAGACCAACCTTTCCAAAAGGGACTTCGACTCCATGAATGCAGGGAAGATGCTCTCGGGCGATAAAACAGCCTGGAACGAGCTGATGGCGCTGGTGAATGGCGGGCTGGACGGGGTCGAGCAGTATCGGGCGGTCCAGGAACGGCTGGATCTAGCCGAGGTGACCGATTACCTCATCCTCAATTTTTATGGCGGAAATGGGGATTGGGACCGCTCTTCAAACTGGTATGCGGCCCGGGCCAGGAAGCCCGGGGGCAAATATCAATTCCTGCAGTGGGACGGCGAGAGAACACTGGAGGGTGTGGATGTGAACACGATCGATTTTGATGACGATGAAAGCCCTCCCCGGGTGTTTCACAAGCTGGCCGAAAACAGGGAATACCGGATGTTCTTTGCCGACCGTGTGCAGCGGCTTCTCTTTGGAAGCGGACCACTCGCACCGGAATCCGCGGTCGGGAGATACCGGGATCTGGCCCGGGGGATTGTGGATGCCGTGGTGCCGGAGTCGGCCCGCTGGGGAAATTACCGTCGGGATCTGCATCAATACAAGGTGGGGCCATACGAGTTCTACAAGCCGGACGCCCACTGGCTGCCCGAGGTGAACCGCCTGACCAGATCCTATTTTGCCCAAAGGCCGGAAGCGCTGCTGAAGCAGTTCCGTGAGAGGGGGCTGTATCCAAATATTCCCGCCCCTGCCGGATGGCTTGGGCAGGGGATGATCTCCTTCAATGTGGGGGTGGATGCCATCTACTACACCACCGATGGCAGCGACCCAAGGCAGGAGGGCGGTGCCCGTTCGCCCGGTGCGCTTTCCTATGTCCAGCCGGTCCCGTTCGCAGTCGGCGGGCATCTCAAGGCACGCGCCCTGCGGGTGAAGGAAACAGGGAACGAATGGAGTGCGCTGGTGGAGTTTTAAGCCCGGTTGTGCCACATGAGCACCGGGCGAAAATCTCCCGCGGAGGAAGAGGAACTCAGGCTCTCTGCCTCTCCGTATCTCTGCGCGATACTTTTCCTTCCGGCCAATCCCAAGACCTTGAGCCATGGAGGAGCCAACCGCCAGACAGCGTTGGAGTTTTTCAGCTTTCCGCGCCCGGCCGCCTTTACTGAGCGTACTTTATTGCCAAGGCTAATGTAAAACAGCTACAACTTGCTCCAATGGCAACTATCGCCCAACAGCTTCAACAAGCGCGTGAGGCCGGCAACCTGACTCTGGAAAAGGCTGCTGACATCACGAAGATCCGCACAGATCACCTCCGTGCGCTTGAGGAAGGCAATTACGACGTCTTTTCCGCGCCGGTTTATATCCGCGGATTTGTCCGCACCTATGCCACCCTGTTAAAAATGGATGTGCCCCGGGTGATGGCTGACCTGGTGGAGGAGTTGGGGAAAACATCCAACTTTGCCGAACCCCCCTCCCTGACCGGGGAACCCCGGACGGTGCTGGACCGTGTGATGCTTTGGTTGAGCCAGGTGGATTGGAAGAAGGGCATGATTGTGCTGGGGGTGATTGCGGTGTTGGGCGGGAGCACTGCGGCGGTGATGGTTTGGCGCCACAACAAGACATCCGATCCCCTCCGCGATCTGCCACCTGCTACTTATCGCCCAAACCCGGGTCATGGAGGCGTCACCCTTCCGGTGCCCGCACCTGCCCAGCCCCCGCGCCGGTAAGGCTGTTTTGAGGCATTTTTGGTGGCAAACGGCCATCTGTATCGTTACAGCTTGTGAGTATGAGGGGTGAATTCAAGAGTTCCCGGATCCTTCGCACAGGGTCTTTCGGGCTGCGAACTGTCAAAAGTGAGGACTGACCCCAAAGTTGAATTGAAGGGGACCCTGCTTTTGGCGGGGCCGATTGTGCTGAATCAGGTGGGCCACATGTCCATGGGGATGGTGGACACTTTGGTGTCCGGGCGGATCAGCACCGAGGCGCTGGGTGGTTTGGGGTTGGCGGCAAACTTTTTCTGGACGTTCACGAACGTGTGCATGGGCTGCATGCTGGGGTTGGACACGTTTTTCTCCCAGTCGTTTGGTGCGAAGGATGAGAGGGCTTTGGGGCATTGGTTCGGGCAATCCTTCTGGTCGGCGTGCATCACGCTTTTGCTGTCCGTGGTCGGGATTGTGATCGGAACGCTCTTCTACATTCACATGACCCCTCCCAGTCCCATCCGGGACTGTTTTGTGGACTACATCAGGATCATCAGCTGGAGTCTGCCGAGCCTGTTTTTCTATTTCATCCTTCAACGGTATTGGCAGGCGCGAAACGAGGTCATGGCGTTCACGCTGATAATTGTGGTGGCCAATGTCGTGAATCTGGTGGCGTGCGTGGGGCTTGGGCTGGGTCGCTGGGGATTGCCACGGATGGAGGTCCGGGGCATTGCCGTGGCAACAGTGCTGTGCCGCTACCTGATGCTTCTGCTGGTGCTGGTTTATACGTGGGCGAAAATGAGATCCGGCAAAATGGTCTGGCCACGGGTGGATTGGGGTGCCCAGAAGCGGATCTTCCTGCTCGGTTTGCCGGCGGCGGGGCATACGGCTCTGGAGATGGGCGCTTTCACGATCGCCACCTTCGCGGCAGGGGTGCTGGGGGCGGCACCCCTTGCGGCGCATCATGTGTGCCTGATGCTGGCTGCCTTCACGTTCATGTTTCCGCTGGGGTTCAGCTCCGCAGCGGCGGTGCGTGTGGGCAACTATGTGGGGGCGGGGGACCCGGCGCGTGCGCGGATGGCGGGGTGGATGTGCATCGGCTTGTCGGTCACGGTGATGGTTGGTTTCGCCCTGTGTTACATCCTGTTTCCACGCATGATGCTGGGTTGGTTTTCAAAGGATCCGGAGGTGATCCGTTTGGGGGGCAAAATTCTGATGCTGGTGGCGCTGTTTGAAATTGCGGATGGCATCCAGGTTTGCACCACGGGAGCCCTTCGCGGGATTGGGAACACGCGGATTGCGATGCTTGCCAATCTGGTGGGGCATTACCCCATCGGTCTGGTGCTGGGTTTCGTCCTCTGCTTCACCTGTGGCTATGGGGTCGTCGGGCTTTGGGCCGGGCTGGCCACAGGTCTCTTTTGCGTGGCTGCGATTGTCCTGAGGTTCTGGTGGTCAAAGACGCGAAACCTCGCGGATATCAAACCTGTGGTGGCCGGGGCCTGATCCTCTGCTGCGCTTCAGGGCTCATCTGCCGGCCCTTGATGTCCGTCCGCCCCGTTTTTCAGGCAAAGCGTTTCAGGTATTTTATAGTGACCGCAAAATCGTTCGGAGGAGGACATGTCAGGATCAGGTCGGCGCCCGTCGCGGGATGAGTGATCTGGACGGTCTCAGAGTGCAGGGCGGGACGGCTCATCATCGGCCGCTCGTCGGCACCTTCCTTGATGGAGTAATTCTTCTTCAGACGGGAGAGGTAGATCAAACCGCCCCGATACAACGGGTCTCCTGCGAGCGGCATACGGTCCACCGCAAGATGTGCACGAATCTGGTGGGGGCGATCAAACGCCGGGCGGCATTTGATCAGGCTCCAGCGCGAATAACGCTCAACCACTTCAAATTTGGTGAGGGATTTCTTCCCGCGCCGGTCATCCACCCGGAAAAAGCCGGAGGGGGCCTGCTTGGGATTGATCGGGAGATCAACCTCCCAGGTGTCGTCCCCGGGGCAGCCCTGGATCAGGGCAAGATAGGTCCGGTTCAACTGGTCGGAACCGGCAGTATTGGTCAGGGTTGTGAAGGCGGTCTTTGTTTTTGCAAACAGCAGCAGGCCCGAGGCTTCAGCATCCAGATGGTGAACGGGCTGCAAATAGCTGATCCCACTCTCAACCGCCCATGACCTTCCGGCAGCGATTCCGGCATGAAGCAACTTGACCAGGGTCGGCTCATCCGCGGTTTGGTTGGGCAGCAGGGTGACGGACAGGCCCGATGGTTTGTCGAGTGCCAGAAGTTCGACATCCTCATAAACCACGGGTACTGGCCAAAACTGGCTGGTTTGCTGGGCGGATAATTTGATGACCTTAGCCATGATGCCCAAGGATGCGGGTGGCGGGGCCAAAACACAAGGCAGGCTTCCGGGGGTGGAAATGGCGGATGGCTTCTGGTTGTCATTTCCAGGGACTTCTCGCATGATCAAAGGATGAAAGCGGTCATTCTGGCAGCAGGCAAGGGCACACGGATGCGGGAACTCACAAACGAGTTGCCGAAGCCGATGCTTCCCGTGGAGGGCAAACCCATCCTGGAACATATCATCGGCGGCCTGTTGCTGGCGGGCATCAAGAACATCTTCATCGTCACCGGCTTCAGGGCGGATGTGATCGAAAGCTATTTTGGCGATGGCTCCAAATGGGGGGCGCACATCACCTACGGGCGGCAGGAGGTTCAGGATGGCACCGGCAAGGCACCGGAAGTGGCCCGGGAATTCATCGCCCATTCCTCCTTCCTTTTGACCTATGGGGACATTCTGGTGGCACCGGACACCTATGCCAAAATGGTTCACCGGTTCAATGAAGGCTATTTCTCCGGAGTGATCACGGTGACCCGTGGTGAGGATGTGACCAAGGGCGGGATCAACTTTTTTGACGATCAATTCTGCCTGAAGCGCCTGGTGGAAAAGCCGACCCACGAGCAGGTCGAGCAGTTGCGCCAGGATGGGTGGATCAAGCCGGGCGATCCCGCCTGGTATAATGCCGGGATCTACATTTTCAAGCCCTCCCTTTTTGAGTTCACAGCAAAGCTCCAGAAATCCCCCCGTGGGGAATATGAGCTCACGGATGCCGTCACCGCCCTGATCACAACCGGGCACACTTTGGCTGGATTTGAAATTCCCGGTCGCTGGGTGGATGTCCGGGATCCCGAAGTTCTGGCCCGGCTGCAATCCGCCGCCAGTTGAAGCGATTTTGAATCCGTCCGGAACAAACGAAAAACCATGAACGAACCTGTCCCATACCTTGATCTGCCAGCCCAGATGCGGCCGATCCGGAAAGAGATAGATGCCGCCATATCCCGCGCGTTGGACAACTGCTCTTTTTGTCTCGGGCCGGACGTCGTGCAGTTTGAGAAAGACTTTGCAACCTATTGCGGCGCAGAACATTGCGTGGCGTTCAACAGCGGGACATCAGCCCTGCACGTGGCGATGCTGCTGCTGAATGTGGGGCCCGGGGATGAGGTGATCACCACCCCGACCACCTTTGTGGCCACCAGTTGGGCCATCTCCTATACAGGGGCGCGCCCGGTGTTTGTGGATATCGAGGATCCCACCTTCAATATGGATCCGGCCTTGATCGCGAAAGCCATCACCCCGAAGACGAAGGCGGTCATGCCCGTGCACCTTTATGGGCATCCTTTTGCTGTGGACCCGATTCTCGACGTCTGCAAGAAGCACAACCTCCCGCTGGTGGAGGATGCCGCACAGGCGCATGGCGCTCGCTACAAGGGGCGGATGATCGGCACTTTCGGGGCTGTTTCCTGTTTCAGTTTTTATCCCGGCAAAAACCTTGGGGCCTACGGGGAGGGTGGCGGCCTTGTGACCAATGACGCCGCCCTGGCGGCGCGGGCGCGGGCGCTCCGGGAACATGGTTCCACCGTGCGGTATTACCACGATGAGGTGGGTTTCAACTACCGCATGGAGGGCATCCAGGGAGCGGTGCTGGGGGTCAAGCTGAAGCATCTGGATGCGTGGACCCGGGAACGCCGGCGGCTGGCGGCCCGCTATCATGAACTCCTGGCCGACACACCGCTGCAACTTCCCCGGGAAGCCGCCTATGCGGAAAGCGCCTGCCACCTGTATGTCGTGCGCCATGCGGACCGGGACAATCTCAAGAAGCATCTGGATGCGAACAGGATCGGCTGTGCACTGCACTACCCGGTTCCGTTGCACCTGCAGAAGTGTTATGCAAATCTCGGCTACAAACCGGGCGACTTCCCGGTGGCCGAAAAAGCCGCCTGCCAATGCCTGAGCCTGCCCGTTTACCCTGAATTGGGTGATGCCCGTGTCGAGCGCGTGGCCGCTTCCATCCGGGAATTTTTCGGGAAATAAGGCGCCGGGGCGGGCGCGGGGTTGTGTTGTTGGATGTTGCAAGTGCGCGGGTTCAGGCTGCCGGGAGGCAGGGGATCCGCCTTGATCACTTTTCGATCCCGGGATTTGCGCGCAATCGCTTTAAAGAAGGATAGACCATGACCATTCAACCATTGCCCCTGACGGTCTGCCTCATTGCCAGCAATGAGGCGGGACGGATCCGCCGGGCGCTCGACAGCGTTGCCGGTTGGACGAGCGAAATCGTCGTTGTGCTGAACGAGGATGTCAGCGACGGCACCGACCGGATTGCTGAATCGTATGGGGCGAAGGTCTATCGTGAGCCGTGGAAGGGGTTCAAGGGTCAGAAGAATTCCATGACGGAAAAAGCCACCCAGCCATGGGTGCTCGGGCTGGATGCGGACGAGGAGGTGTCCCCCGAACTGCGGGATGAGATCATCGCGGTGCTGAGCCCATCCGGAGGGGGGACACATCATGTGGCTTACAGCTTCCCCCGGTGCACGTTTTATTGTGGGCGATGGATCCGGCACGGGGACTGGTATCCGGACCGCAAGGTGCTTCTGTGGAAACGGGGTGAGGGGCATTGGGGTGGGGTGGATCCCCACGCGGCCATCGTGGTGAAGGGGACGGTGGGGAGGTTGCGGAGCGATCTGCACCACTACAGCATGGAGAGTATTGAGCACCATGTCCGGAAAGCGGTGACCTACGGCAACACCTTTGTCCAGCAGAAGGGGCTGCGGATGCGCCGGGTGGGAATCTTTGAACTGGGGGCGCGTCCCGCGTGGAGGTTCATCCGGAGTTATTTCGTGCGGCTCGGTTTTTTGGATGGCTGGCAGGGTTATCTGGTTGCCTACATGGTCGCCTTCGAGACCTTCCTCCGCTATGCCAAGGTGCGCGAGCTGCAACAAAACGAATCTCAGAAACAGGAATAGGCCCAGGCCTGGACCAGCATCCCTAAAGACAGCAGGTCGGGGGCATCCACTCCACCGCTGCCAATCAGCGGATGAGCCGGTAGTTCCTGTGAACGCCGATTGAAATGCCGGTGCACCGTTTGATGAGGTAGGCCAGGTCGTTCCAGAAGACCTTTTTTCGAAAGCGGAGCAGAGGGTTTTGCGATGTGTAGGTCCAATTCGCCGCAGCCACAATCTCCCGCATCACTGCCGGATGGGTGCCGGTGAACGGTTTCACCTTCTGGTCCTCCTCGTAAAAGCCTGTGGGGCGTTCGGCCCGCTTTCTGGCCTCCTCATCGGAGTGCCAGAGTTTGTTGAAGTCCTGAAGGCGCTTGCGGGCGATCTCCGGATGGCGGGCGTGGCCATAGTGCAGGTAGTGCCCGCCCGATTTTTTGACATGCAGCTTCTCGTTGTCAACGGTCCGGAATCCCTGGGCATCCCCCCGGGAGCGGATGCGCGGGTCGCGGCGGACCACACGCACCTCCTGGTAATACCAGCCAAACCCGCAGGTCTGTGTCCGGTAACTGCCGTAAAAATGGGTGTAATCCACGAGCAACCCTTGAACCGCCGGGTTGCCCGGATCCCGTTCCATGGCCTCCCGCATCGCCGGGACGGAGTCCTCGTGAAGAACCTCGTCCCCCTGGATGTAAACGCACCAGTCACCGGAGCACTGGTCCAAAGCGAGGTTTGTGTGGTGGGAAAGGATGTGGCCGCCGGTGCGCATGGCTTCGTCCCACTCCGTCTCGATGATCCTGATTTTCGGGTCCCCTATGCTTCGCACCTGGGCCAGGGTGTCGTCCGTGGAGCGCGGCACATTGACGATCACCTCGTCGCACAATGGCAGCAGGGAACGGATCGAGGCCAGAAACGGATAGCCGAGGGTGGTGCCGTTTCTGATGAAGGTGAATCCACTAACTTTCATGCGATTCGAGTTCATCGGGAGTCTTGCAGTCGGTTGAGGCTGATGCAGGCTGAAGCTGCTCAGAAGGGCGAGACGATCCGAGCTCAGCCGAATGCGCCGTGATGCGCTGGGCGATTTGCTCCAGCATCTCATAGCGTTTTCTGTAAACGGGCCGCTTGTTGGCCTTGAAATCGGTCATGGGGCGGGGTTCGAATCGGATTGGCAGGTTGAACAAGCCGTCGGGACCGGATTGGCCGCCGGATTCGATCCAAAACTCATCATAGTCCGCCGAGATCTTCTTTTTTCCCAGGCGGAAATCACGGCAAATACTTTGCTCATTGCTGACAGCGCGGAGTGATCCCATGCCCCACAGCGATGCGAGGTGTTGGGCCACGAATAAAAGAAGGGCTTTGGGCCTAAGACCGTGCATCTTTGGGGTGATCTCGATAGTCAACTCGCGGATGTTGTCCTGCTTTGTTCCCTGCAAGCCCCCGGCAAACATGTGTTTCGGTTCCTTTGCGGAGGAGATCACACTAAACGAAAGGGCGTAGAGGATTTTCGTTGTGCCTTCATCGACCAGCACAATCGTCAACTCACCCTCCTTCTCGAAGCAGTTTGCATAGATCAACCGCAGCGAGAATGTCCCGCCCCCCTCCAGTGGCAGATCCGCCGGGAGCGCTCCCGGGTTCGAATAAATCCCGGCCATGGCCGGTTGTGTAAAATTCCTGGTAACGAATTCATAATGCTCCTTGAGAACCTGCAGGCGTTCACTGAGCAAAATGTTGCGGTGGAGATAGGGGCGCTGCAGCTTGCTCAGGATTCGGGGACACGATTCAGGGATGATCGCCATGTTCAGCTGGCTCAAAAGTCGAAACCATTCCCGGGTCGGGCCAGGTGTGGCAAACCCCCGGAGGCAATATTTTATCTTGTCCTTCAGCCGCTTCTCTTCGGGCTCGTAATAGACCTTTGGAGCCGTTGAAATGAGCAGGCGGGCGAGGTCGAAAAGGCCTATCTTTGCCTCAGGAGGCGCCAGGATGGATTTCATTGCTCTGGTCTATGGGGGGGAGTTTTAAAGGCGCGGGGATGCGGTGACTTCCTCGAACCTCGATTCGGCGGTCTTTTTGAAGACGAAGTTGTTGCAGTAATCCTTGGAATCCCAAAACCGTGGGCCTGATTGCTTTTGGTGGACTGCGGCGTCGAATCCAGAGAGTGGCAGGAGTTTTGTCCGATGGACAAACTGCCCGTCGTAGCCGAGGGACTGCAGGTAATGGAATACATCGGTTACCGAGCCGGAGTCCAAATGGCGGTTCTCACACTCGAAGATCAGGAGGGGTGATTGTTGTTTCAAAATCCTCTCTGCTCCCTTGAAAACGGATAACTCAGCCCCCTCAACATCAATCTTCAAGAGCCCGATTTGAACCGAGGGAGTGAAATATTCATCCAGAGACACAACTGGCACGGGGTAGCTGTGGCATGTCTCGCGCGAGGAGATGGTGCGGTTCAGGGAGGCCCCGGGAGAATTTCCGGTTCCGGGGACATGAAGTGTCAGAGTTCCTGCGCAGGCTGAAACAGCCTTTGCTTCAACGGTTACGTTCTGAAGGCCCAGTTTATCACACGCCTGTTTAAGGTATGAAGCGAGTCGGGTCTGGGGCTCAAACGCGACAACATGGCCTTTTGGCGCCCAACGGGAGAGCCAATAGACATAGCTCCCCTTGTTAGCACCGATGTCGCAGAGGGTATCCGTTGGCCGGATTGTGTGCCGGATGCAGGAAAACTCCGCGATCTGATCACGGTAGCGGGCCTTGAAGGCCCGGTATAAAAAGCGCAATTTCATGGAATAAAGTCTATATCAGGCAGAGTCAACATTGCATCTATTGCCCGGAAAAGCGAAGGAGAAATTCATTGGCCGCGCAGCTTGGAGGGAGGGTTGGAGGTGTTCATAGATGGTTAGGCGCCTTGTGCGTGCCGGTGTGCTGGTCAGGTTGTAAGCCTGTTAGGGCAACGCCGGTGCATCGGCCGGGGGTAACAAAAACCTCGCTTTTGGGCCTGTGGCAAGCAACATCATGGCCTAGCGAATGATTGCTTTTTTCCGCAGGTTATGGGTGTTTGCGCGGCCCTACCGGGCAAGGCTCGGTTTAGGGTTGTTGTTCAGTATTTTGTTTGCCTGCTGTAACGGTTTGCTCGTGCTGGTGGTGCAGATTGTGCCGGATGCCGTATTCGCCTCGGCGGACTTGGATCTGACCAGGCAGTTGCTTGCGCGGCTCCCCGGTCCACTGCGCGCCTCCCTCGAACATCTCCTGCCAGCGATCCACATGCCCCAGTCCCGGGCGTTGCTGATTGTTCTGATACTCCTCCTGCCGGGGGTGATGATGCTGCGTGGGGCCTGCCAATATCTGAATGTCTATTTCATGAACTGGGCCGCAGCGAGGGCGGTTGCCGATCTGCGCCTCCGCCTGTTTGAACATCTTCAAAATCTCTCTCTCGACTTCTTCAGCACCTCCCGCACGGGTAACCTGATCTCCCGGATTCTGACCGACACAACTCTGCTGCACAACACGATATCCTCCTCGTTTGCTTCGATTCTGAAGGATCCGATCACGATCATCTCGGTCCTGAGCGTGCTTCTGATCCGGCAACCCACGCTCACCTCCATTTCACTGCTGGTTTTTCCGGTCTGCGTTGTGCCGGTGGTATTCTATGGGCGGAAGGTTCGCCGTTCGGCGAAGGCGATGCAGGGGCATCAGGCCGATCTGGCGGATGTGATGCATGAGTCGTTCACGGGGATCCGGATCGTGAAGGCTTACAATCTGGAGGCGACGGTGGTGGCCCGCTATTCGAGCGTGATTTCGAAGTATGTCAGCCAATACATGCGCATTTTGAGGGCGCAGGAGACGCCGGGGCCGTTGATTGAGTTTCTGGCCTGCATCGGGGTGGCGCTGGTGTTTCTATACGTTGTTTTTTACAGTGCGGTGAAGCCGAGTCCCGGGGATTTGATCCAGTTTGTTTCCGGAGTGTTCATGATGTATCAGCCGATCAAGAGCCTGAGCCGTTTGCAGAACCAGTTGGAGCAGGCGCGGGCGGCGAGCGAGCGGGCCTTTGAACTGCTGGACACCCCTTCCACAGTGCAGAATCCGGCGACGCCGGTCCGGTTGCATGCCGCCAACGCGGCGATCCAGTTCGATGGGATCGAGTTCAATTACGGGGAGAAGCCTGTCCTGCGCGGCATCCACCTGGATGTGCGTCCCGGCCAGCTAGTGGCGCTTGTGGGAAGCAGCGGTTCCGGCAAGACGACCCTGGCATCCCTGCTGCTCAGGTTTTATGATCCGACCGGCGGCGCGGTGCGGATCGGCGGGATTGATCTGCGGAATGTGGAACTGGGGGATCTGCGGAATCAAATCGCCCTCGTTGCGCAGGAGACGGTGCTGTTCAACGAGACGATCCGGGCCAACATCGAACTGGGACGGCCCGGGGCCACGCTGGAGGAGATCAAGGCGGCGGCGAAGCATGCCTACGCCCAGGATTTCATTGAGCAGAAGACCGAGGGATACGAGACCATGGTGGGGGAGAAAGGGGTTGCCCTGTCGGTGGGTCAACGTCAGCGGATTGCCATTGCCCGGGCCATTCTCAAAAATGCCCCCATCCTGGTGCTGGATGAGGCGACGAGCGCCCTTGATTCCGAATCGGAACGGATGGTTCAAGCCGCCCTTGAGAAGCTGATGGAAGGCCGCACCACGATCTGCATCGCCCACCGGCTCTCAACGATCCAAAAGGCGGATCTCATCGTGGTGCTGGATGCGGGCCGGATTGCGGAGCAGGGAACCCACGCAGAGTTGCTGGCCCGCCAGGGGGCCTACTGGCGCCTGCACCAACTGCAATTTCACGATCCACAGGGTTCCTCTCCGCAGGCCGGTGTGGATGCGTAAGAGGTTCCAGGAAAACGTGTTGTGTCGTTCATGCCCTTGAACTGGCACCCCTGCCGGGGTGCGTTTTCGATTGGATCGGGTTCCGGTGGTGTCGTCACGTTGCTCCTCAACCACCGGCTACATTCTGGCAAGCCTCCGGCTTGGGGATGCTGAAAGCGGTAATCGCACACAAAGCGGAAGGAGGCTCACATCACGCCATTCTCGGCACCCCGGAGGGCGTGCGAGCACTTAGCCCGGGGTTGAGCGTGAGCGACACCCCGGGATCGGTCAAACACGCCGTCCGGACCCCGTGAGGGGTCCCAGCCACGCGCCGTGCTCCGGGTTTTTGACCCGCGTCATCCGCCCCCAAAACCTTCCCTTGCTGGTTACCGGTGTCTCAGTGGCTGGTCAGGGTTTCGAGGACCGGCTCCAGAGTGTGGGCGGGGCTGGAACTCTTGAAGGTGACTTTTCCCCCGGCCAGGCGGTAGGTGGAGATGGCTCCCTCGGCAGAGACGATGGTTTCCCCGACGAGGGTGGTCTTGATCGGGGCGCAGAGGGCAATCAGACCGGGGAGATCGCCATATTTTTGGGCACCCGGGAGGAAGTTGAGATCCCAGACACTTGAGAGATTGCCGAACCGGAAGCCGGTGGTATCGCAGATGAGTTGATCCACAGCCTTGCCGGAGAGAGCGGTGCAGGCTGCCGCGATCGGGCCGGCCCCCTCAACGCCCGCCAAAAAGATGTGATGGGCGGGGTGTTTCCGGTCGTGGCGCAGGGCTGCCGTGAGGGCGAGGGCATCCCGCACCCGTTCAGCGAAGAGGGTGGGGTTGTAACCATAGTGATAGCCGGAGAATCCCTCGTAGGAGTCGTTCACCTTGCGTTTGGCGGAGGCGTAAACATTCGGATTGCGGCTTGCGCCGGGCATGTAGAGGTCGGGGCAGGCAATGGTGTAACCCTGTGCCGTCAAACGCTTTGCAGCCTGGCTTGGGGTGCCATCCGGGTTGAGAAGTGATTCCGCGCCGGTCAAGCTGAGCCAGAGGATCACATCCCCGGTGGATTTGCGCGGGCGCAGGATGGTGACGGGGATTTCAGCCGCGCCACGGGGGACGACCCCGCGCAGGACCTGGCAGCCATTCTGTTCCACTTGTGTGCGGGTGGCGAATTGGGCGGCGCCTTTGGCGGCGGGGTCCCGGCCGATCATGACTTCCAGGGCGGAACCGAGGAATTCGCGGGTCTGTGCAAGATCCGCCTTTGTGGTCGGGTGGAGGAGGGGCATCACACGGGAGTTCGACTGCTTCTTGAACCAGTCGAGAATGGCGATTTCGTGGGGCTCGCCGACGTTGTTGCCGGAGGGCTTGGGGTGCTGGTCATCCCAGACCGAGAGTTCGCGGGGGGAGAGGATCTGGAAATCCCGTTCCGAGGTGTCGGCCAGGCCGAGTTTGAAATAGCGTTTGAAGAAGGCATACATCTGGCCCCGGGAAACGGCATTGTAATTATGGCCGAACTGGATGTTGAAGTGGGCCTCCACGCGATCCGGCACGCCGAGCATCGTGTAGAGGTTCTTCAAGTCCGGGAAGCCCTTGGATTCCAGCTCCTTGGTCCAGTCATCGGCGGCGGTCATGCCGAGGGGCCGGGGGGCGGTGGCGGCGGCGATATCCACGTTGCCCTGGTTGATGCGAAGGTAGTGGCCGTTTTCGCAGGTGCAGCCGCCCTGCATGGCGGTGCTCACCATCACGCAGGGGAAGGCGGCGGCGATGCGGTCATCCAGGGCGCTGAGCACCATTGTCTGGGTGCCGCCGCCGCTGGCGCCGGTGCAGCCGATGCGGGCCTGGTCCACATAGGGAAGGCCGGCAACGAAATCGAGTGCACGGAGGCTGTTCCAGGTCTGGAGGCCGAAATAGGTGACGAGGTTCTGCTCCGCCTCGGTGCTCACAAACCCGCTGGCGGCGGGGCCGTGGCGGTGCTCGGGGAACTGGATGCTGTCGGCATAGCCGAGCATGTCGTAGAAGAAGACGGCGCAACCCATGCGGGCCAATTGCACGCAGCGGGCCTGGAGCGGGGAGCGGGCGCCATTCTCAAATTTCTCCGCACCGATGCTGATCTGCCGCGCGACCTCCTTGTCGGACTCCATCATGAGCCGCCCATTCGGCCAATGCCCGTGGGGGCAGAGCACCACGGGAATTTTGCCGGAGACCTTGCGGGGGAGGTAAAGGTTGCCGGTCACAAAATGGCCGGGCAGGGATTCGAAGTAAACCTTCTCGACGGTGTAATCCTCCTTCTCAATGCGGCCGTGGATCACCGGGTTGAGCGGGGTCTTTTCCGGCATCGGATACAGGCCCGAGGAGACCAGGATGCGGCGCTGAATCTCGGCGCGGCGCTGGTTCCATGAGGCCACATCGCTGACCGGGGTGAAAGGGAAATAATCCTTGTCCAAATTCCGCAGGGCCCTTGGTGGCAACGGCTCATCGGCGCGAGCATCCGGGGCAGGACTGGCCGCGAGGAGGGTGCACAGGGCGGAAACGACGACGCCAACCTGCGCAACGCCGGGGTGATGGGAGGAACGTTTGGTTTGCATGATTCAGTGGGATTGAGGGTGTAAAGTAACAGCCTTCTTCGAGTTGGACCGGATTTCGATGATCCTGTCGGCGCCTATTTTCGGGAAAGATTGGATCCGGCCGCCGGGCCAGAGGACTTCCAGAGTCAGGGGGCCATTGCATCCACCCAGTCCGAAGTGGAGCGTCAGGTCGTTCTGGTTCCCCTCGCCCGTGCCTGCCTCCACCTGCCGGGTGAGCGTCTGGCCGTTGACCTTCACACGCACCTGGGCGCCGATGGCGGAACGGTTCACCTGCGTGCCGTCTCCCTTGAGGCGGACCTCGAGCCAGTGGGCGGCGGGTCCTTGATTGGCAAAAATCCGGCCGCCGCAGGCGAGATCCAGCCTGCCGTCATGGTTATAGTCAGCCCAGGCTGCCTGATAGGTCGGGGGCAGCTTTGCGAGGCCTGCCGCCGAAGTGGTATCACTGAAGAGGAATCCCCCCTCGTTGTGAAAGAGAACCGGGTAATTGCTCACCCCGAAGGAGGCGGTGCCGTAAACGGTCGTCAGGACAAAATCGAGCCTGCCGTCGTTGTCGTAATCACCGGCAGCGGGGGTTGCGTAGGATTCCTGGTAGTAGATGCCGCAGGTGCCCATGTCCTCAAAGTGGCAGCCACCGGCCGGACCCATGTTTCTCAGGAACCGGCTTTTGGGCTGGTCGCCCCGTTTGTCCCGGTGGGCGAAGTTTCCGGCAAGGAGATCCATCCAGCCGTCATTGTCAAAATCGCCCCAGCAGGCACCGATGGAGTGCCCGCCCTCAAATCCGGGAGATGTGGCTTCCGCATTAAAATCTGTGGCACGATCCCGGAGGGAACCGGTGCCATCCCCGATCATCAGCCGGTTGGGCTGGAGACGGTAGTTGGAGACATAGACGGATGCGTGGCCGGTGCGCATGAAATCGCAAGCCGCCACCCCCCGGCTGCGGTGGGTGGCATCCACGTAAGTTGCGACAAATGACCTGCCCCCCTGGTTCAGCAGGACGAAGCCCGGGTAGGTGAGGTCCTTATTCCAATCCTCATAGCCGCCGATGTAGAGATCCACGAACCCATCGTTGTTCCAATCCCCCCAGCAGGCCCCCCGGCTGAGGGTGGGCAATGCGGGGAGTGGCACCTCCCGGAAGCCGTGTCCCCCTTCATTATGGAACAGTTTGAGTTGTGTCCAGGAGAAGAGGTCCACAAACCCATCGTTATCGTAATCGGCAGCCACAACAGTGCCCATCTCCCCGATTTTGGAAAAACTCTGCCCTGAGTTGTTGTGCCAGACAGCGCCGGATGCGACGAGATCCGTCCATCCATCGTTGTCGAGGTCCACCCAGCAGGCGGCATCGGTTCCGATGTTGAGGCCGAGCGCCGTGGTCTGGTCGCTGAAAATGGGGGTGCTCTCCGCCCCGCAGCCAAGGGCTGCAGCGCAGAGAATCAACACCGGCCTCAGAATGGAGGTTGTCGTTTGAGCCATGGATCGGGAGCCAGCATTGCCGCGGGTTGGGAGGCTGTCAAGCGCGGGTCGGACGACAGATTGGGAGGTGGCTTTGGCGCGAGGGTTCAACAAGGACTGGACCAACCCTCTGGACCTGAAAAGTCCCCCCTGCCTACGAAACTAAAATAAGCACAAAATTATTATTTTAATTATTGACGGGTTGGAGGCTTGGACCTTAGATTGATTTTCGTAACCATTTATCTGAATCGATGAAAATCTGTGGCGATCTCCTGTCGACAAGGCTCCTCCTGTGTACAGCACTGTGCCAAGAGTTGCATTTGACACCGAGTGGCTTTCTGGAAGGCTGCTGGCGAGGGGGAAGATGCCGGGTGCCAAGGTTGCGGTCGAACAATTCAGATGTATGAGCTGATAACTAGGGAACGGTCAGAACGTAAAAAAACCGAATCAGTAAATCCTAAACTGTGAGATAACAAGTATGCGAAAAACATTGCATGGCATCGTGGGTGCGGGCCTTTTATGCGCCGGAGCGGCGCAGGCTGGGTGCGTCTGGGAGCGCACTTGAACAGGAGGGTGGAAGTCCCTCTTTAGCGGTGCTTCCCGCTAATAACTGAAAGTAACTGCAGGTCAGTGATGGCTTGTGGAGAGCAACTGGAAGTGAACGGATAG
>CAIWMU010000241.1 GCA_903913865.1 uncultured Verrucomicrobia subdivision 3 bacterium
CAATCGTCAAGGTCGTCTCCCGCCTCAGCCTTCCCGCGATCGCCAGTTTCCCAGCGTCGCTCTTGAGCCTCACGATCAGGTTCCGCTCCTTCCATCCGAGTCGCTTTAGCTCTTACCGGATGATCCGCTCCGCCTTGGCCTCCGCCACCTCCAACCGCAATTCCCCCGAGCGGTCCTCCCCCATCTCCGGCTCCAGCTTCTCCAACATCTGCCGCTTGAACTCCGCGCTTCCATCCGCCGCTCCAACTCCGCCCGCCCCGCCTCATTGTCCCGCCTGATGCCGTGTTCCCCGAGCAGCCGATCGATTCGCATCCACGCGGGCCGTAAAAGTAGTCGGCGGAGCGGCGGTCGAAGATGGCGTAGTCCAACGCTGCCGAGAGGAGTTTACGGCTGCGGAGGCGGTTAATTGCTCGTTGGTGGTCCATAGGGTTAAACGCGGTTTTAGATCCAAAGGGGGTGCGTGCGCCATGTGGGGGGGATGCCCATGTCGGCGAGCGGGATGTCGTTGTATTCGTCAAAGAGGGCAAACAGCCTCTGTTTCCACAGGGTGGTGGAGGAGACCTTCCCGAGCCAGAAATGGCAGACAGTAAGCATGAGTCCAGCGCGATCGAGCGCGAAGCCGGGTGTAACGTGCCAGTCGGGGTTCTTGTTCCTGCCCGGGATGGAGGGCTTGGCTCCGAAAACGCGGTTCCAGACGCGGGAATGGTGAGCGCAGGAGTTTCTGAGGGCAAAAATGGCCTTACTCCAGGATAGGAGTTGCTGGTCGGGGAATGCGAATTCCGCGGCGGCTTTCTTGAGGATGTCGTTCTCGACGGCGCCGGCGAAGCGAAGGAGGCTGTCGCAGGTCATGAGCTCGCAGGCCATCCACAACGGCAGCATGTCATGAGTGTCGCCATAGGTTTGGAAGAAGTGTTGGACGAAGGCTTCGCCCTTGGCGCGATTGGTTTCCTGCTTCATCTTGGTGAGCCAGTGGGCGTGCTCGTCTTTGGTGAGACCGTTGAGGGTCAAGACGGATTTGAGGTGGCGTAGGCATTTCTGCAGGAAGCCTCGGCGCTTGAAGTGGGGCAGGTTTTTGGGGTCGAGGTGGCCGAAGGGGCCGTAGGCAGCGACGAAGTGGTAAACGAGTCGGGTGCGGACGGCGACCTCGATACGCTCGATGGCGTCCAGGAGGATAATGCGGAGGCGGCGGTCGAAGTTGTAGCGGCGCCAAACCTGCGTGAAGGTGGTACCTGGAACGAAGTTGTCGAGGACATTGCCGGCGGCATCGCGCTGCCGGAAGGGGTGGAGATAGCCGCTGAGGCGGTAATAATTGACGACTTTCAAGCGGGTGACGAGGTCCGGTTTGGTGATGCCTATAAGGCCGCGGCTGAGGAGAAGGTCGGCCTGAGCGTCGAAGGAAAGTGCGGGTTTGGAATAGATCATTTGGGAGCCTCTGAGGTGCGAAGGGGGAAATTAGTACAAAAAAAGAGCCGCCGAATTACGCATGCAAACAGAGGCGCGGCAGCTATGATGCTCATACAATCACACAGGCCGGGGTGACCGTCAACAAAATATTTTAGTAAAATATTCTCCATAAAGGCCTGTGTGTGGATTGGTGGCGGTCAGTTGTGCTCGTTGGGGAAAGGCACCTCCAGGCTCATGGCCAGGTAGTCGGCGGAGTGTTTAAAGACGTGGCAGAGACGGTGGCTGACACCGGCGTCCTGAGAAAATCGTGCCGATCGACATCGTTTACGAAGATGGCTTCCCGCCGATCTCCCCGGCTGACCACATGGTAAATCGCTCCAGGATATTGCACTCGCAGTTTGCGCGGTACGGTCCAAACCTGCCACCATTCACCAGCTTGAGTCAACCATAGAATGCCCAATGCTATGGTCTGACCCCTTTTATGCCCCCTTTTACTATTGCTTTTGGAATCTAAAGTAGAGCTGACTCCAGTCCTTAACATCCCAGTAAGTTGAGCTTCGCCAAGCATTGGTCGTTGCTGAAAATGGTGATCCTTGGTTTGTCCAATTGATGAGGTCGGAGGAAGCTTGAACCTGATAAACTTTACCGACCATGAGTTTGCTGGTGCTCAAATACACGGCTTTGTTGATATCAACAGCCGGTGTGGATTCATAAGCGTAAAGTGCGGAAACTTCAGTAGGCGGCATATATCTGTTGTAAATGCGGAAGTCATCCATGCTGCCAGAATACCACGAATCCTGCCAGTAACTGGAGCCAATCGTTAAGTAAGTCTCTAATGTGTTAAGGGGCGGGAAAAAAGCGCCGTTTCCCCAAGGAAGAAGGACACCGTTTAAGTAGAAAAGCAGTTTCTCTGCACCGTCATAGGTAACAACAAGGTGTTGCCATGTGTTATTGACGAACAAAGCGACTCCCGTCTTCCACTTGGCGACGGACTGACCGTTGACAATGGATTCCCCCATCGTCAATCCACCCCACCCTGGCGAGCCTTCTGTCATCGTCATAGCCCACTCACCAAAGTTAAATTGCGAAGCTCTGGATCCGTAGCCGAAAAGCCAAGCCCCATTAGGACCAACGAACCCGCCTGCTGTCTTATACCAAAGCGAGAAGGTGCGGGGTGAGTTTCCTAACGGCAAACCTAGAACCGTGAAAGCCAAATGGAAATTTGTCCCGTTGAACCACAAGGCTCTGCCAGGATCCCCAAAGCGATCTTGTGAATAAACTGCCGTCGTGGTTGTAACATCGTTACGATTTCCGCTCTGATCCTTCGTATCCCCGTTGAATGAGTAATGTGCAACGAGACCGGTTGTTATCCACTGCTGGGCATTCGAAGTGGCCTCGCAAGTTTTTTTCTGTAAAATGCAATAGCATCTTAAACTGAGGGCTGGGTGGTGGTGTTCATGTTGAGGTAGATTTTTCCGGATTCCCATTCTTCGCTGCGCTCGGCCAGGAGGGCGGAGACCAGGCGGAGCAGG
>CAIWMU010000242.1 GCA_903913865.1 uncultured Verrucomicrobia subdivision 3 bacterium
ATTAACACTCTGCACAGGATGCGTTGGTCCCTTCCCAGCACCCTGGTTTACAAAGGTGTATCCATGGTTCGTCGCATGCCCGTAAACCCCCTGCCACTGCGACCACGTCACCAAATTCACATCCATGTAGAAGGGTGAGATTAGGACATTCGTCACCGACTTGGCATCACTCGGCCCATCCAAGGTGTCTCCCATCGTGAACGCACCTCCAGGAATCAGGACCATGGGCAACATTTCCAAATCATCCGCAACGATACGAAACCTCACATTTGTAGAAAGCCCGGCAGTCCACTCAGCTCCGGCATTCCATGTCACCAGCCGGTTGGTCCCGGGCGGAACTCCAGTTCCGACCGCCCCCACAAAGTTCGTTGCCCCCAAAGCGTAATCAGCCCCCCCATTGGTGGAAACGCTGACCGCCACCGTCAAGCGGTTGCTGATGGATGCCACATCGTAGTAAATGTCCACAAGCCGCGTCCCTGCCCGCTGGGACGCCCGCACATTGGACACCACCGGCCCCTGCGCGAATGTCGTCAGGGTCGTGAAAACGGCCAAAAACGCAAACACCCTCAGGAGGATTACGCCCCCCCGGTTTGTCAACCTACAATTTTTCATATTTATGCTTTATATCGGTATGTTCTGCGGCAACTAAAACCCTTTGCGCCAACCTTTTCGTCCTGGCTGCACAACAGGCACCGCCTGCATACATCTGTATAAACCACACTCGAGCGGGATCCTTACAAACTTTCGTGAAGTTTTTTTCGGAAAAGGTTTCAGCCCAGAGGCAGGTCAGTCGGCTGGGACGGCGGCGACCGGGGTTGGGTTCGAGTTGCGCTGAGATGTTGGCTGGGGATTGTGTAATTTGTAATACGTTACAGTTGAATGATTTAGATCGCCCCTACAGGGCTTTTTTGCTTTTTGTCCGGTTTACCCAGGCCGTTGGCCTGGGCTGGCATAGGGTTGCACCGTTGGTGCGCGAAAAGGGGTCAGTCCTCACTTTTGACAGTTGAGGAACACGAAAAGGGGTCAGTCACCACTTTTGACAGTTGAGGAACGTCCAACGCCTTCCCACGACCCCTGCTCCCACCACGAAAAACACGAAACACACGAAATTCCATTGAGGGGAGGGGATGGTGCGTCGGATCAAAATGGCGAACCTCGTATCGGCAAAGGGGGGCCTCATAGCCCGAGGTTTATCCGCAGATGCCGCAGATTTACGCAGATTTCGGAAGTTGCATTCAGCAGGGCCAACGGCCCGACCCCATCCCAGCCTATGGCACCGCCATAGGAATTGGTCACCGGCAGGAATAGAGGGCTGAAAGCCCGGCTTCATCGAAAAGGTGTCAGTCCTCACTATTGACAGTTGGGGGACATGGGGCGGTTGGCCGCAGAAGGTTCTACCACCGTCGGAGCGGGACCGTGAAGATGTGCCGGGGAGGGATCGCGTCATTTGGAATACGTTTCGGCTGAACGGTTTGGGTCGCCCCTACAGGGCTTGTTTTGCTTTTTGTCCGGTTTACCCAGGCCGGTGGCCTGGGCTGGTATCAGGCCGCACCGTTGGTGCTCGGTTCAGCAGGGCCAACGGCCCGGCACCATCCCAGCCTATGGCACCGCCATAGGAATTGGGCACCGGCATGAATAGAGGGCTGAAAGCCCGGCTTCATCGAAAAGGGGTCAGTCCTCACTATTGACAGGAATATGACCCACCCTTGGGTGCCCGGTGAGAACGCCAGATACCCATCCCATTCCCATCCGGTCCCATCCGTGGTTTCAACTCCCCAACCGTTGCGTCAATACCTGCATGGTCACCGCTTGGCGGTCATCCCTGCCTTTTTCGTGTCTTTCGTGATTTTCGTGGTTAAGCCCCCCTGACCCTGATGCTCAATCCAGCTTCCATTCGAGGATACCGGCGGAGGCGTTGGGTTGCAGTTGGACCTCCACGCGCAGGGCGGAGGTTGTGACCGGCTTGAAGGTGGTCTTGTTGTAGCGGTCGGGCAGAACGGTGTAACCGGAGCTGTTTTCGACCGGCCGCCAGGCGTCCCCATCGCGGTAAAGAATACGCCAGGAGGCGGGCAGGCGGCAGCCTGCGTGGTCATTGAACCAGTAAACCTCGGTCGATTTGGCGGTGACCGGCTTTTCCCATTTGTATTCGACCCATTCCGTGGTGCCCCTGTGATCCCACCAGGTCATGCGGGGGAGGTTCTGATCTCCTGAATTCCGGGGTTCAATCCCGTCATTCAACGCCTCGTGTGTGTCCCTTCCCATGCGGTGGGATGCGCGGGTGGCAGCTTTTGTGGCGAGGGTTGGGAACGGCAGGGGCTTCGCCTTGTCCGAACTTCTCGGCATCCAGACCTGCATCTGGTTTGCGCCACGGTTGCACCATGCGTAATAAGGGACCGCAGTGAGGGCAGCCGATTCCTCTGAGATCGATCCATCGCCCCGACGTTTTGCGCTTTTTCCCTTCCCCGTGAGGACCGTGACCCCGCCCAGAACGGCGGGACGGAATTGCGGCTCAAGCCGGGATTCATCCGGCAGGCTCAGCTGGAAAATCTTCCCCTGATGATCCACTCCCTCAAAACAATACAGGATCGGCCCCCGCTCCACCGCCACGCGGCCGGCATCATCGGCCACCCGCTGATCTGCCGTGACCCGCCGGACGGACATTGGAAGATTCAAGCTCAGAACATCCCCCTTGCGCCATTCACGAGTGATGGTGGCATAGCCTTTCTGGACTTCCAGCGTTTGCTTGCGCCCATTCACGGAGATGGAGGCGGCGGCCTTTGAGGCATCCGCATAACTGTAAAGACCGGTGGGCACGGGTTGGTTGCGGGCCCAGCCGGGAATGCGCACCAATACGGTGAAGCGTGCCGGTTTTTCGGGCGCCACTTGAAGGTCCACTTTCCCATCCCAGGGATACCGGGTCTCCTGCTTCAGCGCGACCCGGGTGGAAGCCACCGAGGCCTCCGCAGTGCCGGCGGCGAACAGATTGACGTAGAGCTGGTCATCGTGGGTGGCGTATTGCATGCCGGGGACGGAGGGCAGGAACCGGCTTACATTCACCGGGCAGCAGGCACAACCGAACCACTCGCTCCGGGCATAGCCGCCGGCGGAAACCAGCGGGTTGGGATAGAAGAAATGGTCGCCCGAAAGCGAGACCCCCGCGAGAAATCCGTTGTAGAGGGTGCGCTCCAGAACGTCGATGTATTTGGCATCCCCATGGAGCTGGAACATGCGCTGGTTCCAGAGGCACATTGCGATGGCGGCGCAGGTTTCGTTGTAGCCATCGTTGGGAAGCTCATACGGAGCACCAAAGCCCTCATGGCCGCCCACCGCACCCACACCACCGTGGATGTATAGTTTTGCGCCGCTGGTATCCGCCCAGATGGCGTCCACCGCCTTCGCATAACCGGCGTCCCCCAGGATCGCCGCGATATCGGTCATCCCGGAAAGCATGTAACCGGTCCGCACAGCATGGCCGACGGCCTGCGTCAGGTTCGTCAGCGGCACCTCGTTGGAATAGTAGTCATCCGGAAACCCGGACCGGACATCGGCCGGACGCCGGTAACGCCCACGACAATCCAACAGAAATTTGGCAAGGTTGATATACTTCTTCTCGCCGGTAGCGCGGCCGAGTTTCACCAGTGCCAGCTCGATTTCCTGATGGCCGGGGGATATCCGCAACTGATCCGCGCCAGGGCCCCAGGTCTTGTCGATCAGGTCGGCGAGACGGATTGCGATGTCCAGAAAAGCTCGATTTGTCGTGGCCTGATAATGGGCCACGGCGGCCTCGATCAGATGACCCGCACAGTAAAGCTCGTGGCTGTCATCACCGGTAACGCCCCCCATCTCATTCAGCCAGCGCACCGGACCCGCACGACCCGGCGCCTTGGCACCATGAATGATGCGGGATGTGTAGAGGTAGCCGTCCGGCTGTTGCACCTTGCCGAACAGGCCCACCAGATCGTCGAGGTATTTCCTCAAGGCCGGATCCGATCCGGATGCCAGGCAGTAGGCGGCCCCCTCAGCAACCTTGTAGAGGTCGGAATCATCAAAGGGATCACCGTGGAAGTCTCCCGTCTCGAGTCCGGCAGCGCGGCGGAAGTTCGGGATGCGCTGCTCCTCGCACTTCTTGAAGCAGACGGGCACGGTGACACTGCTGTTCGTGTCGATGCGCGGCTTCCAGAACTGGTCATTCAGATGCACCTGACTGGGCGGGACCGGGTTGACCGGGTAATCCTGACCCACACCGCAATTCGGCACCATCAAGCCCATCGCGGGCAGGAGGGCCAGGCAAAGGCCAAACATCGACTTTTTGATCTTCATAAAAATCAGAACCGCACCTTGAACGTGACCGCATGCTGGCAGGGGTTGCTCGCCGGACGGCGCACACTCAACCCATCGGCCTGTTGCGTCCATTCGATCTTCTCCCCGGATCCCAGCAATTCCACCGAGCGGATCTGGGCACCTGCAATCGTCTTCCCGAGGGATTTGATGGTCAGATCCCCTGTGGGGAGTGCCAGACAGATGGCATAGACGGCCCCATCCCGCGAGGTGAAGCGGACATCGGATGGCTGAAAAACCTGCGCCCGCTCGGCAGCATGATCTTTCACCGGTTGGGTCGGCCCCTCGGCAGAGACCTTCCAGGGATGGCTTTCGTAAATGGCCTCGCCGTTCACCTTGAGCCATTTGCCCATCTCGACAAGGCGATCCTGCATCACATCCGGAATGCGCCCGTCCGCTGTGGGGCCGATATCGAGCAGGAGATTTCCCCCCTTGGAAACCAGGTTCACCAGCAGACAGACCAGCCCATAGGCCGACTGGTATTCGTCAATGGTCTCGTTCCGGTTGTAGCCAAAGCTGGCCCCGATTCCCCTGCACTCCTCAAACTTCCGGGCGGCACCGAGCTTTGCATCGCCGCCCACCTCACCGTATTCAGTGGTGTAATAGCCGCCATGCACACTGCGGGTGTCCTTGCCCCACCGGTCATCGATCACCACCTCATCCCGGCATGGAGATTCATTGTAGAGCCAGGCCAGCAACTCCTCACTGCGCCACTCGGCGCTCGTGTGCGCCCACTCCCCATCGGCAAAAATCAGCGATGGCTTGTAGCGCATGACCAGGTCCTTGAACTGGGGATGAAAATGCTCCCGGACAAACCTGGGAAAATCCATCTGGTAAACCGGGTGGAACCATTCGTAGAGCGAATAGTAGAAGCCCATCTTGAGCCCCCTGGCGCGCACCGATTTGGCAAGGTCGCCGCACAGATCCCGGTGCGGCCCGACATCCACGCTGTTCCAGTTCCAGCTGTCAGCATTCGGCCAGAGGCAGAAACCCTCATGGTGCTTCGATGTCAAAACGACATAGCGGGCACCTGAGCGGGAGAAGATATCGGCCCACTGGTCCGGCTCAAACAACTCCGCCCGGAACTGGGGGGCAAAATCCTGATATTTGAAGTTCGGTCCGTAGTTTTTGAGATGGAACTTCCACGTGGCCCCGTTGGTGTTCTGCATCGCATCCCAATACCATTCAGAATAGCTGCCTTTGGGCCCCCAGGCAGGGACAGAATAAAGGCCCCAATGGATGAAGATCCCGAATTTCGCATCATCAAACCACCCCGGAATCGGTCGGGCATCCAGAGATTTCCAGTTGGCCTCGTAGGTTGCACCGATCGTGGCAAGGGGAGCCACGATCAGGAGCAGCGGAACCAGACATTTGAGCAGGGTTTTCTTCATAGTGTTGGCTTGCGAACGGCAGGAGTATTGCCGTTTGCCCCTGCCCCGTCAATGTGGTGCACAGGTCTCCTCCCACGAAGTGGATTCCGCACAAGCCCGACTGCCGGACACTTGGAAGGCCCCCCCCATCAATCCCCGGCCGACATGGTCCACATGCCACGCGGGTTCAGGGAGGTCCCCGTTCCGGTTGTGTCGCCGATTTTGTGCAGCCCCACGTGCCCGTCGTGGAACAGGTAATTAAAGCGCTGCGAGTGCAGCCCGTAGGTCACGGCCCCGTAAGTGTTGCCGGTCATGCTGATGTTCGCCGTGCGGGTGGTCTGCACGCAATCCTCAGTGACACCCCCGGGCTGTTCCGGCCCCGGCCCGGCACAAAATGAAGGCCAGTCGTTCCCTGCCATGTTCCGCCCGTTGGCGAGTTCCGCCAGAAGGATGGTTCCAGCCGGATCCCCCACCTGGGAAAACTTATATCCCCGGGGTTCCCAATCGTAGGTCGCCGGGGCCGTGCTTCTCAAATTGTAAAAGATGCCGATCCCCTGCACATTCAGCGAGGGGAGCGGGGCGGTGGCAGAGTTCAACATGAACCCCGGACCGGCCCAGTTCATGGAGTAGGACCGGCGGGATGCGAAGGCATTCAGCCATGCGTCAGACTTCCGGAACTCGATCTTGTCCGCCGGGCATCGCAGCAGCTTGGGTGTCCGCTCGGGCGAGGTCATGCCCATGATCAAATCCGCATCCGGAGCCGTGCCGCCGATATGGCGGTGGATGTAGTCGTCCCAGGTCAACTGGTATTGGATGTCCCCTGTGGAGTAAACCGCCGGGGGATACATCTCCTGGCGGTCGGAGGTGTGCATCGCCAGCCCGAGACCCAGCTGTTTCATATTGGACATGCACCTTGCACGCTGGGCGCGGGCCTGCGCCTTGCTCAGGGCAGGAAGTAACATGGCCGCCAGAATGGCGATGATCGCAATGACAACCAGAAGCTCAATAAGCGTAAAGCCGCAAACCCGATTGCGGTGCGATCGCTGTTGATTTAGCTTCATTCTCCGGTCAGGTTACACCGGTCGATTCCCGGCGTAAACACCTCTTCCACTGGATTTCATCACCCGCCCGGCAGCTCTTTCTTCTTTCGCTCCAGCTTGTTGCAGGGTAAATATATTCATACCAGCATGCACTGCGCAAAATCGGGCACACGGAGCCCTCGCAGGCTTTTGTGTCACCAGCCGGTGCAGGCGGAGGAACCAGAATCGATTTATGCCATTCGTCACGCAACAGGCGCTTGATCGGATCAGGAGGGAGTTGCTCGACCTCTCCACCCGGAACCGGCTGCTTTCCATCCCGGTCGGATCAAAAACCGCCAGGCTGGTGGAGGTCCGGGACGAACTCAGCACCGAAGTTTACCGCCTTCTGGTGGCTGAAAAGAAAACCCTCACCTTCCTTCCCGCAAGCCTCAACCCGGGGGATGCAGGGGCGGAACCGAATGCGGCGGAGGATGAACCGTTGTGCCTTCCGCAACCCGGAGACCGTGAGGAGGGAAAAGGGGTCCTGGCAAAGCGCCATGTGGATTCCAAGCTCCAAACCACCCTCTCCACGGAGCGGTTGCAAAGGCGCTTGCTGGACCTCTTTTGCGATGCCCGGACCATGATCGAAGAACAGGGCATCAACGTCCTTTACCTCGCCCTCGGCCATTTGAAATGGCACGACCCGGAGGAGGCCGGAACTCCCCGTTTTGCACCCCTCGTGCTGGTGCCCGTGGATCTCCAGCGCAGGTCCGCCTCGGACAGATTCTGCCTCATCGCCCGCGAGGAGGATTTGCAGGAGAATCTTTCCCTCCGGGCAAAGCTCTCAGCCGAGTTCCAAATCAAACTGCCGGAATTCCCTGAGGATGAGGATTTTGATATCGCCGGGTATTTCAAGGCGGTGTCGGAGACGATCAAGAGTGCGCCGGGATGGGAGATCCTCCCGAACGCGATGACGCTCGGCTTTTTTTCCTTCGCGAAATTCCTCATGTATCGCGATCTGGACAGTGCGAACTGGCCCCAGAAAGGACAACTCCTGGACCATCCCCTTGTCTCCAGCCTCGTGCAGGGCGGGTTTGAGAGCCAGAACCCCGCAATCCCGGAGGATGCCGATCTGGACACCCTGATCCCGGCAGATCGTCTGGATCATGTGGTCGATGCCGATTCCTCCCAGACGAGGGCCATCGAAATGGTTCGCAAGGGACAGAGCCTTGTCATTCAAGGCCCCCCCGGCACCGGCAAGAGCCAATCCATCACCAATCTCATCGCCTCGGCCATACTGGATGGAAGGAAAGTCCTTTTCGTTTCAGAAAAGCTGGCCGCCCTCGAAGTGGTCAAGCGCCGCCTTGAAAAGGAGGGGCTCGGGGATCTGTGCCTTGAGCTGCACAGCAACAAATCCAGCAAGCGGGCGGTCGTCGAGATGATTGGCGGAACCTGGAAGCTCGGGAAGCCCAAGGGGGGGAATCTGGAGACCACGGTTGAGCAACTTCAGGCCGCACGCGAGATTCTCAATTCACATGCCCGCGAACTGCACGAACCGGTCGGCGGTTGTGGATACTCGCCCTACCACCTGATCGGACAGATCGTTCTGATGAAGGATCGGGGCGCAGCCGCTGCAGGGTGGGCATTCGAGGGGGCGGAACGGTGGACATCGCCCGAACTGGGGGCACGGAGATCCATAGTCACCGCACTGGCGGAACGGATCGAACAAATCGGAACTCCCCAACAACATCCATGGAGGGGCGTGACGTGCGAGCCGGTGCTGGCGATCGACCTGCCGGACCTCCTGGGACAGACCCTCTCCGCCCGGGAAGCCATTGAGGATCTCACAGCCTCGGTCACGAAACTTGCCACGCTGCTATCCCAAACACCTCCCGGGACCCTTGCCACATCCCGGCAGCAGGGTGTCCTGGCCGAATTTGTGGCCAATGCCCCTGCGCTCGACCGCTCAGCCCTCTGCAGCAGCGTCTGGAGTGCCGGACTGGGAGGTCTGGGGGGCTTGCTGGAGGATGGGAAGAGGTTCTCCACAATCCAGCAGGATCTCGGCACAACCATCAGCCCAACGGCATGGGAGGGGGAATTCTCGGGCGCGAGAGCCATGATTGCAGCCCATGGAAAATCCTGGTTTCGGATTCTGAACGGGGACTACCGCCGGGCCATTGCCACCCTTCGCGGTGTGACCTCCGGTGTTTTGCCCCCCTCTTTTGAACAGCGGCTCCAGCTGATGGACCGGATCATCGAAGGCCAGAGGTGCCTCCGGGCCATTCGCGAGGGACGGGAGCTTGGCATCTCCGCTTTCGGGACGGCATGGCAGGGGGAGAAAACAAACTGGGGGCAGCTTGATACGGTCCTGCGATGGGTTGCCGGGCAACAGGAGGCGGGGCTTGGCCAGAGCTTCAGGCAGATGTTCGCAGCGGTTCAGGATCAGCATCGGGTGGGAATCGCGCTGAAGGAACAATCCGGATTCCTGCGGCTGGCAGAGGAACGGCTCACCCGGCTCTGCGATCGACTGAGGCTGGACAACACGGTGGCATTCGGGGTCGAAAACCGGGCCGCAGTCCCCCTGCCCGCCATCTCACAACGCCTGCGCGAATGGGAGGAGCAAATTCAACGCCTCCCAGCTTGGAACGGCTACTTTACCCTGTCCCAAAAAGCCCTCGAGCAGGGTCTCTGCCCCCTGATGGAAGCCCTTGAATCGGGACGCATTCCTACAAGCCAGGCCTTGGACTGCTTTGAGCGGACCTACCACAGCCAGCTCTTGCGCGTGGCCACCACCCGGAACAAGCGTCTGGCCCGGTTCGATGGCCAGTCCCATGCAAAATGCATCGAGGAATTTCGCTCGCTCGACAAGGACCGCCTTGCCCTCTCCAGGATGCGCATCCTCAACACCCATTTTGAATCCATGCCAAAGCATTCCGGCCTGGGTGCTGCCGGGATCCTGAAAGGCGAACTGGAGCGGAAGCGGGGCCACAAGAGCGTCCGCCGCCTTCTCAAGGAGGCCGGCTCCGTGGTTCAATCCATCAAACCGGTCTTCATGATGAGTCCACTTTCCGTGGCGCAGTTTCTGGAACCGGGCGCGGTTGAATTTGATCTGCTGATCATCGATGAGGCAAGCCAGGTTCAGCCGGTCGATGCCCTGGGCGCCATTGCCCGCTGCAGGCAGCTGGTCGTGCTGGGGGATAGCAGGCAACTGCCCCCCACCCAGTTCTTCATGCGCATGACCTCGGGGGATGCCTCCCCGGAAACGGATGACAGGGATGAGGCGGTCGGGGTGCGGGATGTGGAGAGTGTGCTCGGACTCTGCTGCGCACGGGGGCTCCCCCAGACCATGCTGCGCTGGCACTACCGGAGCCGCCACCACTCCCTGATCGCCGTTTCAAATCAGGAGTTTTACGACAACCGCCTGTTCATTGTCCCAAGCCCGCACTCCCGAAGTCCCCACCTGGGATTGAGGGCGCACCACCTCCCCGATGGCGTTTTCGACAGCGGCGCCTCCCGCACGAACCGGGTGGAGGCGCGGGCCATAAGCCGGGCCGTGGCGGAGCACGCACGAAATTCCCCGGAGCTCAGCCTTGGTGTGGGTGCCTTCTCCATACAACAAAGGGATGCCATTCTGGACGAGTTGGAATTGCTCCGGCGCGAGAGTCCGGAGATCGAGGAGTTCATGGCCCAACATCCCTCCGAGCCGTTTTTTGTCAAAAACCTCGAAAGCATCCAGGGGGATGAGAGGGATGTGATCTTCATCTCGGTGGGCTACGCGAAAAACGCCGATGGCTTCATGCCCATGCAGTTCGGCCCGCTCGGCAGGGAGGGTGGCGAGCGCCGCCTGAATGTGCTCATTTCCCGGGCAAAACTCCGCTGCGAAGTTTTCTCCTCCATCCAGGCCGAAGACATCGACCTCAAGCGGGCATCCGGAAAGGGGGTTGCCGCGCTCAAGGCATTCCTCACCTACGCCGCCTCCGGTCAACTCGCCCCCGCCCGGGGCTCAGGTGCCCGGGAAGCAATCCCCTTCGAAAGCGCGGTCCAGCGCGATGTGGAAGCCCTCGGCTGCACAATGGATGCCCGCGTTGGCACTGCTGGATTTTTCATGGATCTTGCCGTGCAGCATCCCGACCATCCCGGCTCCTACCTGCTCGGGATCGAGTGCGACGGCCCCTCCTACCACTCATCCCGATTCGCCCGCGACCGCGACCGGCTCAGTCAGTCCGTTCTCGAGGATCATGGGTGGAACATCCACCGCATCTGGAGCACGGATTGGCTCCAGCAACCTGCAGAACAGTTGAAAAAAGTCCAGCAAGCCATCGACGCTGCAAAGAAACGTTCGAAAAAAGCGGCGCCACTGCCCAGACCGGAGGTGGTTGAGGAGGCAGCCGTCACACCCGTCAAGCGTGGCCCGGAGACAGATCTGGATCTTCCCGACCTGTCAGGATTTTCAACCCCCTACCGGGAGGCTTCGTTCACCCTTCCCACCACCAAGGCCCCCCACGAACTCTCCGACAGGGAGATCACAACCATCCTCATGCGGATCGTCCTTGAGGAGGGCCCCATCCATGAGGATGAGGTGGTGATCCGCGTGCGGGAACTGTGGAAGCTGGATCGGGCCGGGGCACGTCTTCAGGAGGCTGTGGCAAAAGGCATTCGGGCTCTCCTCGTCGGAAACAGGTGCGCCCGCGAGGAGGGATTTCTCTCAATTCCAGGTGCGGAGGTGGCGGTCCGTAACCGCGAGGGAGTCGCCTCGGCGGGTCTTAAAAGGCCTGAGATGCTGCCCGGTGCCGAAATCCGTGTGGCCATCATCCGCCTCATCGAAGCCCATCATGGCGCCACCCGCGCCGAGCTTCCCGTCGTCGTTTCACGCCTGTTTGGGTTTAAGACAACCAGCGCCAACCTGAAAAGTGTGATCACCCGGCAACTGGAACGTCTCCTCCGCTCCCGGGAACTTGAGGATTCCGAAGGGATGATAAAACGGATGGACGGGACCGCACGTGGTTGAACCGTCGGGACCCCATCACCGGGTCCGGTCCGATGCCGCCCTCAATGGAAGGCTGGCAAAACGCACCGGAACCCGAAGTTGTTGTATTTGCCGGTAGGCACAAAGCTGTAGCGGGTCGCACAACGGCAATTGTCGGCGCCAGAATCCCATGCCCCACCCCGCAGCACGCGATCCGCCCCCTTCGCCGGACCGTGGGGATCGGTCACAGTGGTAAAGGATCCCCCCGCATACCAGTCCCAGCACCACTGACGCAGATTCCCGGCCATGTCACAAAGTCCGTAACCATTCGCTGGAAAGGATGCGATGGGGCTCGTATATGGCTGTCCACCAACGAGCCCGGTGGAGTTGTAGCCATTCGGCCCGAGATCATAGGAAAAGTTGTTCGTGCTGCCGCTATAGTTGGCTTTGGTCTGGGAAATGGTGTTGCCCCAGGGAAATCTCTGCGCACTCCAGCCGCCGCGCGACGCCTTCTCCCACTCAGCCTCCGTCGGCAAACGGTACCCCTTCGCATCCCAGTTCGCGAACACCTCCGCCTCACCATTTGTATACACCAGCTTGAATGCCGCATCCGCATAGTAAACTGGAGCCAAACCTGCCTGCTGGGATCGCGCGTTGCACCATTTGACCGCATCAAACCAGTTCACCGTCTGCACCGGGTGGTTCAAAGCCTTCGCCGCACCCCAATACAGGCTGTAGCCGTGATTGATTGCGTAGTTGTAAACGCCCTGCCACTGGGTCCAACTGACCAGATTGGTGTCCATGTAGAACGCTGAGACATAGACATTGGTCGGAACGTTGTTCCCGGCGCCATCCGAGGTGTCACCCATGATAAAGTTGCCTGCAGGAATCAGCACCATCCCGTTGGTCACCACGCGTGGTGCGTTGGTGGCACCGCTGGTGCCGGATGCCAGGGCGACGAGAAACTGCCACGTCGCCGCATCCAGTTGATTGCTCGTGATCCCGCTCAACCGGGCAAGGGGAACGGTGCCGCTGGCGAGATTGCTGGCACTCAGGGAGCTCAGATTCGCTCCGTCCCCAGCCAAGCTGGCAGCCGTGATGGCATAGGGTGTGGCCGTCAGAGGTTGTCGCGGGGTCAAAACACTGAATGGCGCGATCGTGGTCCTCACGCCCAACTGGAGCCATCTGGCAGCGCCTGCGGCAAACGGAGCCGATCCAAAATCCAGGGAGGTGGTGAAGAAGCCATCCGTCACTGTGAGAAAGATCGTCGGGGGAATATTCGTCGCGATCTGACTCCCACCACTGACCGCACTCCAAAGGGTCGGGGCGATCTCGGCAACCCCCGTGAAGGGAACACCATTCTGGCCCAGCCGACCCTGATAAGTGAAAACCGTCCCCTGGGCGAACGCCTCTTGAAGATGGGAGGCAACCAGAAGCATGATGGCGACCCCGGCGGTGATGGCAGTTCTCATAGGTGCATCAGGTTCCTACCTTGCAAAGAAGGTTGTCAAGGACCATCTGAACTGTTTTCGAGACTGAACACATCTCCCTGCGAACTGCCCGGAACGGTCACCAATCAAATCACTGGTTGTAGGTTGACGTCAGTGTGCCAGACCAGTAACTGTCTGTCCCATACCGTGACAAGGTCACCTGCGTCAAGTGCTGTCCGGCGTTGTAGGTGTTGCCAAAAGTGCACTCGAAATGCACAACCCCGGCGGAGGGCGGATATATTTGCACTGTGCCCGCCCCCGAGGCACTCGGGATGGTTGTATAAAAATTCCGGCTCACCCCTGAACCATCAATTCCCATGCAGGCGATGGTCAGGGTTCCCGGCGAGGCGGGATACTGGATTTGGAAGCCTCCGGCTGTGCCATCGCGCACCAGACTGATATTGCCAATCCCGCTGGAGGTGCGAGCGACGGCCACCACCAGGTTCGATACCGCTGATGTGGAATTCACCCGGCGGACTATCAATCCTGCCGGGTTGGGAGCCTCCGCTGTGCCCGTCTCCGAGCCCGAACGGAGGGTTCCCCGAATCCTTTCATCACCCGCCACATCCAGCATCGCGGATGGCGTATTCGTGCCGATTCCAACGCTCCCCGAGGCTGTCCATGCAAGGGCAATGTTCGTGCCGGTGAAACTCCTACTCCCCAAAGCCCCCCCGGAAAAGCCATAGACCACAGGTCCGTCCACAGCACTGCCCGCAAAGGTTCTGCCTCCCCCATACCAGCCTATCCCGTGGAACATATCGTTTCGCAGATGCAGGTCATGGTCATTCATGAATCCATCCGCAAAGGCCAGAATGAGTCCATTCAGGGAGACCGTCCCGCCAAACGTGGTCGATGCTGTGAACGTCTGGCTTGAATTCAAATAGGCGACATTCGCAGGCAGGGCGGTCAAGCCGGTGCCATCCCCCTGGAAAGCGTCCGCCTTGATTATACCTCCCACCTTCAGGCCGAACGCAGGATCATTGGCGGTATTGATTCCCACCCCAAGCGAGGATGAAAGTGTAAGGTTGTTCCCTGATGTGATGGCAATGTTGCCGCCCACAGAAAGCGACATGTCGTGATCAATTCGAGAAACCGAATCGTGCCCCGCCCAAAGACTTAGATCATGTTCGACCTCAATGGCCATGTCCTTTTCGGCGTGAAGGAAAAACAACTCAAACCCCTTCTTGTCCTCGAGCCTGATCTCATTAAAATTGTCGGCTGTCCCCGCTTTGGTGGAACGAGTTTTGATGCCGCTTTGCGTTTGATTGGAGGGCAGAGCATAAGGGGGCATATTCTCACCGTTATAGAAACTGCCGGTGATCACCGGCCTGTCGGGATCACCCTGAACAAACTGAACCAAGACCTCCTGTCCCACCCTTGGGTTGAACACCATGCCAAATTGCTTCCCGGCCCACTGACTCGCCACCCGGATCCAGCCACTTGAATTGTTATCACCCGTCCCATAGCGATCCCAGTGAAACTGAACCTTCACCCGCCCGTATTTGTCCACGTAAATCTCCTCCCCCGCCGGGCCCGTGACAACCGCGGTGCAGGCCTGCGCCTGCGGCTTGGGAGTGATCCTCGCGGGCCGATACAGCGCCGTGGAAGGGATCACTTCAAACTCATTGCCATAATAGAAGCTGGCAACACCATTTGTGAGTCGCCGGAAGGCTCCATGCCGAACCGCCGTCACCAAATAACTCCCACCCAAACCTGATCCAGCCTGGTCGCTGAGCGTGAAGGTGTAACCGGGGCGCAAATCTGGCGCATTTCCAGTGCCGATTGAAACAACCCCCTCCATCGCCTGTCCATCCTCCCGGTTCCGCGCCATCTGCTGGAGAGTGGCTATATCCGTGACGCTGGACCCATATTCGTAGAGTTCGCCCCTTCCTGGAGCGATCTGGCTTTTGACGAGCAATTCGGTTTTAGGCCTCTTGAAGTCGTAGTTATCGAGAGCTGAAGAGCCTGCAAATTGGCGGGCTGACTTGTGGAATGTGCGAACGTATTCAGCCCCCTGGGGAATACCAGTAGCTGATCCGCCATAATAATTGAAGGGTGAGTTCGGTGCCGCCCGATAGGAACTAACCCCATCACCCAGGACCAGGCCTGGCAGTTTTCCGCCCTGATTGAAGCAATAGAAAATCCCCTCATCCTCCAGCAGGCGGTTGAAAAAATTGAGATCCGTCTCACCAAATTGGATGACCGATTCACGGGGAGCATATGAACCGGACAGGGCGGATGTGATGCTGTTCGATGTCACGGTGGAATACAGGGATGAAAGCAGGTCTGGAATGGCGATGGCTTGGTTGACACGATAATCGCTCGTAAACGCCATATACGCCAGCGGTGGCTCCAGCCGGAAAGTGTAAAGTCTGTTGACCCCGTCATCCGCTGCAGCAGAACAGGCAGTGACAACACCCGCGAACGTGGTGGACCTGCCATTCCTTACAAATGTCAACACGCCACTGCGTCCGAGTTGGGCACTTGCAACCAGTTCCCCTTTCGGAACCACCACCTCCACCACAAACTCATACAATTTGGACAACCCCTCCCTGCCCACAAACCCCGCCACGGTGCCGATACTGCTTCCATCCAGTGCAAAGGACAGTTCAGGAGGCGCGCCGGCCGCGCCGGTGATGGGCTGGAGAATTCCAAAGGGCAGCGGTTCCGCACTGCTCATGGCCCTGGCTGCACCCAGAAAATCCTGATAGGCCGCACTCCCGCCGTCATCGATCCGGTTCCCGGGCACAAGCCCCGACAGGCTCGCTGCGTTCAGGTTGGTCAATCCCCCGGCGTCACCGTTGATCGTTCCCGCGATATAGGTCTGGCTCTGGCCCTGACCGATCCGGATGATGTTGGTGTCCGTCGCCAGGCCGGGATGGCCGATATCAATATTGGAACTGCCGCTGATCAGGCTGCTGCCAGCCATGTAGCCCAGGGCGATGTTGCCCTGGCCTGTGGTGTTGTTGAACAAGGCTTTGTAGCCGGTTGCCGTGTTATTGGAGCCACTGGAGTTCATGAATAGAGTTTCGTAGCCCACAGCCGTATTGGCCGAGCCTGCTGTGCTCCGCAGGATCGCCGCCGCACCGATGGCCACATTCTGGCTGCCGGTTTGGTTTAAGTTCAGGGCATTGACGCCGCCTGCGACATTCTCACTCCCGGAACTGTTCGCCCCCAGGGCCCCATATCCGTGGGCGGTATTGTTCCCTCCCGTCGTGTTTGCATCCAGCGCAGCATATCCCACCCCGGTGTTGAAATTGCCGCTCATCGTGAGATTTCCAGCCCCATAACCAGCAAAAAAGTTGGCCGACCCGTTTCCGCTGGAGTAAACGAACGGACTGCCACCCGAGTAGATGATACCCGATCCCACCCCGCTCACTGGCAGAAACAGGTTGGAACTAAGCGTCAGGCTGCTGGCGGAGAAGCTGCCACCCGCATCCCGGCGCACCTTCATGTTCGCCATGTTCGAGCTCGTCGCCGTATCCGCCAGCGTTGCAACGCCATTGAGGGTGGTCGCCGTGATGTCAGGACTCCCGTTTATGCCAAGCAGCCCCGCATTCTGCACCACCACTGAGCCCCCGAGCGGCACCGTTCCCCCGCCGCTCAGTCCTGCTCCGGCCAGAATACTGATGCTGTTGCTCGCCAGCTGGCTGTTGGCCACCTTTCCACCGAGTTGTTGCGCCGGCAGGATCCCCAGCAGGTTGCTGGCGGTCGTCGCCGCCACCGCATAAGGGGCGGGGGTCAGGGGCTGGCGGGGTGCCAGCGTCGCAAATGCCCCGCTGCCATTCGTCCGCACACCGATTTCCAGCCATCGATCCTCCCCGGAAAACAGACCCGCACCAAAATCGAGCGTGACAGTAAAGAGACCCTCCTTGACGACCGTCGAGTTGTTCGTCAGGAATCCCCCCTGCTGCCCGCCCAGGCTCGCAGCATTGTAAATCGCAAACCGGAAATCATAACGGCCATTTGCAGGGATCGTTCCTGTATTCAGCCTCCCCTGGTAGGTAAAGGCCGTCCCCTGGGCGAAAGCGGTCTGGGCAAGGCATAGAAACGTGCTTGCGAGAACGGCATGGATCGTGGCTTGGAATCTCTTTTTCATATTAATCCCCTCGGTGCTGTGTCTGGTTCATGCCAACGATAGGCAACACTTCTACTGAAATCCACCGTTTACTTGTCTTCGCCGGGCGCGCGGCGGCCAAGGCAGGCAACTCCGCTGCACCGTCGCAGCACAGGCCTATCTCGCCCCTGCCGCTGGCGGAACCCCGTTCGTGCCCGGGCCGGACGAATTTGCCCCTTCCCGCAGCCACTCCAGGGTGCGGGATGCAAAAGCCACCTCCTCGTAGGGGTGCTTGGATCCGGTCTCATATAGCAACCCCACCGATCCATCCGGCATGGCCACAAGGCAGGAGTAGGCTGCCGGCTTCGCGCTCAACATCCGGCCCACGGCCCATGTGGCCCCATCGTCGAAACTGGCTCGCACGGTCATTCGCTCCCGCCGCTCGCTCGCGGCATTGGAAAACAGGATCACCCCGGGCCTGTCCGCTTGAGGCCAGATCAACCGGCGGATGCTCGCCTGGCAGATCGGGTCAACCAGTTCCGGAACAATCCTCTGCTCCGTCCACGTGGCACCACCGTCCCTGCTGATGGCACTCTGCCGGGCTTTTTTTGCCGGGTCGTAGCTCCGCATGTTGAGCATCAGCGCACCATCCGCCAGTTCGACCACTTCGCATTCATTGACTCTGTCGGCAGGTGTCGTGCCGCCCAGCCTCCAACTCGCGCCATGGTCATCCGAATAAATAACATGGGAGAAATATTTCCTGGTCCCTGGCTCGATGTGATCACAGGGAATAACCAAACGCCCCTTGTGTGTACCACCCCGCAACTGGATTCCAGCCCCCGGACCGGTCGCATACCACGTCCAGTTCGTCAGCTTGGCATCCGCCGTGATCTCCCTCGGCTTGGACCACGTGGTTCCATCGTCACGGGAATTGCTCACGAACACACGGCGCGTGTCTTTGCTGGTCTGGTTGATGATTCGCGACTCAGGATCATCGCCCCGGTTCCAGGTGCTCAACAGCCAGATCACCCCGGTCTCCGCATCACGCACCACACAAGGGTTGCCGCAGGTGTTCGTGCCGTCATCCCACACCAGCGCCAGCTTTCCCCAAGTCCGGCCACCGTCCCTGCTGACCTTGCAAACAGTGTCAATGTCCCCCGCATCGCCACCCCCACCCCTGCGCCCCTCGCACAAGGCAAGAAGGTTCCCGGCACCATTCACCACAATGGCGGGAATGCGGAATGTGTTGTAACCCTCGGTGCCACTGCGAAAAGGAATCGAATCCGTTTGGGCATGCAGGGAAATGGCCACGAGAAACGGGACCAGCCGCAGCAGACCGGCCTTCTGAATGATGTGACGAATCTTCATGGAATCAAGGATGCGTCAGTGCGTGGGGCAGTTCATCATGGGAACACCTATCCCCCGGTTCGGAGGGTTGGCACCATCCATGACGAGGGTTGCCACACGCCAAATCGCTTCCGCACCAAGATGGATCCGGCACGGTTCTGCATCAAGGACATTGAAAAGGTGTCAGTCCTCACTATTGACAGTTGAGGAACATTGGGATGGGCGCCGCAAAAGGTCCGACGACCGTCGGAGTTGGGCCGTGAAGATTTTCCGGGAAGGGATTGCGTCGTTTGGAACACGTTCGAGGCCAACGATTTGGGTCGCCCCTACAGGGCTTGTTTGCTTTTTGTCCGGTTTACCCAGGCCGGTGGCCTGGGCTGGTATGACGCCGGGCCGGTGGCCCTTCCCGAACACCCTTTCCCGCGCTCCCCCGCACATTCGACTGGCTGGAGGAAAACGGTCAACACCCAACCGCAAGGGGTTCCCCCATTCGCGTCCATCGGCGTCCACTCGCGGTTCTCCCCTTCCCCAGCACCAACGGTGCGACCCGATTCCAGCCTAGGTTGAAGGCCCGGGTTTCACCCAGTGGAAGAACAATCCAAGGGCTGAAGGCCCGACCCAGCCCACTCGCCACAACCCCATCTCATAATGGCCGGTATTCGGACATCCAACAAAACCCGAAACCTGCATCCGACACGCTTGCAACGGTTCGACGATTCCCATGGAGACGCTATGCGGAATGACAAAGCAAAAAGCTATTTTCAGGGTGAATTTGGTGAAAAGAGTGGTGGTAGGAGAAGGATTCGAACCTTCGGAGGCGTAAGCCAGCAGATTTACAGTCTGCCCTCGTTGGCCACTTGAGTATCCTACCACGGACCCCGCCGCCAGAGCGGCGAGGGCAAATTAAGCCACAACCGGGCGCGCTTGTCAATGCACTCGCTGTCCACTATTTTAATCAAATGTTCGATTCGTTAAGCTCAAAGCTCCAGAACGCCTTCAAGAACCTGCGTGGGCTCGTAAAAATTTCCGAGTCCAACGTAAGCGACTCCCTCAGGGAGGTGCGGCTGGCGCTGCTTGAGGCCGACGTCAATTTCAAGGTCGCCCGGGATTTCATCGAGAAGGTGAAGGTTCAGGCAGTCGGTCAGGAGGTCATCCAAAGCATCCAACCGGGCCAGCAGATCGTCAAGATCATCCACGACGAGCTGGTCAAGCTGCTCGGATCCGAGAACGCCGGGCTCCAGTTGAGCGGGAACCCGGCCTGCATCCTGATGGTGGGGCTGCACGGATCGGGCAAGACCACCTCCAGCGGAAAGCTGGCCCGCCTGCTCCATAAACAGGGGCGTTCCCCCCTGCTGGTCGCCGCCGATGTTTACCGGCCCGCGGCCATGGATCAGTTGGAAACTCTTGGCAAACAACTGGATCTGCCTGTTTTCCTGAAGCGGGGCGAGACGGATGTCCTGAAAATCGCCCGCGAGGCACTTGATTTTGCCCGCACACAAAACCGGAACACCCTGATTTTTGACACCGCCGGACGCCTTCAGATTGACGAAGTCCTCGTGCAGGAATTGGTCCATCTGCGGGATCTGATCAAACCCCAGGAGATTCTCCTCGTTCTGGATTCCGCCACAGGCCAGGAAGCGGTGAATGTGGCCACCCACTTTGACCAGGCCCTGAACATCACCGGGTCCATTCTGACCCGGCTGGACGGTGACGCCCGGGGCGGTGCGGCCCTGAGCCTCAAATCGGTCACAGGAAAACCGATCAAATTTGCCGGTGTGGGTGAAAAACTGGCTGATTTCGAGGCTTTCCACCCGGAACGTATGGCCTCCCGCATCCTCGGGATGGGCGATGTCGTGAGCCTTGTCGAGCGGGCTGCCGAATCCGTGGACATGGAGGAGGCGCAGCGCCTCGAGGAGCGCATGAAACGGGGACAGTTCACCCTGCAGGATTTTCTGGACCAGCTTCGCCAGATGAAGAAGCTGGGCTCCCTGGAGAGCCTCATCGGCATGCTGCCCGGGGGGGCGGAGGCGGTGAAGGGAACCGACCTGACGAAGCAGGAGAAGGAATTTCGACAGATGGAGGGCATGATCTGCGGCATGACCCCCAAGGAGCGGGATCATCCCGAAATCCTCAACGCCCGGCGCCGCCAGCGCATCGCCAAGGGCAGCGGTGTGAGTGTGACCCAACTCAACACCATGCTGAACAAGTTCTACGAGATGCAGCAGATGATGAAAAAGATGGGCAAATTCCAGAAAATGCTTTCCCGCATGGGCGGCCCCAAAGGGGGCGGACGACCTTTTTGAGCGTAGCCGCACCCGTCAGGCGTTCATCCTATCCTCACCTTGCGATTGCTGTGATCAAAACCAGATGGGGGATGTGCCCCCCTTTATGGTCGAGGGCCAGCGGCCCAGGACTGGGATGTTGGAAACAATGGAGGGCTGAAGGCCCGGCACAATGGGGTGGGTCAACCCCCATCTGGATGGATCGGGCTTACAGCCCTCGGATTGTCCCTATCGCCAACGCGACCCTTGGCCGTTGGCCAAGGCTGGTATCAGGCCGCACCATCGGTGCTCCGAGATGGGGTGTTTTTGAACCTCGTCTCCCGGAAGGCCGATGCGCCATCGGATCTCCGTGCCGGAGAATTCTGAACCTGTCAATGGCTCTACACATGAAATCAACCTCATACAACTCCAACCAAACACCATAATGGAGGAGCATCCCAACCCCGCCTCTGAGGCCGGTGGAGCGCCTGAAAAGCTGTCGCATTTCAGATTGTCGCTCATTTTGGGAGCACTGACGGCTTTCGGGCCGCTCTCGATCGACATGTATCTGCCAGCCTTCCCGCACATTGCGAGGGATCTGGCAGTGCCGGTGGGGGCGGTGGGATTCACCCTGGCGGCCTATCTTCTGGGCACCTCCATCGGCCAATTGATCTACGGCCCCCTCGCCGACCGCCATGGCAGGCGCAAACCACTTCTCGCAGGCTGCGTGATTTTTGGGCTGGGATCACTGGGCTGCGCCTGCTCCACCTCTGTGGCGATGCTGACGGGGTTCCGGGTGGTCCAGGCGCTGGGTGGCGCGGCCGGGATGGTGATTGCCCGGGCGGTGGTGCGGGATCTTTTTCATGAGCGGGAGGCGGCAAGGATGTTCGCCCAACTGATGCTTGTGATGGGGATCTGCCCGGTGCTGGCCCCGACTTTGGGAGGGCAGGTGCTGCTTCTGGGCAACTGGCGGGTGATTTTTTACATCCTGATCGGTTTTTCAGTTTTCTGCCTGTTCATGTCCGCCCGGTTTCTGCCCGAGACCCTGCCGGTAAACCGGCGGGTCCAGGGGGGAGCGGCGCAGGCAGCCAGGGCGTTTGGGTCCATTTTGCGTGACCGCCGTTTTCTCCTCCACAGCCTCGCTGCAGGATTCGGCTCCGGCACGCTGTTCGCCTATATTTCAGGATCCCCGTTTGTGTTCATCCAGTTGCACCATGTTTCGGAGCAGCGGTTCGGGATTCTGTTCGGGCTGAACGCGGTGGGATTCATCAGCGGAGCACAATTGAACCGCTGGCTGCTCCACCGCCACCCGCAACGCCTGATCCTGCTGAGGGCTGCCGCCGCCGGAATGGTGGCGGGGATTGCACTGCTGGTCTGTGGTGCCACCGGTCTGGGTGGGTTGCCGCTGCTGTGGATGCTGTTGTTCGCAGCGCTTTCCAGCCTTGGCATCTGCGGTCCGAATGTGGCCGCCCTCGCCCTCGGACCCTTCGGGCGGAATGCCGGAAGCGCCTCCGCCCTTCTGGGCACCGCCCAATTTTTTGTGGGGAGCCTCGCCGGGGCGGCGGTGGGCCTTTTCCACAATGGAACCGCCATTCCCATGACCGCCACCGTGGCCGTCTGCTGCGTTGGGAGCTATCTCGCCCTGAAATTTCACCCCTCACCCCCTCCCCTCCCGGGCTGATCAGGGGTTTGCGTTGGGCAAAGTCAGGGTATCAATCTTTTCCTTCAGCACCTCGCGCGGGACCAAGCCGACGGTCTTGCTCACGTTCGTCCCGGCTTTGAACATCATCACCGTGGGCACGCCTTCAATCTCGTATTTCCGGGCCAATTCAGGCGACCGGTCAATATCCACCTTCACGAATTTCACCTTCGCCCCAGCTCCGGCGGCAAGCTCCTCCATCATCGGGGCCAGCCGTTTGCAGGGGCCGCACCATGTGGCATAGAAATCCACCACCACTGGCACATCCGACTTGATCACCTGCTGCCCAAAATCCGCATCACCCACATTGCGAATATTCGCGGAGTCCCTGGACATGTCGCTATCAGGGGCGCAGCCGGCGGCCAGCAAACCGAACACCACGGCGGCCACGCCGCCTGCAAAAATTCTCTGGAAATTTCGATTCATATTCCTTCCTCGATTCAATTATTCCGGTTTGTCTCCCGGGCAAACCTCCTGCCAGTGCTTGCGAACGGCCGCATGCAGCTTCTTCTGGAACGGGATCGGCAATTCGTGGACCTCGTTCCCCTTGTAGAGGATGATTGTGTTGCGGATGTTGTCCACCACCACCTGGCATGGGTTGCACCCCGCCATATGGCGTTCAAACTCCTCGCAAATGGCCGGGTCCACCGTGCCATCCACGTATTCGTTGAGCATCGCCAAAAGCTCGGAGCATTTCATAACCTTGCCATTCCTAACAAGCCAGAGCCACAAAGGAGCCAAAAGTTACAGGCGCCCCCAATAAAGGAGGGCACCACGAATCCACTGCCGATGGAGGCAACATTCAACGACCTGTTCATGTAGATGAATGGTCGTGGGGACGCAACTGCCGCTCCGGATCCCCCAGGGTTCTCGTCAGTTCCTCCCGCAGTTGAAGGCGGGCCCGCAGCAGCCGGACTTTGACGTTCCCCTCGGACAGCCCCAGCGCCTCGGCGGTCTCCCGGATGGAAAGCCCTTCGACGTCCCGCAGCAAAAAGATCAGCCGGTGCTTTTCATCCAGATTCTCCAAGGCCCGATCCAGCAACTCCCTGACCTCCGCCCGCTGGGCCAGCACGTCCGGCACCTGCCGCCAATCGGCGATGAACTCGGGATGCGGCAAATGTTCCTCCCCCGGCCCGACTTCCAATGCCTCGTCCAGCGATGTCATCTCCACCGTGCGCCGCTTGCGAATGACCTTCAACGCCGCACGGGCTGCAATTTTGAGCAACCACGCCCCGAACATCGTCGTCCCCGGTGCTGATTCATCCGGTTGGTCCTGTGAGGCAGCCCCGGACTCCCCAACCGGGGGGAATTCCAGAGGAGCCGCCCCTGAACCGGATCTCCGGCCCCGAAAAGCAGCCAGGTGTTCTATGGCGCTCAGAAAGGTCTGCTGCGTCACATCCTCGGCATCGTGCACATTGCGCAGAATCCGGAGGGCAACCCCATACACACGATGCGCGTGCCGGTCCGTCAGGATCTCGAAAGCCGGAAGGTCACCCTGCTGCGCCAGGCGCACAAGATCAGCCTCCGATTGTTCGATATGAGTCGGGTTGGACATGGACCAAAATACAGGCTTCAAAGTAGGTCAAAAAAGCCCCGTCAGCCAGCCAAACCTGCAAATGGGAGCCCCCCCGGAAAACCCCTGCAGTCCAGCCTCAGAGGAGGTCCCGCCATCAGCGGGCGATTTCCTCCAAAGCCTTGTAAAGGCTGGCCGGATCGGGGCAGTGAACGACCCCGGATTGGTTCGGACGGACCACCCCGAACCCGCTCCCATAGGCGGACCCGTTTGCGATGCAGGCATCCGTGCCGCACTCCGCCAACTGACGCCGCGCCAGGGCAATCACATCCGTGCCCGACACCTCATACTTCCAGCCGACAACCCGCGCACCCGGAAACCATCCACGCAACTCCGGCAACAGCTTCGGCACCGGCAGCAACTCCGCCATCAGCGTCCCGGCGCGGGTGGAAAGTTTGCCACCACTGGCCGGTGTCAATGTGCCATCCACCGCCCGCTCCCAGACCTGGCCGAACGCAAAATCGCTCACGGCTGCCGCGTGAAAAATGGCCCCGACCGGCTCCGGGCGCAGATTGAGAAGGGCTTCCCGCAGGCTTGCGGTGGTGCTGAAGGGGATCACCCGTGCCGGATGCCCCTCGCCCCTCCACCGGGCCGTTTCCGCCAGCAGGAGGACCGTGTCGTGTCCCCGTTCAGCAAGATGCCGCGCCAGTTCCGCGCCCAGTTTTCCAGTGGAAAAATTCGTCAACCGCCGGACTTCATCCAGCGGTTCAAACGTCGGCCCGGCAGTCACCACACAGCGCATCGCCCAAGAATACCGCCCCGCCCCGCCCGATAAAGCCCCAAAATCATCCCACCGCAACCACACAGCACACACCCCTGGGATGCATGCAATAGGAATGCCCCAAAACCACGGTCCTTGGA
>CAIWMU010000243.1 GCA_903913865.1 uncultured Verrucomicrobia subdivision 3 bacterium
GTAGGGAACGTGATTGGGCCTGAACCCGGGGTAACGCCGGGGACGGCGTAACCCCGGGCTTTATGGCATAACGCCGTTGGCGTAGGGGAGGGGAATTGCCTTGGAGTGGGGGCGTTGACCGGTTTCCGGCGATGACCCCATTCGCTCAGGGGCCGCGCGATGGACGGGGGCACAACCCCGTTGGCGTAGGGGAGTGGGGTGTGTGTGTGAGTTGACCGATTTGCCGCGCCAGGGGTCAGTGCCGTCACTTTTTTTAAACGACAAAAAAAGTGAGAACTGACCCCATGGCGCTCGAGCGGGGTTACTCGTAACGGAGGGCGTCGATGGGATCGAGCTTGGAGGCTTTGCGTGCGGGATAGAATCCGAAGGTGATGCCGACGGCGGCACTGAAGAGGAAGGAGTAGATGACCCACTGGGTGGGGATGAGGGTGGGCCAGTCGTTCTGGGCGGCGAGAAGTTTCGAGACGGTGATGCCCATGGCGATGCCGAGCAAACCTCCGATCACGCTGAGGGTGACGGCCTCGGTGAGGAACTGGAGGAGGATGTCTCCGCCCCGGGCGCCGATGGCCATGCGGATGCCGATCTCGCGTGTGCGTTCAGTGACGCTGACGAGCATGATGTTCATGATGCCGATGCCACCGACGACGAGGGAAACCATGGCGACGGCCCCGAGGAGGACTGTCATGGTCTTGGACTGCGCAGTGGCCATCTCGGCGATTTCCTGCTGGTTGCGGACGGTGAAATCCTCCTCCTTGCCGATGGTGATGCGGTGGCGCTGGCGGAGGAGTTCGATGATCTCCTGCTGGATCGAGGCAAGAAGGGTGGGTTTGGCGGCCTGCACCATGATGGAGTTGAGGGTGGTGACGCGTTGCACGCGCTTCATGGCGCTGGTGTAGGGGATGATCATGATGTCATCCTGGTCCTGACCCTGCACGGAGAGCCCCTTGCCTGCGAGGACTCCCACGATGATGAAAGGCACGTTTTTGACGCGGACGAGCTGGCCTATGGGGTCCTCGCCGGGGAAGAGTTCATCCGCGATGGTTTTGCCGATGACGGCGACCTTGTTGGCGCTGCGGACATCCTGTTCGGTGAAGGAGGAACCGTTGACGATGGGCCATTGGCGGATATCAAAATAGTCGGGGGATTCGCCGAGGATCTGGGTGTTCCAATTCTGGTTTCCTGCGGCGATCTGGGAGCGGGTGCGGCTTTCGGGGCTGATGACGGTGACACCCGGGATTTCCCGGCGGATGGCATCGGCATCCTCGATGGTGAGAGTTCCGGCGCCCCCCCAGCCGGAGCGGACGCCGCCCCTGCTGGAGCTGCCGGAGAAGACGAGGATGACATTCTGGCCCATGCTGGCGATCTGTGACTCGATCTGGGCTTTGGCCCCGTTTGTGAGGCTGACGGCACCGATGACGGCACCCACGCCGATGACGATGCCAAGCATGGTCAGCATGGTGCGCATGAGGTTCCTGCGCAGGGCGCGTGCGGCGATTCTGAGGGTGGCGACAATGCGTTTCATCAGGCGAGGTTCACGGCTTGCTTAGCATCGCGGAGGCGCTGCAGTTCGGTTTCCGCACTGAGCCGGTCCGCGACGGCTGTGTCTGTGACGATCCGACCATCCCGCATGATGAGGTTGCGTTTGGTGTAGCGGGCGATGTCGAGCTCGTGGGTGACCATGACAATCGTGATGCCCTGATCGTTCAGCTTTTGGAAGACGCCCATGATCTCGATGCTGGTCTGGCTGTCGAGATTGCCGGTGGGTTCATCGGCGAGGAGGATGGCTGGGTGGTTGACCAGCGAGCGGGCAATGGCGACCCGTTGCTGCTGGCCGCCTGAAAGCTGGTTGGGGTGGTGGTCGGCCCGCTCAGCCAGGCCCACCATCTCCAGTGCCTTGAACGCCCGTTCCCGCTGTTCACGGTGTGAGAGGCTTTTGTGCAGGTAGAGCATGGGCAGCTCGACGTTCTCGAGGGCGGAGGTGCGGGAGAGCAGGTTGAAACCCTGGAAGATGAAGCCGATCTTGGAATTGCGGATATCGGCAAGTTCATCGCGGTTGAGGCTGGAGACATCCATGCCATCGAGCAGGTAGCGGCCGCCGGTGGCGCGGTCGAGGCAGCCGACGATATTCATGAGGGTCGATTTGCCGGACCCGCTGGACCCCATGATGGCGACAAATTCCCCGGCATGGATCTGCGTTGTGACCCCGCGCACGGCGTGGACATCGACGTCCCCACCGGTGTGGTAGGTTTTGTGGACGGCCTCCAGTTGAATGACTGCAGCCATGGCTAGAACCTTGGACGGAAGCCACCACCGCCAAAACCGCCGCCTCCGCCAAACGGATTGGAGGAACCGCCGGCCGGCCGTGCGGTGGCTGTATCGCCTGTGGTGATCGTGCCGGTGAGAACCTGTGCCCCTTCCTCGAGACCTTCCAGAACTTCGGTCGAAATTCCGTCGCTGATGCCGACTTTGATCTGCACCGGCGTGGGCTTGGGAGTATCCTTGGGATCCTTCGTTGCCGGGAGGACGTAGATGGTGCGATTGCTGGCCCGCTCGGACCTGCCACGCCCGCCGCCACCTTCCATGCCCGGGCCACGGTCCCCACGGCGACCGCCACCCTGCCCGCCACCGCCTGAGCCCATCCCGGGCCCCCGGGGGCCGGATGCCGCAGCATCGCCCATGGCCTGTCTTGGCCTTTCGGTGGAGTTGGTGGAGGTGCCGGAAAGGGCGTTGGTTTTGGAGCCGGCCGCCTCGGGAGGTTTGAACCGGAAGGCGGAATTGGGGATCTTTATGACGCTGTTGCGCTCCGCGAGGATGATGGAGACATTGGCGGTCATGCCGGGGAGAAGCTTCAGATCGGAGTTGTTCACCTGAACGACGCAATCGTAGTTGATGACGTTCTGGTTGGTGATGGCGCCATACCGGATCTGGCCGACCTTGCCGCGGAAGGTCCGGTAGGGGTAGGCATCCACGCTGAAATTGACATCCTGACCCACCGCAACGCCGCCGATGTCGGCCTCGGAGACGAGGGCATCGATCTGCATTTTGGTCAGGTCGTTCGCGATGACGGCAACCGTGGGTGTGTTGAAGCTGGCGGCGACCGTCTGCCCGACATCGACGCTGCGGGAGATGACAACGCCATCGACAGGGGCATAGATGGTGCAGTAGGAGAGCTGCACCTGGGCGTTCTTGAGGGAGGCCTCATCACTCTGGACCTGGGCCTGGGCCTGCAGAAGCTGGGCTTTGGCAATATCGTGATCCGATTCCGAGATCAGGTGGTTCGCAAACAGGTCCACTGCGCGCCGGGCCTGAATCTGGGACAAAGCGAGGTTCGCCTTGGAATTGGCCACCTGGGCTTCGGCACGCAAGACATTGATCTGGTAGGTCGAGGAGTCGATCTCGGCGATGACCTGGTTGGATTTGACGGTGGAATTGTAGTCAATGTAGAGCTTTTTGACGATGCCGGAGATCTGGCTTCCGACAGCGACATTCAGCACCGGGCCGAGGCCGCCGGTGGCGGTCACCGCCTGGGTGAGGTCCCCTTTTGAGGCGGTCATGGACTGGAATTCCACGATGACCTCGTGGCGATTTTTGAAATACCAAAAGCCACCGCCGGCTGCACCGCCGATAACGGCGAGAATGAACAGCCACTTCAACCAGGGAACCGAATTTTTGTTTGCCATAGCCTGTCGATGAGATCGATGTCACCAGATTAGACAGCGAACCACGCCGACAGGTTACCGTAATTTGGGCTGATGTCGATGCAAGCTATCATCGAGATCGCGCAATCCCGGGGCGGCTGGGAACATGGTTAAGGGGATTTCAGGCGGTAGAAGGCTTCCCCGGCATTGGTTGGCAGGAGGAGTGTGTTTTGCTCCCCAACCTGCGTTGGGGGATCGGTGACAGGGCTCCAGGCGTTGGTGGCGTGGATGCTGGAACTGGACTCCAGCACGAAATTGGTGGAAGTGGAGGGCCAGGAAAGTTCGATCAGGTCCCCCACGCGGCCCAGATGGAGCCAGGGGGGTGGTTCAGGTTGCGGGGGGCGATCGCCTGCATGTTGTCCGCCACGAAGATCATGCCATAATCGCCGCCGGTGGGGGGAGGGGCATCATAATGAACGACTACCCTGTTGAAGCCCTGCGGGGAGCGGTAAACGATGGTTTTGGAGGGCCATGTGCCTGCAGATGCGTTAGTGATGGTGCCTCCAACGATGGTGTTGCTCATGTAGGCCGTGACCCTGATCCGCGCGGAGGAATCGCAGGCGAGCTCCTGAGGGGCGTAGAGAATGGAAAAGTTGGTGAGGATCCTGTTGAATTCAATGCGCAGATCGCAGGCGTCGATGGACTTGGGAATCAGGGCGAGCCCTGAAAATCCGGTGGGGGTCATCCCGATGGTGTTGCGCGGTTCCTGAAAGTAATATCCACCGGGACCCGTGGTTGAGAGGGTGGCTGTGATGCCGCCAACGGTGAGGGTGCAGGGAAGGCTGGTGCCAGCGGGGGCGTTTTCAAAATCAAAGAGAACCGCCAGGGCGGGGGATCCGCCAGCCAGAAACAGGATGGCGGCCAGAATGCAAACGCTCGTTCTGGTCTGCTGGTTGATGGGTAATCGGTGCATACAATAATAATCCTCTGAGTGTTTAAATATCATTGTTCCCATTTCTAAGCTGATTTGCCTGAGGGCCGCCGCATTCCAGAGTGTGTCCGGCGGAATGCGGAAATCATGCGCAAAAGGATCAGGAACGCCAGTTTAACATTAGCAGACGGAAATGGAATTGTCCAGAAACTTCATGAATGGTTCAAGGTCCTGGGGTGGAGGTTTTGCCGGAATCCTCCCCGGATGACATCACGAAACGCAGGACGCCGCCCTGCTCGATTTCGGCGTGGCGGATCCAGGTGCGGTCGAGAGGGGTATCGTTGAGCAGGACTTTTGAGACTGCGGAGCGGTTGGGGGCGTGGTTTTCGGCGAGGATGAGCAGTGGTTTGCCTTTCAGGCGGATTTCCGCCCGCTCGAAGAGGGGGGTGCCGAGCTCGTATTTGTCGGACCCGGCGACGGGGTAGAGGCCGAGCGCGCTGAAGACATACCAGGCTGAGAGGGTGCCGCCATCGTCATTGCCGTCGAGGCCGTCATAGCTGTCACCGTATTTGTTGTCCATGATCCAGCGGGCCCATTTGCGGGTGAGATCGGGCCGGCCGGCGGCATTGAACAGGTAGGCGGCGTGGATGTCCGGCTGGTTGCCGTGCCAGTAATAGGGGCCGGGATTCCATGCGCCCAAGGCGGGGCTGGAGCGGGCGAAGAACTGGTCGAGTTCGGAGACGAAATAGTCCCGGCTTTTGAAGAGGGAGATCAACCCCCCGGCATCATAGGGAGCGCCCCAGCGCCATTGGAGAGCACTGCCCTCCACATAGTCTCGCGTGAGTTTGCCGCCCCAATCGAGGTAGGTCAGAAGCAGCGGTTTGAACGGCTCCACGAACGTTCCTTGGGGGGCGCGGGGCTGGAAGTATTGGGTGTTCGTGTTCCAAAGGTTTCTGTAGTAGCGGGAATGTTCCAGGAAGAGGGCGGCCTCCTGTGGCCGGCCGAGGGCCTCTGCCAGCAGGCTGATGGAGCTGTCTGACCAGCTGAACTCAAAGGTGCGGGAGACCGATTCATCCATGACCCCAGCGGGGCAGTAGTGGCGGGTGAGATAGTGATCGACCCCCTCGCGACCCGAGAAAAGGGCACCGGGTGGGGTGGGGGCCAGGGCTGTGCGGCGCATGGCTTCAAAGGCCTTGTCGACATCGAAGCCCCGGAGGCCCTTGAGATAGGATTCGGCGATGACGATGTCGGCGGGTGTTCCCAGCATGGAATTCGAGTAGCCATGGCCGGAGGGCCAGCGGGGCAGCCAACCGCCCTGCTCCAGCATCTTGATGAGGGAAATCACCATGTCCCGCTGGTCGTCGGGTGCGATCAATGTGTAGAGGGGATGGATGGTGCGGAATGTGTCCCAGAGGGAAAGATCGGTGAAGTAGCGGAATCCGGAGGCGCGATGGATCTGGCGGTCGAACCCGATGTAATCGCCGTTGGCATCATTGAAGACAGTTGGCATCTGGAAGGCGCGGTAGAGAGCTGTCAGGAAGATGGTCCTCTGCCGTTCCGTGCCGCCCTGGACTTTTATGAGGGCCAGTTTCTCCTCCCATGCCTGTTGGGCGGCGGCGAGGATTTCATCGAACGCGCGATCCCCCACCTCGGCCTGCAGGTTGTCCCGGGCGTTTGCGATGCTGACATGGGAGATCGCCAGGGAGAGGGTGATGAGGGAATCGCAATCGGAGGCTGGGAAACCGAGGTCGGCCATGACGTGGCCTTTTGCCGCTGCCGGAGGGTTGGTGGAAGTCAGGTCCCCGGGCAGCGTGGTGTATGTTGCAAAGGGCTGGTTGAACCGGGCGACGAAATAGACCTTGAGCCCGCCATAACGTCCCGCGAAGGTGCCGAAGGTGCGGACGGAGCCCTCCACCTCGCGGAGATCCGGGAGCACGCGCACGGTGGCCTCGCTGCTTCTGCGTCCCCCCAGGGCATTGCTGGCATCAATGAGTATGTGCGGTGTGGCGGGTCCGTGGAACGTGTAGCGATGCAGACCCACGCGGGGTGTGGCCGTCAATTCGGCGAGCACACCGGGTTTGGGGAGTTTTACGGCGTAGTAACCCGGCGAGGCGGTTTCGGTGCTGTGGGAGAAGGGGGGGACTTCCCGGGCTGCCAGGATCCGGCTGTGAGAGGCTCCACGGTTGGGATGACGAGGAAATGGCCGCCATCGGTGGCGCCGGTGCCGTTCAGGCGAGTATGGCTGAAGCCGAGGAGCTGTTCATCCCCATAGTAATAACCGGAGGTGTTCAGGGCCCGGTCATGGAGGAGCAGGGAGGCGGTTTCCGGGCCGAGGCGCAACATTCCGAATGGAACCATCGCCCCGGGGAAGTTGTTGCCACAGACCCAGGGAAAGCCGCCGGTGCGGATGAAGGGGTTGACGTGCCGCCCGGCCTGCCCCGGCTGCACGGGAGTCTTGAGGGTGCCCGGCCCGGCCCCCACGATGCTCTCATGCTTCCAGAAGAGTGCCCCGATGAAGCAGGCGGCCGAAACGATCGCAAGCAGGAGCAGCCTGAGGAAAACCCGGGCCAGCCGCCTCCACCCGTGGGGCTTTGGGCGGCCCACTGCGGCGCTATCATGTTTTGGGATGCCGGGCATGGTTCAGGATTGTTGGTGCAGGGAACGGTCTCAAGGGCTGTGCCCGGGTGTGAATGTGGATAAAAGGCACAACTGCGACCGTTACTGCAAGGGCAATTTAACATGACCGGGAGGAGCGGTCCATAGTCTGTTCGGGTGCCTCCTCACTCAAATGTGGTATCTTAAATCCCCCGGTTTCATGGTAAACAATCAATTACTTGAATATCTTCAAACGAAATCGGGGAACAGGTTTGTGCTGTTTCGGCCTGGGTCTGGCACTCCTTGTGCCGACTTTGGCAAATGCGCAACACCACTACATCAACGTCGCAAGCGGCTCGGACTGCGTCATCCAGGAATACCGGAAGCCGGTTTTGACACCCGGGATTTACGATGCCCTTTATATGAGCTGGAATGTTCCCAGCACAGAGGGCAACCCCTCCTCCGGCTGGTATGGGGGGCCGGTTCATGACCTCGGCAACAACCGTACGCTGGTCCAATACAGCTTCTGGCCATCCAGCATTGCCTACCCCGCCGGTGCGGTGCAGCGGTTTGTGTTTGCCGGGACGAACATGAGCTGGCACGTGAGCATCGGGGAGGGGACGGTTGGGGGAATTTCCGGTTACTGGCCGCTCTTCCAGACGAACCAGTGGTATCGTTTTGTGGTTCGGTATTGGCAACCATCGGATGGGACCCCCCATGTGGGCTACCAGGGAATGTGGATGAAAGACCCGGTGACGGGCAACTGGCATCACCAGGGGACGGTGCAATATGCCTTCGGGGCGACGGGAGTGGATGGGCTCTCCGGATTTCAGGAGAACTTTGTGGGTTCGAGCGCGGCCCACCGGGCGGACTACCGGAACGTATACTATCACAAGGGTGGTTCATGGCAGCCGGCGCGGCAGTTTTCATCGGATGGGTTCAATGGAAATCTTGAACTGGCGGAGGGGGGGACGGCGGTGTTTTCACAATCGTGGGGCGGGGATACCAGCGCACTGCCAGCCAACCTGCGCGGGACATCAGGTCTGGCGGTCACGGCGGCCAACCAGCCTGCAGCCCCGACCTTTGACCCGATCGTGGTCGCGAACGCGACGGCCAGTTGCATCGGGACGCAGCTGGTTGTGAAGTGGGAGCTGCCCCTGACCAGTTCTCCGCAACTCTCCTACAAGATCGAGGTGTTCGACAATCCGGCGTTTACAGGGACCCCGGCGGTCACGTTCTCTGAGAACGATCCGGATCTGCGCCAGAAGATGCTGACCATTCCGGCGATGGCGAGCCCGGCTGCGAGGTTGACCATCACCGATATCTTCTTCAACACCGGCACACCCGTCCCCCTGGCGGTCGCGGGGGTGGCTCTGAACGCGGCGACGAATGCCAGTGGCACGGTGGGCGGGCTGGGATACCGTTATTATCAGGCAGCCTCGGGCGTGAACTGGAGCAGCATTCCCAACCTCGCCCCGCTGGTGCCGGTGCTCCGGGGTGCGGTGAGCACCGTGGATCTGACCCCGCGCCAGCGGCGGAGCAACTACGCATTTGATTACAGCGGGTTCCTTAATGCCCCGGCCGATGGCATCTACTCCTTCTCCCTGCGTGCAGGGAATGGAAGCCGGCTCCTGATTGACGGGGCGGTGGTGGTGAATCATGACGGGCTCCGCAACTCAACCGAAACGAGCAGCGGCTGGGTGGGTTTGCGGGCGGGGCTGCACTCGTTGAATGTGCAATACTTTCAAGGATCGGATGCCAGCCTGCTGGACGGGCTTGGCCTGTATTACGAGGGGCCGGGGCTTGCGAGAACCGAGATTCCTGCGAGCGCCTTCAGCCGGATCCCGGGGGCGGGTGAACCGACCATTGCGATCACGTCGCCAGCCGGTGGTGCGGTGGTGCCCAGTTCAAGCCCGGGGTTCGGTGCGACTGTCTCCGCCAATGGGGCGACCGTGAACCGGGTGCTGTTTTATCTCACTGATTTTTATTCCTATTTCCACCGTCCGAACCAGGGGGTGGACTATTATCTGGGGCAGGATGCCAGCGCACCGTATGCACTCAACTCCATGGTCTGGGCCGCGCCCACGAATCTGGTGCGGGCTCGCCTTGTTTACAACCAGACCAACACGATTGATTCGGCCCCTGTGAGTTTTGGGACCACTAATCCGGTGCTCGCTCCGTGGTATTGGTCGCCGATGGAGGTTCACAACCATCCCTCCGGCGCGAGCGTTGAGGGGAACAAGCTCACACTGCTTGGGGATGGGATGAACCTGTTGAGCCGCCGGGTGACGGGCGATTGCACACTCATCGGGCGGCTGGCCTCCATCACTCCGGGAACGGCCGGTCCCGATGGCATTGCCCCGGATGGTGACTGGAGGGCTGGGATCATCCTGCGGGGCACCACCAATTCGACCGTTGGCCAACCCCTGGGGGATGGGGGCACAACGCGGTTTGCGGCCCTGTTCAGTCCGGTGGGGGGCGGGACTTATTTTGAGGATGACACCATGCGCAATGGCAACGGGGATGCCAACCGGTGGTCCGGCAATCTGGGTGGCGGGAACAAATGGTACAAGCTCCAGCGGCTGGGGGACTCTTTCCTGAGTTCTGTTTCAATGGATGGGGTGAACTGGACGGTCGTGAACAGCAACCTGCTCAGCGGCATCGGGGCGACGATCCATGCGGGCGTCTTTATCCATGCGGTGCAGTCGCAGAACCCGAACATTCACATCGCGAGCTTCGACAGCCTGAGCCTGACCGGCACGAACATCTACGGACCCGCGAGTGTTTCGATCAGTCCGCAGACCAACGCCGTGGTCGGGGGACTTCCGGCATCGTTCTCCGCCTCGGTCATCGGGCCGGTTCCACCCTCCTACCAATGGCAGTATAATGGGGCTACTATTCAAGGCGCCACGAATGCGACGCTGACCATCGGGAGTGCCGGTCCGGGAGATGCGGGACTTTACACAGTAGTTGCCAGCGGCGTGACCAGCGCCCCGGCCATCCTGATCATCAGTGTTCCCGCTGGATCGGGTGTCTGGACGAATGCGGGCGGCGGATCCTGGACCACGGGGATTAATTGGAGCGGGGGATTCATTGCGGGCGGGGTGGATGCGGTTGCTGATTTCAGCACCCGTAGTCTGAATGCCAATGCCACCGTGACACTGGATGGAGCCCGCAGCATGGGCACGCTCGTGTTCGACGACTTGAACGGGGTGGCGAAGCACAACTGGACGCTCAGCACCGGCACCGGCGGGCCGTTGACCCTCGCGGTTGGCAGTGGGACGCCGGGTATTGCGGTCAAAAGTGCGACCAACATCATCAGCGCGGCGGTGGCCGGGACGCAGGGGTTTAGCAAGACAGGGGCCGGGCAGTTGACCCTCAGTGGACTGAGCACCATCACCGGCACCGTGAGTGTCAATGCGGGCACGTTGGAGGTTCAGAGCAAGTCCGGGGACACCCCGTATGCGGTGGCGCAGGGGGCAACGCTCAGGCTTGGATACAGCACCGGGGGAGGCTATGCGAACACGGGGCTTTCGATCAGCGGCAGCGGGGTTGCCTCGACCGCCGGGCTTTACCTGCTGGGGGGCAGAAACTACAACGCCAGCGGCCAGATCGTGCTTTTGGCAGGGCCGACATCCATCCGCCAATACGGATCCGGGCTGGCTGGCATTGGCATGTTCGACATCAACGGGAACGGGCTCTGGTGCACAGCGGCAGCATCGGGATCGGTGATCGAGACGAACATCCAGATGATCAGTTCGGGATATGGGATGTCGATGCAGATTGATGCCGGGACGAACGGTGCGACGGGGGATCTGGTCATCAACGGTCCGCTGAACGTGGGCAGTCTGGGATTCTACAAGCGCGGGGCGGGAACGCTGCTGCTCAAGGGAGCTGCCACGTCCGGTAACACGGCTTTGAACATTCAGGGTGGGGCGGTGCTGTGCGGGGCGGTGAACTGCATTGGGGCCAATGCCTCGGTGCCGGTTTCAGCCGGTGCGGGGCTTCTGCTCAACGGGTTCAACCAGAACATCGCCTCCCTCAATGTTGCAGCGGACGGGACGGTGAGCTTCGGAGGCACCAACACCCTGACGGTGTCCAGTGCCCCCACGCTGGCCGGGGTGCTGCGGATGGCGGTCAGCAAGGGCGGCACACCGTCCGCCAGCAGGCTCGTTCTTCAGGCCGGCACGCTGACTCTGGGAGGGTCACTCGTTGTTACAAACGTCGGCTCCGGCACCCTGGCACCGGGGGATGCCTTTACGCTGTTCAGTGCGCCGGGTTATGCCGGGACTTTCAGCAGTGTGATCCTGCCGGTGCTGCCCATCGGGCTGATCTGGAACACCACCAACCTGCCTGTGAGCGGCTCGATTTCGATCACCACAAACGGGTTGAGCCAGTGGAACGGTGGTGGAACCAATGCCTACTGGAGCACTCCTGAAAACTGGGGCGGCTCCGCCCCGGGCAATGGGCAGTTGCTGAGCTTTCAGGGGGTTGTGCGCCAGACCAGCACAAACAACCTGCTTGGATCGGTTGGGCGGGTGGCTTTTGCAAATGGTGGGTTCACCCTGTCGGGGAATCCGGTGACCCTCCAATGGGGTCTGTTGAACCAGGCCGGGAACAATGCCTGGACCATCGCATCGACTCTTGGCGCGCCGCAGTCCTTCATCAGCAGCAACGGCACCCTGACCATCAGCGGGGCCGTCGCCAACGGAGGATTTGACCTGGGTCTGGATGGGGCGGGGAGCCACGCGCTGAGCGGGGTTTTATCCGGCACAGGTGCGCTGGTGAAGAGCGGTGCCGGGACTGCTTCAATCAGCGTGCAGAGTACCCATACCGGGGGGACGATTGTGAACGGAGGCATTCTCAACCTGACAGGCGGCGGGGGAAGCAGCGGTACGATCCGGGGCACTGCCACCATCAATGGGGGCGGCACGCTCCAATTGAGCACAGGTGACGCAACCGGTTATGGGGGCGGTGCATCCGCCCTCACCACCATCAACGTGGCAGGCGGCACGCTTCAGGTGAACACCACTGTCAACCAGACGCTCGGGAGTGCCGTGATCAACCTGACGGGCGGTTCGATCAGCGGGAACGCAGGCGGCAACCTTGATTTCTTTGGAGGCGCTTCCGCCTTGAACACGCTGCCCTCGGCGACCACGGCCACCATCAGCGGGGTGCCGATCTCTCCGCTGAGGCAGGGCAGCACGACGTTCACCGTCGCCCAGGGCACAACCCCTTCGGGCATTGATCTCGACGTGTCTTCGGTGCTGAGAGCCTCTCCCAGCGGGGATGCCGCCGGTGCGGTGCTGATCAAGGCGGGTGCCGGCACGATGCGGCTTTCCGCTGTGAACACGTACGCCAGACCGACTGCCGTGAACGGTGGGACCCTGTTGGTGGGTGGCTCGCTCGCGGCAGGGAGCAGTGTGACCGTGGCGGCGGGGGCGACCCTGGGGGGGACAGGCAGCCTGAAGGGGCCTGTGACAGTGGGGGCGGGAGCCATGCTTGCCCCGGGCAATAAGGATCTGGGAACCCTGACCTTCAACAGTTCCCTGACTTTGGCAGGCAACGTGGTCATGGAGTTGTTGAAACAGGGAGCCAGCCTGACGAACGACATGATTTCCATCAGCACCGGGCTCGCATTTGGCGGGACGCTAACGATTACCAACAGGGGGGTGAACGCGCTTGAGCCGGGGGACAGTTTCAAGCTGTTCAGCGCCCCCAGCTATTCGGGTGCATTCACGAGCAACAGCCTTCCGCCGCTCTCCGCGAGCCTTGTTTGGGACCTCTCGAAGCTGGTCACGAGCGGCACGATTCTGGTTGGAGCCCTGCCTGCTGTCGTGAGACAACCGCAGGAGATGATTGTGAGCAGTGGCAGTCCGGCCACCTTCAGCGCGGAGTTCAGCGGATCGCCGACCCTTGTCTGGCAGTGGCGACGGAACGGGGTGGCTATTCCAGGGGCCACCTCGACGAGTTACACCATCCCCAGTGCGACTGCGGTGGATGCGGGGGCATACTCCGTGGTTGTCACCAACGGTTACGGATCGGCAGCCAGCCAGTCTGCAGCGCTGATTGTCCGCAGTGTGGAGGCTCCGAAAATCACAGGCATCACCCTGGGTGGTGGTGGGAGCATTGATCTGAGTTGCAAGGGCACCCCGGGTCAGGCCTACCTGTTGTTGACCTCCTCAAACCTCGTCCAGCCGAACGCCTGGATCTCCGCAGGGTTGGATCAGGCCGATACCAACGGGACATTTCGCTTCTTCGACTCCCTGCCCGCAAACGCGCCAAGACGATTCTACCGGCTTCAAAGCCAGTGATCTGTTGGAGGGGACCCACCACGCCCATGCCCCTCCCCCAATTCCCAATCGACTCCTTCCCGATGCGACACCTGCCAACACCCGGTTGAAGCCTTCATGCATGCGGGCGGATGAAGGGCGAGCCGTCCTGCCAACAACGACTAACCGTTGACATTACGGACTAACTGGACTAATGTGCTTTCGATGAAAACGGTCAATGTACACGAAGCAAAAACAAACTTCTCCCGGCTGCTCGCCACGGTGGAGGAATCGAACGAATCGTTTGTAATCTGCCGCAATGGTGAGCCGGTCGCTGACCTTGTCCCCCACAGGCGGAAGAGTCGGACCGTTCCGCATCCGGTTCTTAGAAAGATGACGATCAACTACGATCCGATCGAAACCGCCACCGAAGCCGAATGGCCGGGGAGGTTTCGATGATTCTGGACACTTGCGCACTATTATGGCTGGTCAGTGGTGGGGAAAAATTGAGCCGCGCCGCCCTCAAGGAAATCAATGCTACTCCTGCTCTTTATGTCTCGGCAGTCACCGGGTATGAAATCAGTAAGAAGACTGCCACCGGAAAACTGCACCTTTCACATCCGGTGGAAGAGTGGTTTGAGCAGGCCATTGCGCACCATGGGTTGACGATCATTCCCCTCAGTCTGGACGTTTGCATCGCGGCCGCCCAATTGCCGCCTATTCATGACGACCCGTTTGATCGGTTCATCATCGCATCCGCGAAGGTGCATGACTTGACCGTGGTTACAAGGGACGAACAGTTCGAAAAATATGGCGTGGCTGTGCTTGGCTGAGTTAGCTGTGCGGGCGGTCCACGGGTCGAACCACCGACCAAGTGGGTTATGTTCTGTTCAAAACTCCCGGGCAGGGCGCTATTTTTCAGCTTTGGTGCTGTTGAAGGTGATTTCCAGGTTGAGGGTGGTGGAAAGGGGTGTCTCGGGCGCGATCAGGAGGTTTGTGACCTTGTAGGGGAGTTTGATCGAGTGGTTGCCGGTGGTGGTGCCGGCTTTGGCCTTCAGCTGGAGCAGAACTGTTTTTCCTGCAGGAAGCACGAGCCGGGCCGGGGAGGTCACCTCCGGGATCTCGGAAGTGCGCTGGAGTTCGTAATCCAGGGAGGATCGATTGTGGATCTGAGCGAAGCGGGCCTGACCGGAACGGAAGGGGGTGGAGGGTTTCGTGATGGTGATCGAGCCCTGAAAGATCGGGCGCAGGAATTCCTCATCGCCGATCAGGCGGTTTCCCGTGTAAACGGCGGTGCGGCGGGCAAAGAGAGCCTCCTTGAGGTCCTTCAAGGTGCGGGACTTCGCGAAAACGAAGGTGGTGGGGCGGTGGTCCCCATCGCGGAGGGTGTATTCAAGGTTCAGGGGATTGTGGATATCGGAATTGCTCAGCATGGTGAGCTTCTTCTCGATGGCCCACCTGTGGGCTTCAGGATAGTAGCTCCGTGTGTTTACGACCTCGATGCCGTGCAGCATTCCCTGTTCCAGCAGTTTTGTGTGCTCCGGATACCAGATCACCTGACCGTTGGTGATTTGTGACTCCCATCCAGGGTGATTCCAGAAGATGAAGGCCCCCTGCGCCCGGGCGGCGGCAACGGCATCCTGCCATTCCGGGACCGCGAGGTCGGTTGAGTTCGTCAGGAATATGGCGTTCATGTGGCCCGGGGGCATCTGCCGGGTGATTTCGGAACCCCTCACCACCAGCAGGTCCAGGTCGGTTCCGGCGGTTTTGGCGATTTCGTAAGAGCGGTTGAAATTGGTGGAGACATCGGCCTGATGGGGGCGGTATTCCAGGTGGTCGGTGATGGCAATGGCATCCAATCCCTCCCGCCAGGCCTCCTCGGCCCGCACCGTGGGCCAGACCAACCCATCTGAGAAGACGGTGTGCATGTGGAAATCGCACTTGAGAGTCGTGTAGCCGGGGACATCGGGGATGTTGATGGGTGTGCGGGCGCGGGTGACGGGATCATGGGCCCAAGCTGTTGTGGTGAGAACGACCGTGAGGCCCACCAATAGTGTGACGTAAGATAAAGTCTTCATCGCAAGGGAATGTTAACAGGTAGCGTGGGGGAAAGTCAGGAACTTATTGACCCGGAATTGGAATGACGGGCAGCAAAATCGCGAGCCGCGGGCTGCTCCACAGCAAACTCCGGTATCCAGGCAGACCGCCGAGTTGAAACTCAAGGATCCGTCGCGTTGTCGGGGTACCCCGAGCCGGGTCAAAGTCCACCCTGTTCAATGGATGCGGAGCGAGCCAGCCGGTCCAATGGTCGGGTGGAGATTCAATTCGCGGGTGGGAACCTGGAGAAGTCTGCCGCAACCGGGGTACCCTGACTGATTATTCGAAAAAAACCGGTTAAAAACACTAATTACCTCTTGCATTCCGCAATAATTGACAAACAATCGGAACCATGAGGACAAGCCTCGCAACGTTTATTAATTGGATAAACCCAGGGTTCAAACTGAAGCCAACGGACAAACAATATATTCTGATCTCTCCCACCCCTGCGATCAAGTCGGGGATCTGCGTGATTGAATTGTCATCGCGTTATTTTTCATGTGCGGTTGACACGGTGAAGAATCAGGCCCCTTCTCTTGTTAAAGTTCTCACTGAACAAGCCGATATAACAGGGATGCCCTTCCAATTTGGCGGCAAAAATGACAAGCCGTCCAAGGCGCCCGACGCCGGCGCGATGGAGCGCCCGAATGGACGTGCGTTGGAGCGAAGGTTAGCTGCAAAGGGAGATCGCCACGGGTGTGGTCTGGGTCCGTCCCTTCGCGCAACACTGTCCGCAACTCCCTTTCTTCCTCACAGCAGGCGTAAACTCACTGCCCCATCCCTTTCAAGGGGATTGCAGCCTCACTCCACCCATTTTCCAGTATGAAACCGACTGAAACGAACGAAAAACCGAACCCGTCAACAAGGTGCAGGGCAGTGGTGCTGGGGAGGCTTGCGGCGCTGTTGCTTGCGATGCCCCTCTGCGCCTCAGCCCAGTGGGTGACTCAGACGATCGCGCTGAAGGCGGGATGGAACGCGGTGTATCTGCATGTGGACCCCTCGCACCAGAGCCTTGCCGAGTCGATCGGTTCGGACATCACGAACCCGATCATGGAAGTCTGGCGCTGGGCACCGGCGCTATCCACCCTCCAGTTTGTGCAGACCCCGCAGGCGCCTGTAGAGGGGGCCCAGTGGGCGAGCTGGGACCGCAACGCGGTCACAGACCAGCTGCTCCAGCGGCTGGTGGGCAACTCCGCCTACCTCATCCGGGTGGGAACAAATGTGGCCACCTACACATGGACCGTGAAAGGGAAGCCCCTCCCCCCGGCCTATGAATGGACCACCACGGGACTGAACTTCCTTGGATTCCCCACCGTGCCGGTGAACGCCCCCACCTTTGAGAGTTTCCTGGCCAAGGCACCCGACCTGCAGCAGAACGCGGAAGTTTACCAGTATCCCGGCGGGGAACTGGGAAGCGGGAACCCTGCGAGGGTATATGCCTTCCGGACCGTGAAAGTGAACCGCGGACAGGCCTA
>CAIWMU010000244.1 GCA_903913865.1 uncultured Verrucomicrobia subdivision 3 bacterium
TCCGGGGTTCGGCTGCGCTTGGCTCGCTGCGCTCGCCTTCGCTCCGCCTCACCCCGGAGGGGTAAGGACGGAGGGAAGAAAGACAAATTACAGAAAGCATCTTACACCGGCTGAACCAAAAGCCGACAGAGAAAGGTCCTGCTCCTGCAGGAAGAACTGCTGATGTTGTGGCCACACTCATGTCTGCAAGTGCGGAGAAGCTAACGCTGGAGCCGTTTGCTGAAAAACGATCTGCCGCAAAAAATGGATTGCCTATAACACTTGTGGGGATTCCCATCCCGCTCAGGTCATTCGCATTCCCGTTAAACGGAAAATAGGCCACCAGCCCGTTTGTTAGGAACGGTTGTGCTTGAACCAGACCGCAGGTGAGAATCCCGATGAATGCCGCCGCCAAGAGTGCCAGATATTTTTTGAACTGCATAGAATTCCATCTCTTCAGCCTCGATCCGACTACGTAATTCAAAAGAGTGAGCACGTCACACACCCTCGTTGGAGTTGCAGGAAGAAGCTTATGCCACGAACACGCCAAGCCAAACAATAGATATGTGCGCCTGACGGATCTTTGCACCGTAGTAACTTCCCCGGTTTCCAACGAAACCCTAGCCGCTGCCAAGCTGAACTATTTGTTGTTTCTCGTTTACTTTATTGTTCCTTGTCGACCGTCATAGAAAAACGTAGTGCCTGCGTAGGAAGAGACAAGAACAAAATAGACTTGCCTTTACCGCTCAATGCAGTATGGCATAACGAGGCAGATGTGCTGAGAATGGCGAGCACTGTAGAGACCTCGCTTGATTGATCCCTTAGGCTTCGACAATGCGACAGTCTGTAAGCCTTTTTCTTGAAACAACTTGGCAGTCTTATCAATGGCGCACAGGTTCGAAAGTTGGTGTTGAACCAAAACCAAGTTTAACCTGAGGACGGGAAAAGGGAATATCATTGGGAGCCAATGAGATGCATAGCTCTACGACTTACATCAAGAGTGTCCCATATTGGGGCGGATTCGATCGTTGGGTATAAATGATTGTCCAAAGGTGGCTTATTCACCGTATTTTTCAGCAAATAAGATATATAGCGGATAAGCTTGTTATTTCGAGGGTGGTGAGTCAGGATTCCAGAGAACTGAGCCGGAACGATTCAGATTGAAAGAGTAAGGCACCGTACGATGGACTTGTGGTGTAATGAAAAAACCAAGTTCCGGGCCTCAACAGGAGGCGAACCAAACGGTGCCGCTTCAAATTGACACCAAAGATGGCACTTCGTCCATCCGGATTTCCTTCACCGACCAGAGGCTGACGGCACATGGCGGGATGGTGATTTGGTCGCACCATCTCCGGCAGAAGGGGATCCGGGAGCAACTGCGGGATGTTCTTCCCCATGCCCCCACCAGCCCCAACTCCTACGGCCCGACAGACGTGGCACTGGGCTGCATCGGGGGCAACATCTGCGGAGCGGACAAACTGTCCCGGGTGGCGTGGTTGCAGAGCGACCCTGCCATAGCGGAGGTGTTGGGGGTTGAGGCGGTTGCAAGCCAGTCCACCTTCAGCCGCTTCTTCGCCCGGTTCAAGCAGAACGACTGCAACCTCCTCAATCAGCGGCACCGCAAGGCAATCCACGCACTGCGATCCCACCGGGAAGGGGATTGTGTTTGTGACGTGGACCGGTGGTGTCGTCGCGTTGCTCCTCAACCACCGGCTTATCGCTGGGAACCCTCCGGGTTCAGGGAAGGGGGCTTCCCGGCACCCCGGAGGGTGTGCAAGACATTAGCCCGGGGTTGAGCGTGAGCGGCACCCCGGGTTGAGGACGGAAAGGGACAAGGACCCGGCGGGGGTCCCAGAGTTGGGTTGCGGCCGATGGGGGGCACGCGCGTGTGGCTCTCTGCCATCCCACCGGGAGGGCTACACTCTGGACATGGACTCATGGTCCCTGCTGCAGGAGGGCGGGCATCAGGAGGGGGGGCGGGTGGGCTACACCCGGCAAGGAAACAAACCGTGTCATCGTGCCCTTGTCGCAGGGTTGGCCGAGGTCAACGTGATTGCCGGGTATGCGCCGCGCCGTGGGGACAGCCATTGCGTGAACGGGGCGGCTGAGTTTCTGCGCCAGACGGTGAGCAGCCTGCCCAGACACATCCGGGTGGGATTGGTGCGGGGTGACAGCGGTTTTGGCGACCATTCGGTCATGGAGGTGGCCGGATGGTGGTGGCGGGTTGCGGGAGTGTTTTGCCCCGCTTGTCTCGTGCCGCACCTTGGGCTAGTTTGGGGCTGTGATTTACGATCCTAGTCTGGATGATTTGATGCAGAAGGTATGGACCGGGGGAAGGGTGACCCCGGCGGAGGCGTTGCGTTTGCACCGTCTGCCCTTGTCTGAACTGGGGGGGCTTGCGAACCGCCGCCGGGAACTGGCTCGGGCAGCGGCGTATGGCGGGCGGGGGAATGAGATCGTCACCTATATTGTGGATCGCAACATCAACTACACCAACGTCTGCAACGTCTATTGCAAGTTTTGCGCCTTTTACCGGACGGAGAAGGATGCCGATTCCTACGTGATCTCCCTTCCGGAGCTGGATCAGAAGATTGAGGAGACAATCGCTCTGGGGGGGACCCAGATTCTGCTGCAGGGGGGGCATCACCCCAAACTGACAAAACAGTGGTATCTCGACCTGCTTTCCCACATGCGGTCGAAATTTCCGAGCGTGAACATTCATGGCTTCAGCCCGAGTGAGTTTGTTCATTTTCGGGAGGTTTTCGGCGAGCCGCTGGAGAAGATCATCGGGGATTTCAAGGCGGCTGGGTTGGGCTCAATCCCCGGTGGGGGTGGAGAGATTCTGGTGGACCGGGTGCGGGAGCGCATTTCGCCACTCAAGGCCAGGAGCAGCGACTGGCTGGAGGTGATGGATATTGCCCACCGGCTTGGCTTGAGTTCCTCGGCGACGATGATGTTCGGCCATGTGGAGACGATTGAGGATCGGATTGAGCATCTGGACCGCATCCGCGTTCAGCAGGACAGTTCCAAGGGGTTTACCGCCTTCATCGGCTGGACCTTTCAGGCTGAGAACACCCGTCTCAAGGCCCCGGCAGCCGGGGCTGACGACTATCTTCGAACGCAGGCTCTGGCCCGCATCTATCTGGACAATTTTCCGAGCGTGCAAAGTTCCTGGGTGACCCAGGGGTTGGAGATTGGCCAGGTGGCTCTCAAGTTTGGTGCCAACGATCTGGGGAGCATCATGATTGAGGAGAATGTTGTTTCCCAGGCGGGCACCACGTTCAAAATGACGGTCCCGGACATGCATCGGCTGATTGCCGATCTCGGCTATGAACCGCACCAGCGGGACAACTGGTATCACCTCCTGAATTGATCCACACGCGACCCGGTGGAAGAATGTTCCGCATACCACTTGCGCACAACGTCGGGAGGGGGCAAATAGATAGCATGACCAAACCGATCCGCCTCGGGACCGCACGCATCGCCCTCTCAATGCTCCTGCTGGCTGGAGCGACGCTGACCGTGGCGGCTGGATCCATCTCCCACATTCCATTCGGGGCAACCAAAGATGGCAGGGATGTGGAACTTTACACCCTGCGAAACAGCCACGGCATGACGGCCAAGGTGATGACCTATGGGGCGGTGATTTATTCCCTCGAAGTGCCGGACCGCCACGGCAAGCTGGCGAACATCACCGCCAACCGGGTCACCCTGGCCGACTACGAAGCGCGCAGTGGCGTGTTTGGTTCATTGATCGGCCGCTACGCCAACCGCATCGCCGGAGCCACCTTCCAGCTCGATGGCAAGACTTTCACCCTGCCTAAAAACGCCCCCCCGAATCATATTCACGGCGGTCAGGGTTTCGACAAGCGGGTCTGGACCGCTGGGATCGTAGCCGGGCGGGACAGTGCGGGATTGCGCCTGACCTACACCAGCATGGACGGGGAGGAGGGTTACCCCGGAACACTCAAGTGCGAGGTTCTCTACGAATTGAACGACCGCAACGAGTGGAAAATGGAATACACCGCGACAACGGACAAGCCCACGGTGGTCAACCTCTGCAACCATGCCTATTGGAATCTGGCGGGAGCCTGTTCCGGGGATGTTCTGGGCCAGTCCATCCAACTTTGGGCCGACCGCTTTCTGGAAGTGGACGAGACCCTGATCCCGACCGGCAAGCTGCTGCCGGTGGTTGGCACTCCGCTGGATTTCTTAAAACCCCACACCATCGGCGAACGCATCGGGGAGATAACAGAAAAGCGGTTCGGCGGGGGGTATGACCACTGCTTCGTCATCAATAGGAAGGAACCCGGCAGCCTCACCCACTGCGCGACGCTTTCAGATCCCGCATCGGGACGCACCATGGAGGTTTGGACCACTGAACCGGGAGTGCAGATCTACAGTGCCAATATGCCCTCGGGCACGCTGACCGGCCCAAACAACTATCCATATCCCCGCCATCTCGGAGTCTGCCTCGAAACGCAGCACTACCCTGACTCCCCGAACCACCCGGACTTTCCTACAACAACCCTGCGCCCGGGGGAAACCTACCGGTCCACCACGATCCACAAATTCGGCATCCGGTCAAAGTAGGGGCGAAACGGTCGCGGCAGGGAGCCTCTCAGGAACTTCTGTCATCCATCGAGTGGAAGACCCCTTCCAGAATGACTTCCTTCGTCTTCCAGATCAGGGCCATTGTCATTGCCAGGGGAAGTAGCACCAGCAGGACAAGGAACCAGAAGCTGGCCCGCTCCAGTATTTCGAGGATCACTCCGACCATCTTTGGCAGGTGCGGTGTCTGTTGGAGCGCCAGCGCCACGATTCCGAACAGCAGGGTGATGAACAGGAGATTCAGATTGAACTGTGTGAACTGGCGCGTCTCCACCCGCAGTGACTCATCGGGAAGCATCGCCGCCAGGCGCCGCAGCATCAGGTTCAGGCTCACCAGAAATGTGATGGATACCAGCCCGAAGAGCAGCACCGCCGTCAGGAAGAATTCGTTTGTCGGGATCCTGTTCAGCCAGTAGAGAAAGGGGCTCAACCCGCAAAGCATGAGGCCGAGCAGTCTGGCCCGATCCAGAGCGTTGCGCCAGACCCGTTCCTGCCTCTGGAAATCACCGATGATCCACAGCCCGTAAACCAGCAAACCGGTGCACACCAGTGGCGGAATCACCCCATAGGTGTGGATTGTATCCAGCCGCACGGTGTGAAAGCAGACAATCAGGGTGACGGGCAGTCCCCAGAAAAGGCAGGAAAGCCCCCGGACCAGATGCCCGAGGGACCGCATCAACTGAGGCTGGGGAGGAGCTTCTGACATGAGCCCGGAAGGCATCAAAAGCTGAGGTAGGTGTATTCGCGCAAGCCTCGCTCGTAATCATCCAGCAGGCGCATCGCTTCGGAGGGCTTCATCCGGTCCGACTTGATCGCATCATCCACCTGAGCCTTCATCTGCCGCTTCAGTTCTTTTTCATCATATTGCACGGAATCCAGTGCCTGCACGATGGTGGTGCCCTCGATGATCTCCTCTACGTAGTAGCCGGAGGGTTCATCCGGATCCAGAAACACGTGAACCTCATTCACCCGGCCGAACAGGTTGTGAAGATCCCCCATGATGTCCTGATAGGCGCCCATGAGGAAAAAGCCGATGCGGTAGGGGTCCTGGGCCCCGTTGGCGTTTTGCTGCAGGGGATGCAGCGGCAGGGTGTCCCGGACATCCCGCAGGTCGATGAACTTGTTGATCTGGCCGTCGGAATCGCAGGTGATGTCCACGAGGGTGGCCTCCCGGGTGGGGCGTTCATTGAGGCGGCTGATGGGCATGATCGGGAACAACTGGCCCAGCGCCCAATGGTCGAGCAGGCTTTGGAAGACGGAAAAGTTGCACAGATACTGGTCTGCAAGGCTGTCCTCCAGCTTCAGAATCTCCTCCGGGATATACGCCTGGCCACGGAAGCTATCCACAACCTCCTGGCTGATTTCCCAGTAAAGGTTCTCGATCTTGGCCTTGTCCGGCAGTTCGAGCATGCCCAGGGTGAACATGTGCTGGGCATCCTCACGCCGTTCCAGGGCATCGTGGTAGGCCTCCAGCTTGTTCAGCTTCGGCAGGTTCTTCCGGATATCGAGCAACTCCTTGACCAGGACCTGGTCCTTCTCACTCCCATCGACCAGTGCCGAGTTGGGCCGGTTCTTGGCAATGGCGCCAAAAACCTCCACGATCAAAACACTGTGGTGGGCCACCACTGCACGGCCACTCTCACTGATGATGCAGGGGTGGGGGACATGCTCCATGTTGCAGACGTCGGCGATGTAGTAAACGATGTCGTTCGCATACTCCTGCAGCGTGTAGTTTGTGGAACTGTCGAAAGCGGACCTGCTCCCATCGTAATCCACGCCGAGACCGCCACCGACATCGAGGTATTCGATCTGGAAGCCCATCTTGTAGAGCTTCGCGTAGAAGCGTGCAGCCTCCTGCACCGCCCGTTTCACGATCAGGATGTCCGGCACCTGAGAGCCGATGTGGAAATGGAGCAACTTGAAGCAGTGGCCCAACCCCTCGGCTACCAACATTTGGGTGGCTTCCAGCAACTCCGCCGTGCTGAGGCCGAACTTGGCGTTTTCCCCGGCGCTCTCAGCCCACTTGCCGCCCCCCTTGCTCAAAAGCCGTGCCCGCACACCGATCAAGGGCTCAACACCGAGCTGGCGCGAGATGCTGATCACCTGACGCAACTCCTCCAGCTTCTCAACAATCAAAATCACTTTCTTGCCCAGTTTTGTCCCCAGCAGCGCCACCCGGATGAATTGTGCGTCCTTGTAGCCGTTGCATACGATCAGGCTGCCCATCTGGCTCTGCAGGGCCAGACCTGCATACAGTTCCGGCTTGCTGCCCACCTCCAGGCCGTAATCGAAAGGCCGGCCCGCATCCAGGATTTCCTCCACCACCTCACGCAGCTGGTTCACCTTGACGGGGAAAACACCACGATAGTTGCCCTGGTAGCCAAATTCACTGATTGCGCTCCGGAATGCCATGTTGATCGACTCAACCCGGTGCCGCAGGATGTCCTGGAACCGGATCAGCAGCGGAAACTTCAGGCCGCGCCCTTTTGCCTCCTCAATCACATCCGTCAGGTCCACGCTCGCGCCCGCCTCCATCAGAGGTTTGGCGACCACATGGCCCGCTTCGTTGATATCAAAATAATCCGCCCCCCAGCGGTGAATGTTATACAGGTTTCGAGCCTGGTGTATACTCCACGCCGAGGAAGCTTCGCTGATGTTGCTCATTTCTATTTTCCCAACCGAGCGGCACTATAGAATTCCTGCACCGGAATTCAATACACAGCTTGAAAAAACTTTTCATCCCGGGCCAGGCCTCCCGTGCCGCTGCCGGATTTGCAGGGGTGGAATCGGTCGTTTCGGTCTTTCCCACCCTCCCGGTTTCTGGTTGACTGCGCCCATGGCAAAGACACTGCTGCAGGACCTCGTCTCCCACTGCGACCGGTTGTTGCGCACGCGGGAAATTCCGGACTACGACAAGGCTGCGAACGGCCTTCAGGCCGCCAACGACGGAACCGTGACGCGGATCGCCGCCGCAGTGGATGCATCCCTCGCCACGGTTCGGCTCGCGGTCGAGGCCGGGGCTGATCTGCTCATTGTGCACCACGGCCTTTTCTGGGGGCAGACACAGCCTTGGACCGGGCCGCGCCTTGAACTGATCCGTCTCCTGGTGCAGAACAACCTGGCGGTTTACAGCTCGCACCTGCCACTGGATGCCCATCCAAAGCTCGGCAACAACTCACTTCTCTGCGCCGCGCTCGGCTTCAAGTCCCCGAAGCCATACCATACGTACAAGGGTTTCCCGATCGGGCTCCAGGCCGCCCAATCGATACAACGGGATGAACTGGTCCGGCGTCTGGACCTTGCTTTGGAGGCTCCGGAGGGGCGATCGGTCGTGCGCCTGATCCCGGGCGGGCCCGGGCGATGCAAAAAGATTGGCATCGTGACCGGTGGTGCCGGCAGTGAACTCCACCAGGCAGCCGAGGTCGGGCTGGACACGCTTATCACGGGGGAGGGACCCCATTGGACCTACAGCATGGCTGAGGAATTGGGGCTGAATGTTCTTTACGGGGGCCATTACGCGACCGAAACCTTTGGCGTGAAGGCTTTGGCGGGACACCTCTCGAAGAAATACCACGTCCCCTGGACCTTTCTGGATCATCCAACCGGTCTCTGACCCGGTCCCCCCCCTCCGCCCCCGGGAAATATCAAATTGACGACCTGCGCAGTGGGCAACTAGCCTTTTGCCGTGAACCTTGACCTAACAATTTATTCGGCGAAGCAGGCATCGGCCTGATCTGGAACCTCTATGTCGAATTCCCCCAAGGTCAGCCTGCTGATCCCCACCTACAACAACGGACATACCGTTGGCGAGTCCATTGAGTCCTGCCTCAAGCAGACCTACAAGGATCTGGAGATCCTCATTTACGACGAGGCCAGCAAGGACGACACCCGCGAGGTGATCAACGCCTATGCCGCGAAGGATCCGCGCGTGCGCGTCATGACCAGCGACACCAATTCCGGCCCGCTCATGGCCTGGCGCAAGCTGCTGCATGAGGCCCGGGGCAAATACTGCACCTTCGTCTGGTCGGATGACCTGATACTTCCCAAGTTTGTTGAGCGCCTTGCCGGGGTGCTGGATGCCAATCCCAAGGATCTTCTGGCGGGTTGCAACGCCTACCGCTACTACATCCCTTCGGATCCGAAGGCGCATATCGCCCCCGCCGATCTGGACAATCCGGACCCCACCTGGAAGTGGCTCAACGAGCCGTATGAAACAGCCCGCATCCGGGGGGATGTCTATGCGTTGGGCATTTTTGCGAAGATTTATCCCGTCACCCAGATGTGCAACCTGTTCGTGACACAGGCCGCGCGGGATGTGTTTGACCATTATATCAGCTTTGAGAACCCCTACGGGTTTGACTATTCAAGGCTGGCCTATGGCAACGATGTCGCCTTTCTCAGTGAGATGGGGATGCGCTCAGGGGAACTGGTGCAGGTGGGGGAACCCCTCGTTGTGGCCCGTTCCACCCCGAACAGCCTCACGGAGAGGCTCATCCACACCAACCGCTGGCAATACTGGCTCCAATATACCTACGCCTTTTATGAGGGCTGGTCCAAGTGCCGCACACTTTCGCCCCGGGTCCCGGCACTGGTGAGTGCTGCCGAGGATCGTGTGCATTTCTGCAACCTGTTCTACTCCGTGACCAACCGGAAATGGCCCCATTTTGCGAATCCGTTCAAGGCCCTTCGCGCCGTCTGGTTCATCCTGCGGGAGGATCGGCACATCCGGAAGGACGCCTCGGCTGGAACGTTGGAGCAGTGGCTGAAGCGCCGGGTCGCTTGAGTGTGCAGGAAGCACGGGCGATGGGCAGGGAGATAAAGCCCCCTCGCCCTCTAAAGTGAACCTCGAAAGCCAGACTCCTTCCCGGATTGGAGTCTGGTTCAGGGATTTCGATCAGGTGTTTACCTTGATGCGGCCCTCCTGATGGTCTTTCAGGAGCTTGATGTCCGCATCCACCATGATTCGCACGAGATCGGAGAACTTCGTCTTCGGTTCCCAGCCCAGCTGGCGCTTTGCCTTTGAGGCGTCTCCAAGCAGGAGGTCCACCTCGGTGGGGCGCAGGTAACGGGGATCCAGTTCCACGTGCTTTTCCCAATCCAGATTCACGTAACTGAAGGCCTCCTGGAGGAACTCCCGCACTGAGTGGGTCTCGCCGGTTGCCACAACATAGTCATCCCCCTTTGGCTGCTGGAGCATAAGCCACATGGCTTCCACATATTCCTTGGCATAACCCCAGTCCCGCTTTGCATCCAGGTTGCCCAGGTAGAGCTTGTCCTGCAGACCGGCCAGGATCTGCGCCACAGCGCAGGTGATCTTGCGCGTCACGAAATTCTCACCGCGCCGGGGTGATTCATGGTTGAACAGGATCCCGTTGGTCGCGTGCAGATTGTAGCTCTCGCGATAGTTCACCGTGATCCAGAACCCATAGACCTTGGATGCCGCATAGGGGCTTCTCGGGTAGAAGGGAGTCTCCTCGTTTTGGGGGACGGCCTGCACCTTTCCATACATCTCACTGGAGGAGGCCTGGTAAAAGCGGGGCTTGATTCCCGATTCGCGGATCGCTTCCAGCAACCGGGTCGTTCCCGTGGCGTTTGTGTCCGTCGTGTATTCCGGGTTGTCGAAACTCACCCGCACATGGCTCTGGGCTCCCAAATTGTAGATCTCCTCAGGTCCCAGTTTGTCCAGAAGGCGCACCAGGGAACTGCCCTCAGTCAGATCACCGTAGTGCAGAAACAGCCGGGTTCCCTCAATCTGCGGGTCCGAATAGATGGCGTCCAGACGACCGCGGTTGAAGGTGCTCGTCCTGCGAACGATTCCGTGCACCTCATACCCCTTGGACAGGAGCAGTTCGGCCAGATATGACCCGTCCTGTCCTGTAATCCCAGTGATCAATGCTTTCTTAGGCATAATGTCACTTCATTATCTTCCGGACACCCCGTCCTGACAAGAGCAAACCGGTTTTGAACGACTGTGGCACCCCCGGGGGATGCTCCGAAGCCATCCTATGAACCGGGCAGGAGGGGGGCATTCGGTAGTTCGGCGGGTTTATGGGGGCGCAGTCAAATTTCTTCATGGCCCGGCACTTTTCCCGCTCAAGGTTTTCCAGAAATGGCCGTAGAAGAGAGTGGAAATTAAAGAGCTATAGGGAAATCCATACCATGGTCGCAAGATCCGTTCATCAGTGCCGGACGGAGGCGGTTTGGAGGATCCTGTCTATGGTGTCACGATGCCCGGATTGCGGGGGATGCCCATCCTTGGTCACCCCGGAACTGCCTGCTCGGCCAGAACCGACATCGACACATTATTGAGCAATTGAAATCAAAACTATGACTATCGGCAAAAAAATAGCCCTCGGCTTCGCTTCATTGATATTGATCAGCACCCTGCTTGGGGGGCTGGCGGTTTACAACATGAGGGCGGTGCAAAGCCAGTCCCAGAAGCTTGCCACGGAATACATACCGGAGGCGCGGATCGCCGGGGATCTGGGGAATGCCCTGTCCGGGGTCCAACTTGGTGTGCGCAGTTATGGTCTTACCGCCGATCCGGTGCACCTGGATGCAACCCGGAAGAATTTTGCCGAAATGCACAAGCAGCAGCAGGCGGCCCAGAAACTCGCCGATGAGCACCCCGACCTGGTCAAATTGCGCCAGCATCTGGCCGATCTCGATCCCGCCTTGAAAAGCTACGAGGCCCTGATCGACCAGACAGAGACCAAAAGCAAGGAGGTTCTGGCCGATCGTGAAAAGCTGAACAGTTCAGCGGTAAACTTCGTCACGAGCATCGACAAGCTGATCGACTCCCAGGTGGGCAAGATGGAGAAGGAGATCAAGGAGAGCCTGGAGGCTGGAAAACTGCAGCAGCGCCTCCACAAGGTTGTGCTGTTGAACGAAATCCGCGGAGAGGGGAACGGCGTGAGAGTCATCGTTTTCAAGTCCCTGACCTCCCGGGATCCGAAGATGATCGAGGAGGGTTTGACCAACTTTGAAGTGATTGACAAAAAGTTCACCGAAATGAAGGGGATGCTGGCGTCTGCGGAGGACATAGCCGAGTTGGAGTTGGTCAAGACCGCCGCGAACAGCTACCGCGACACCATGAAGGAGTTGATGCGCGACAGCAACAACATGCTGGAGCTTGGCAAAAAGCGGGTGGAGGCGGCGACACAGGTGGAAAACATTGCCAACGAGACGGTTCTCGCGGGCATGACACGCACAGTCGAAGCCGCCAACAGCTCCAACCAGAAGCTGGTGACATCCTCCTGGACCATGATCTCAGGACTCATCGGGGCACTGGTGTTGGGAATGTTCATGGCGGTTGTGATCATCAGGGGCATCACATCGGTCCTGAACCGCATTTCAGAGAGCCTGAGCGCCGGGGCTGAACAGACGGCCGGGGCGGCATCCCAGGTCTCATCCGCGAGCCAATCCCTGGCTGAAGGTGCCAGCGAGCAGGCAGCGTCGCTTGAGGAGACCAGTTCGTCGCTGGAAGAGATGTCCAGCATGACCCAGCGCAACGCCGAAACGGCGGCCAAGGTCAAGGAACTGGGCGGCGAGGCCCGCAGGGCGGGGGACATCGGGGTGCAGGACATGTCGGCCCTGGTGAATGCCATGGATGCCATCAAGACATCGAGCGCTGACATTGCCAAGATCATCAAGACCATCGATGAGATCGCATTCCAGACCAATATTCTGGCGCTGAACGCCGCAGTGGAGGCTGCCCGTGCCGGAGAGGCCGGTGCAGGGTTTGCCGTGGTTGCAGACGAGGTGCGGAACCTTGCGCAGCGGTGCGCGCAGGCCGCCAAGGAGACGGCGGGCAAGATTGAGGACGCCGTGCAGAAGAGTTCCAGGGGTGCCGAAATCAGTGCAAAGGTGGCCAGCAGTCTCGAGGAGATTGTCGGCAAGGCGCGGCAGGTGGATGAGATGGCCACCCAGATGGCCGCCGCCTCGCAGGAGCAAAGCCAGGGAATCTCCCAGGTGAACACCGCCGTCACGGAGATGGACAAGGTGACGCAGAGCAACGCCGCCAACGCCGAGGAAAGCGCGGCTGCAGCGGAGGAACTGACTGCACAGGCGGAATCGTTGAGGGAATCGGTCTTCGAATTGAAGCGCCTCGTGGAGGGCGATGGGGGGCAGACACGGGGAATGGGGAGAACGACCGCCGCCTCTACTACGATAAGGAACAGCCCGGTCGCCAAGCCGAAGAAGCACCTTACCCTCCACAATGGCCATGACGACGCACTCAGCCGGGTGATGCCCAGCCGCCCCGCTCCGGCAGGCCGGGATTCTGGTCGCGGTGTCAATGTCCCTGCTGAAAGTTCCTTCCGGGATATGTGATTTTCAACCAGGGGATGCTCGAGCGTTTGAATGGGGCGGGGCATCCCAACCGGCCAGGCCAATTTCCAGCAGTTCGGCCTGGGAGCAGCCCGGTCTGATTCGCACATCGATTCCCGATGGGCGGCGGACCGGGTGTTCATTTCCGGCAGGGACCGGGGATGGATCCATGCGGACTCTTCCGGGGAGTGGCCACGGCAAGGATGCTCGAATCTTCCCGATGGTCTCATTGATAAGGTTTGACCGCTGCAAGGGGTGGGGAATAAACTTCAGGGAGTGAAATTACAACCAGCCGGGCCTTCCTCAGACCTGTTGTTTCGAGGTGGACCGCGGCGGGTTGGCAACCTTGGAAAAATGAATATGACAAGAACAATTGCCTATGTCGTGGCACTTCTTTGTGCCGTCCTTGCAGTTTCCTGCGCCACCCGGCAATCGGCTGGGAAGAGCGGCGGTGGTGATGTGCTCTACGTCTGCGGTTGCGGGGATGCCTGCAAGTGCCAGACCATTTTACTGCACGGGGGCAAGTGCGGTTGCGGCCACGACCTGGTGCCGGGCCACTTGAAAAAGGTCGAGGGGGATGTTGCTTTCCTTTGCATGTGCGCCACCGGGTGCAAGTGCGGGGTCAATGCAACCGATCCGACCCGCTGTGGCTGCGGAAATCCGATCCGCAAGGTCTCATTGAAAGGGACGGGCGTTTACTTCTGCAACTGCCAGGGATCTTGTGTGTGCAAAAGGGTGTCGGACAAGCCCGGCCAATGCCACTGCGGCATGCCGCTGAAAAAGGTGGATTAAGCGGTCGGTGCGGGCGGTTGCCCCGACTCCCCCACAGCAGCCGAATACCACCTCCAACAGGGGGGTGAACGGACAAAAAATCAATATCCCCAGGTCTCGTGGCGGACGGGTAGGCGGTTGAGAATGGAACGGTGGAACTGCCATTTGGGCAGGAATTGATCCATCAACGTGAGGAACCGGGCGTTGTGCGATGGTTCGAGCAGGTGAACCAGTTCGTGAATCACAATGTATTCGAGGCACTCGCGGGGCTTCCGGGCGAGGTCCGTGTTCAAGCGGATGGTTCGGGCCGTGGGATTGCAGCTTCCCCATTTGGTTTTCATGCGCTGCACAAAAACCTTTTCCACCTTCACTCCCATGAGCGGCTCCCATTTGGCAATCAGGGGTGGCAGGGCCGCTCTCAACTGCTCCCGGTACCAGGAGTCCAGCAGTTCCTGCCGCTTCGCCTGATTCCAACCGGGACGGACTCGGAGGACCATGCGGCGGTGTGCCAGATCAACCGAGGCAGGGGCTTCGGTTTCGACGATCTGCAACAGATACCGCACGCCCCACACGTAGTGGCTCTCGCGGTTCAGGTACTCACGGGGCATTTCGCGCTCCTGCTCCAACAGTTTGCTTTGCTGTTGCCGGATCCAGCCCAGTTTGGAGATGGCAAAGGCGCGAATGCTGTCGAGGCTCAGGTGGGCTGGAGCTGAAATGGTCACCCGCCCAGTGGGCGGATGCACGCTCAGGTGGACGTTTCTGATCTGCTTGCGGACAACATCCACGACGAGGTCCCCGAGTTGAACCTGCGAGTGCATCAGTATTCGGACTGCGCCTTGATGATGAGAAAAATACGCTCCACTTCGGCTGGATTGTTGTCCAGCAGCGGCAGGAGGGCTTGCTTGATAATGTTCTCCTTGGCCTGATTGCCCCGGAAGGCGTTATGACGCACCCGGAGCACCGTCTCGTCGATTTGTAACGCCAGCTTCAGCGCCCTCGCAGCGGCCTCGCTCCCATACATGCCGGGAGATTCCTGCGCCTCTTCATCGCCGGGGGGTGTGCGGGTGGTCATCAGGTTGTTATAGAGGGCTCGTTTGCCCGGTGTGTTGAGGGCGGCCGGGGTGCCATCCGCCGTGCCGGCGTGGACGGTTTTGGCAAGATCGGCGATGCGTTTCAGAAAATCCTCGTAGCTGATCCGCGATGCCTTCAGATCGGCGAGAATCTCGGTCAGAAGCGAGGACATTCTGCCGTAGAGGGCGGGATCGTTCAGGCGCTCCTTGATGATGCGGCTTCGGACATTGTTCGCGATCGTCTCCGCGACCGCCCGCTGGTCCGTTTTGACTCCCTCCGGGAGGCTGTTGATGGCGGCGGTGATGCCGCTTTTCACCAGCAGATCGAGCAGCCCCATTTCGCCAAAATCGGAAATCCTCCTCGGCTCGGCGGCCTCGATGTAGGTGTCGATGAGGTGGCGCATGTCCGCCTCGTATGCCTTTAGATCAATGGTTTCGCCCGCCGCCTGGCGGATCGAGTCCCGCACTTTGAGGTAGTCGTTGACATTGAGCTTGATTTTCTCCACCTGATCCCCGGTGTATCCAGCCTGGGGCAGGTCATCGGCGATGTTGGCAAAGGCGCGCACCAGCGCAGCGGTGGATGTGTAGAGGGCCACGCGCTGCGGTTCGTGTTCCTTGAGATCTTCAGGCAGCTCGGAGTTGCCGCAAAAATAGTGGATGTGTGCCAGCATGTCCCTTGGAGGTTGCACAGGGTCGCACAGCAGGGCGAGGGCTTCCAGGGCCTGATCCAGCCTCTCCCTGCCTTTCTTCAGGCGATCCTGCATCAGCACCTCCGCACTGCCGCCGCCGTCGCTTTCGTCGAGTTCGGACGTATAGACGGCGATGGCGCCCTGCACTTTCTTGAAAAGGTCCTTGTAGTCCACGATGTAGCCGAACGGCTTGTCGTCTCCGTCGAGCCGGTTCGTGCGGCAGATGGCCTGGAACAGGCCGTGGTCCTGCATGGACTTGTCGATGTAGAGATAGGTGCAGTGCGGGGAGTCGAACCCGGTGAGCAGCTTGTCCACCACGATCAGCAGCCGCATGTTCGCAGGCTCGTTCTTGAACAGCTCCTTGACGTGATCCTCGTAGGTCTCCGTCTTTGTCTTGCCGGGCTTCGCGTCCACATCCTTGAGCAGGGCGGTGTAGGTGTTGTAGAGAAACTGCTTTTCCGTCTCCGTATTCGCCCCCGTTTCCTCCATTGTTACATCCTGGGCCTGCGGATTGTAGGAGGTCACCACCGCACATTTGCCCCTGAAGGCGGTCGCCGCCTGCTGGAACAGGCCGAAGTATTTGCACGCCTCGTAAATGCTGGAGGCCACCAGCAGGGCGTTGCCGCGCTCGCTGCTCAGCCGGGGCTTCACGCTGAAATCGAAAACGATGTCGTTCACAACGCGATCCATGCGGGAGCGGGAGCTGAGGACCTTCTGCATCGTCCCCCACTGGTCGCGCAGCGCCGCCTTCTGCCAGTCGTTCAAGGCCCGGGTCTTGGCCTCAAACCAGGCATCGATCCGGTCCTGCGAGCCGAGACTCTGCTCGATGTCCCGCGCTTCATAGACGAGGTCCAGAACCACACCATCCTCCACCCCCTCGTTGAACTTGTAGGTGTGGATGTAGCCGCCGAAGACTTCGTGGCTGGTCTGTTTGTCCTGCTTGAGCAGGGGGGTGCCGGTGAAGCCGATGAACACAGCCCCCGGCAGCATCGCCTTCATTGTCCTGTGCAGCCTGCCGCTTTGCGTGCGGTGGCATTCATCCACAAAGACGAACAACTCCCCCACGGCCGGGGCGGGCAGCTTCTTCAATTCAGCGATGAAGGCGTCGAAATCATCCACATCCTTCCTGCCGAACTTGTGGACCAGCGAGCAGATCAGGCGGGGTCTGGCCTGGCCGAGTTGCGCCATCAAATCGCGGCCGCTGCTGGTGCGGTGGATGGCCTCGCCACTGTCGGCGAACACGCGCTCAATCTGCTTGTCCAGTTCATCGCGGTCGGTGAGGACCAGCACCCGGGCCCGGGCCACGTTCTCCAGAATCCACTTCGCCAGCAGCACCATCACGATGCTCTTGCCGCTCCCCTGTGTGTGCCAGATGATGCCCCCCAGAAAGGCGAGGATGCGCCGCTGCGCCGCCTTCACGCCGAAATACTGGTGCACCCGGGGCAGCTTCTTGATGCCTCCATCGAACACCACGAAATCGTGGATCAGCTCCATGAGCCGGTCCTTGCGGCACATCTTCAGGAGATACTTGTCGAGCTTGAAGCGGGTGTTGTCCGCCTCATCCTCCTTCCACTTGAGAAAATACTTCTCCCCGGTCTTGATCGAGCCGTAGCGCAGGCCCTCGGAATCGTTCCCGGCAAACAGGATCTGCACCGTCGTAAAAAACCATTCGTTAAACTCCTTTTGCTGGTTGGAGAGCAACTGGCGGATGCCATCCCCGATGGAGACATGGCTGTTCTTCAACTCCAGCACCGCCACCGCGATGCCGTTGAGGTAAAGGACGAGGTCGGGGCGGCGCTCCAAGCCCCCGCGCAGCGTCACTTCCTCGGCAATCGCGAAATCGTTTTTCTCCGGATCGGCCCAGTCGATCACCTTCACCGTTTCCGTGACCTGGCCCGCCCCGGTTTTCACGGGCACGCCGTAGCGCAACAGGGAATAAACCGCCTTGTTGTTTTCGTAGAGGCTGCGGTTGGGGTTCTTGGACTCCGTGCCAAGCAGGTGGATGGCGCGGCTGATCTGTCCCAGCCCGTAGCCCGCGTTCAGCAGGAAACCGGTGAGCAGCGATTCGATGATGTTGCTGTTCTCCTGGTCGCTCCGGTCCCCAAGGGTGCGGTAGCCCAGCTCATCCCGGAACAGGGCGATGACCCGGCTCTGCGTGGCGCGCTCTGGTTGGCCGATGGTGCTCATGTGATGGTTGACTTTTGCCGCGGGTCTGTCAGAGTTTTCTCATCGGTGGACAAAACTCGGCTTCATGCCGTGTGTTTCGGGTCTCTTGGCCAGTGAAACCTATATCCATCGGTTTTTTATTTTCTCTGGATCGGGTGGCTGGCCTTTTCTCGTCAAAAACGTTCCATACTCCGCGCCGCTGCGGTCGTCCACATCGTGAATCAACGAAACCTTCGACCAAAGGGCGTTCAGGAATCGTGCTTCATGCTTTTCGTAACAGCGTTGCAACGCCCACAGACAATAATCCGCCACCTGGATGCATGGCTGCTCCCACGGATACGCGGGCACGATTTCCAGCGTGGAAGCTGAGGTCAAATCGTGCTCCTTCAAAAATGTCTGGCGGGTTTCCAGCAGTTGTTTCGCCAGCGCCTCCGTGCGGTCGGATTTGCCACGCCGGGCGAAAACCACCCGGTAATGATCCTCCTTGTGCAACCGCTGCTTGAACAGCATCCGCACCGTCAGGTCGTAAAGCTCATTTGGGTGGTAGCGGTAGGTGGAATCCATCCGGTTGCGACGTTTCACATAATCCCGCACCGCGCGCATGTCCTTGATGACTGCGTAGAACCTGAAGTCCAGGTTTGTCAGCAACTCAAACACCTTGCTGCGGATTTCCGCGTGGTCGTCCTTCGCGTGAAACGCGCGGGCGGTCTTTTGAGCTTCGGGCTTCAGCGAAAAAATTGTCGCGTAAAGCGGATGCTTTTGCAGCCACTCCCGCAGTCCCGCCAGTTGCCGCGCCACCTCCGCTTCCGCCGCGCAACGCACCATGCCCAGCATGAAAAACTGCTGGGCGCCTGCATCCTGCAAGCGATCACGGCCCATCGGCCCGAACAGCACGCCGTCCCCGGCTTCATCCACATGGTAGGTGACAGCGGCAGGCGGGGATTGGCGGAAGTCGTTCATGGGATGATCGTCAACCGGGTCCTGCCGGTGAGGAGTTCCTGCATCATGGCCTGCTTGAGGGCGCGGGTCTTCTCCCGACGCTGTTCCAACCCAGCCAGTTCAGTGTCCATGTCCGTCAGGACCTCGGCGATGGCGGTTTGTTCGGGGACGCTGGGAAATGAGAGCGTGACCTTGGGAATGTTGCTCTTGCTGATGCCGGAGACTTTCGTGCCCACGGAGTAGAAAAGGAACTGCTGTCGGATGGCGGGCGTCTGAAAACAAAAGCGCCGATAGTCGTGGGCCAACTCTTCGGTCCTGCCCTTTGCGACGATGGTGTGAAGGCCGGAGATGAATGGCTTCTTGTTCTTGTTCACAACGACGACGTGCTTGCTCGTGCCCGCGTCATCTTCTGAGGCGTCAACGAAAACGACATCACCGTCATCAAGCAGAGAGGCGGAGGATACGCGCTTCAAGGGGATGTCGAGCTTCGGTATCTCTTGAAAGTCGGCATCGGCATCGATGCACGTCTTTGTTGAGCCGTGGATGTCACCGTAGTGCAAGTAACAATGGCCTTCCGTCGAGAGTTGGTCGCGGGAGGCGGAATAGCCGCCGCTGAAATTGAACAACTCCCCCAGCCTCTTCACCTCCCACTCGCCGCGGAAGCCGGGGAGGCGGGTTTGGCCGGTGAGGAGTTGCTGCATGGCGGCCTGTTTGATGTCGCGCTTCTTGGCGATGAGCCGGTCCAGCCCGCCCAGCAGCGCATCCACATCACCCAACGCCTCCGCGATCGCGCGTTGCTCGGGGAGGGGGGGAAGCGGAACAGGCATCGTCCGAAGCGTTCCAGCATTTATATTTTTCTGTGCTCCGCCGATCTGGCCTTGCTCAAAGAATTTCTGACCTTCTTCGGAGTTAATGTAGTGGCAAAGGAATGAACTATCGACCACTGTCGTGTTGGGCCGAGTGATGAGAGTTGTAAAACTTTGCGCCGATTCGTAGAGCAACGGGACGACGCAGGTTGTCCCCGGGTAGCCCGTTCTAGCGGTCAGTAAGTCGTCGCTGCGAAGCCTCTTGTTACTGAAAGTCTTTTCGAATTCAGGATCTAGAAACAGCAGGTCCACATCGGCGAGATAGCCAGACTTGATGTTCTGATTTCTGAACATGGGTACACCTTTTGCCCTGTAGGCGTGCGTCGCAGCACTTGCGATACCGACCATGATTCTCTCGGTAAGCGAGGCCAGTGCCTTGACCTCCCAATCCTCCGGGATCACGCCCACCTCGGTCTGCTTATATCCGGGTTTGATTTTCATCGTGCGTCGCCCCTTTCACGTGCGGGTCGGTTCCGCATTTTCATCCCGGAGAGATGAGAGCCATTAGCCGGGGGTTGAGCGGAGCGACACCCCCGGAACGCGGGAAGGGAATGTGCTCGATCCCAGCGGGATCGCAGGGTGTTTGGACTGGATGATAAAATGGATTGTGGATGCGTGTGGGGCTGGCATCCCGCTGGGATGCGGGTTGTGATTGCGACGTGGACCGGTGGTGTCGTCGCGTTGCTCCTCAACCACCGGCTAATGGCTGGGAACCCTCCGGGTTCTGGGGGGGCGGTGTTTGCGTGTGTGCGTGGGTCTTCGGCGGATGCACGTGCGTGGGGGGCGGGGATGGCGCGGACCTCGATGCCCTTTTCTCCGTCCTGCGAGGTGCAGGCAAGGAACCCGGCGGGGCTGTTGCGAATCTGGATTTTCTTCTCTTTGCTCATGGCTGGCATCCCATTCTCTTGAGATGGCCCGCGACTTTGGCAGCGAGCGCTTCCACCTGGTTGGTAATTTCGGGGAGCGGGGTGGCGTAGCGATCGGCGAGCTGGCGGATGCGGCCGGTGAGGGTTTGCGAGACGCGGTCCAATTCCCCCTGGACGGCGGTGGCGAGGGTGGTCAGCCATTTGTCCTCCACGACGAGGGTATGGATCTCGGCCTCGGTGAGCTGGCCATAGCGGGCGGCTACTTTTGCCATGAGATCATCCTGCGCGGTCTTGAGCTTTGTGCCGGTTTCGGCTTCCTGCTCGGTGAGGGCGAGGTAGTCCTGGAGCGCCTGGCGTTCTTCGGCGGTGTCGGGATCGGTCCTGCCGATGTCTTTCAACCTGGCGGCGGCGGAGGCTTTGGTGAGCTTGTCTTTGTCGTTCCGGGCATCTTCGAGCAGACCGCCTTCGCCAGTGTGTTCCTCGGCCATTTCCTCCAGTTGCTGGGCGATGGTGGCGAGCCGGGCCTCCAGCGCATCGATGGCGGCCTGTTCCCTGACGTAGTAGCGGGCGATGAGGAGGGCGGGGGGGATCAGCTCGGTGGTGTATTTCTTTTTGCCGACGATGAGGTCGGGCCTGGCTTTGGCCTTTTTGGACTTGTCCTCGACGATAAGCCGGGGCTGGGCGGCCTCGTGCCAGCCATCGGCGGCGATGAGGTAGCAATCGTCCTGCATGGATTCGGCCCAATAGTCCATGAGGTGCTGATAGAGGTCGTAGGCGTCGAGCAACGGAGCTTGTTCAAAGGTGGCGAGGAGGGACTCGGAGATGGTTTCGATGAGGGCCTTGGGATGGCCGCCCCGGGTGAAGCCTTTCAGCTGCGGGGTGCAGGCCTTTTTCCATACGGCGAAGGTCTGGGTGGCGGTGGCATTGAAGGCGGTGAACTCCGGGTGCTCGAAGATGGCGGGCTTGATCCCGGCGGCGGGGAGGCGGAGCTGGCTGTAGCCGGGGCGGGCCTTCTTGAACAGGGCTGCGCGGACGGCGGGGATGACCCGCCAGTAGGGGTTGAGGGCGTCGATGTCGCGGTCGGGGATGCCGCCGTGCAGGTGGGCGCCGATGTCCTGCAAATCCTCGGCATCGGTGCTGTCGATGTAGCGGGGGAGGTTGAGGTTGTAGTCGTTTTTGGCGCTGCTGATCTCGGTAACGGAGACGAGGCGGGCGTAGCCGGGGATTTCGACCTGGCGGGTGAAGGTGTCCACGATGCGGTGGATGTCCTGCTCGCGGAGGCGGTTTTTTGCGCCGTCTTTGCGGAAGCCCGTGCTGGCATCAACCATGAAGATGCCCTTGCGGGTCTGGGCCTGATCCTTGTCCAGAAGGATGATGCAGGCGGGGATGCCTGTGCCATAGAAGAGGTTCGCGGGGAGGCCGATGATGCCCTTGATGAGGCCGCGCTGGATGAGGTTTTTCCGGATCGCCCCCTCGGCGTTGCCACGGAAGAGGACACCATGCGGGAGGATGCATGCCCCTTTGCCGGTGCTTTTGAGGGAGCGGATGATGTGCAGGAGGTATGCGTAATCCCCCTGCTTGGCCGGGGGCACTCCGTAGCCGGAGAAACGGCCAAAAGGATCGGCATCGGGTGTGAGGCCGGTGCTCCAGCGTTTGTCGCTGAAGGGGGGATTGGCGACGACGTAGTCGAAGGTCTTGAGAGTGCCGCCATCCAGGAAGAGGGGGCTGGCGAGCGTGTTTCCCTGCTTGATCTCCGCCGTGGCGTAGTCGTGCAGGATCATGTTCATGCGGGCGAGGCTGGCGGTGGAGGAATCCTTTTCCTGACCGTAGAGGGTGACGCGCACGTTTTTGCCGTGTGCGGCGGTATCGCCGATTTTCAGGAGGAGGGAGCCTGAGCCGCAGGTGGGGTCATAGACGGTGGTATCGTTGCTGGTTCTGGCATGGCGGATGCCCAGGATTTGGGCGATGACGCGGCTGACTTCCGAAGGGGTGTAGAACTGGCCCTTGCTTTTGCCGCTCTCCGTGGCGAAGTGCCGCATGAGGTATTCGTAGGCATCGCCCAAGAGATCGTCGCCATCGGCGCGGTTTTGGGAGAAATCGAGGGCGGGGTTTTCGAAAATGGCGATGAGGTTGGTGAGGCGCTCCACCATTTCCTTGCCGCTGCCGAGCTTGTTCGGGTCGTTGAAGTCCGGCATGTCGGACAATTGGTTGGCCTGTGCGAGCGGGCCAAGGATGCGTTTATTGATCTGGTCGCCGATGTCCGATTTGCCCTTGAGGGCGACCATGTTGGCGAAGGCGGCCCCCGGCGGGATGGTGATCGGCGCGTAGGGTTGGCCCGCGTATTTGTCGCTGACGTATTTGACGAACAGGAGGACGAGGACGTAATCCTTGTATTGGCTGGCATCCATGCCGCCGCGAAGTTCATCGCAGCCGGACCAGAGGGAGGAGTAGAGTTCTGATTTTTTAAGGGCCATGAGGCTTAAGGATTCGGTGGATGGGCGGAGCAAAAGGAGAGTCTCCGGCAAACGGCAACTTCCGCCCCCGCCAGAACTCCGGCAAAATTGAGGTCATCGTTTTTCATGGAGCATGTCCGGTTTCGACTGGCCACCACAGGTGTATGATGCTCAGTGTGGCTGAAGACTGCACGAACAAATTTTGGGGGTGAAGGGGGGGCCGCAGGGTCTTTTTGGGTGAAGTCGTAAGTTGTTGAAGGGCAGTGAGGAGAGAAAGTAATAGACAAGAGCCGGGATTTTTGGTGTTCTTAATTGGGATGAAAGAGCACAAAAATCGTATGGCTAAAAAGAAAAGCGGGCTGATCAGCGTCCGTATCCCTCTGGAGGAGGAGATTGGATGGTTTGACCAGTTATTGGATGACAAGCATTACCTGGGTGCCGGCAGACCGGTCGGGGACTACCTGAGGCAGGTGGTGGAGGTGGACGCAAAGCCTGTGGCCCTGCTGGTCTGGGGTCCTGCCTGTTATGCCCTCAAGGATCGTGACAAGTGGATTTCGTGGAGCACGGTTCAGAGGCTCGAGCGGCTCAAGCTGATTGTCCAGAACCGGCGTTTTCTGGTTCTGGCTGAGAAGGGCCAGAGCCCCAATCTGGCCTCACAGGCGATGGGGGCGGCCCTGCGGGCCCTGCCGGGGCAATGGCTCGAGAGTTTCGGCTACCTTCCTTTGCTGGCCGAGAGTTTCACCGACCCGGAGGCCTATGCGGGCACCTGTTACAAGGCCAGCAACTGGGAAGCGGTCGGCATGAGTGCAGGCCACAGCCGGCACCGGGCCGATTTTTACCGGCCCAATGACCGGCCCAAGAAGCTCTGGCTGAGGCCGCTTTGCCCGCAGGGGCGGGAGCTTTTAAGTGCGGCGCAGCTGCCCCAAGGGTGTCTTGGGGGTGTGATTGCCGCGCCATCGGGCACGCTGCCCCTTAAGGCCGCCGAACTCGGTTCGTTGCTCGATGTGTTCCGCCAATCCCCGGACCCGCGAGCCTCCAACACCACCTTCCGCACCTATTCGGTCATGACGTTGATTGCCATGGCACTGCTGGCCGGCCGGAGGGACATTGCCGAGATCGCAAGGTTTGCAACCACCCTGAGCCAGGCGCAGCGCCGGCGCATGGGGTTCCCGCGCAAGCGGGACACCAAAGCCTTCTGGCGGGTGCCCAGCTACAGTGTGTTCTATCAGGTGCTCCGGCGGATGGACCCGGAAGCCTTTGCCAAGTTGCTGAGCCAGTGGTTGCAGAGCCGGGCCGGGAGCCTGCCCGGGGCGCTGGCCATGGATGGAAAGATGATTCGCGACCACATCGGCCTGCTCACCCTGGCTCAGCACGAGGACGGGGCTCCTGTGGCCGTGGCCGTCTATGACCAGAAGGAGGGGACCGAGCGGTGCGAACTGAGCGCCGCCTGCGATCTTCTGGAGCAAATACCGGCATTGGACGGCATGATGATCACCGCCGATGCCCTGCACTGCCAACGCACCCATGCTGCAGCCATCGTGGAAAAGGGGGGTGACTACCTGTTGCAGGTCAAAGCCAACCAGAAGAAGCTCTTCAAAAAAGCCCGTGCACTCGACAAGCTCAAGGACACCCCCTTTTTGTCCATACACAATCCGGGCACGGGCGCGTAGAAACCCAAGCCATCCACGCCTTCCCCATCGAGCCTCTGGAGGCAAATTTTCCACACGCCCGAACTCTCGTTGTTGTGCGCAGCCAGCGCACGGTTAAGAAGACCGGCCTCACCAGTACCGAAACCCGGTTTTACCTATCAAGCGCCGAACCTGACCATTACGAACCCGGCCAATGGCTCGGCCTGATTCGCGGACATTGGGCCGGTGTGGAAATCCGCAACCACTGGCGCCGGGACGCAATCATGGGAGAGGACGGATCCCGTTCCCGCAATCCGCAAATCCTGGCCAATCTGGCCATCATCCGCAGTGCGTTGCTCTGCGCCCTGGCCGAGCAGCCCGGGGGCAGATCCCAACCAGAAATCCACGACTCCCTGCATTTGAACCCAGGCCAATGCTGGAAAATCCTCAAGAGCTTATGACGTCAAAACAAAAGCCCCTGTTCCTCGCCCGGCGGGCATGCATGAAGGGTTTTAGGATAGTCCGGGGCGGCGGCTGGTAAGAAAGGCCATGGCCTTGCCCTTATTACCGGAAAAATGCACACCCGGTCGGGTGTGTGCCGGAACAGGTGCCGTGCGGGCATCGGCGATCTTCTGCCCGATGATCTGGTTCATCTCTCCTTCCATAAGGGATGTGTTGGTTACTTCTTGCCTTTATTATAAGGAGACCTTGGAGCCTGAAACAGACTGTCCGGAGGCAGCCTGCCGCCTTCCTTCGGGATATGTTTGAGGAGTAGGCCATGGTGTGGTTGACGCCGGACCGTTGGACGAAATCAGGTTCAGCCGGGGCCTTTGGCTGGCTGGGGGCTAACTATCGATCCTGGGCGCGCAACGGCTTGAATGGATAGTATTCCACCGCGCATTGCTCGGCCTCGAGGATGGCCCGATCGGCCGTAATGAGTGTAAGGCCCATCACCGCAGCAGTGGCCACGATAGTGCGGTCAAAAGGATCGCCATGAAACCGGTCCGAAAGTTCATTGGTCTTGATCGCTATGGCCGGAGTGAGCTCGATAAGGTGTAAATTCTCCGCCAGCGCGGCTTCAAAGAACTGGGCGAGAGTGCTCCGCAGCTCCAGCCGCTTCAGCCGATACAGGATGGCGGCTTCAAGCAGACTGATGGCGCAGAGTCCTTTTGGCTCGCCGGACGCGAGTAGTGTGAGTATTCGGTTCGGGATTGAGGTTGGAAGCAGGACCGCATTTATCCAAGGTGCGGTATCCAGCAGATACTTCAACGCAATCCTTTCCATTCGGCCTCAGGAATAGAAGCGGGTGAGACCGCCTCCTTGGCCCCCAAATGCGCTCCGGCCCCAACAAATGACGCGGGCTTGTCCGCAGCAACGATCCTGACATAAGGGCGACCAAACCGGGTGACCAACAAGTCCTCACCGGCGGCGGCCCCATCGAGCAAACCTGCGTTCCGGCGCAAGGATCTTAGCGTGACTGTCTTCATGTCAGACAAAATAGCAGACAACTAGCTGCGCGTCAACGACCCGCAAAACTTGAAGGACGCCAGATGCTCTCACAAAAAGGTTCTTTGGACATTTGCCGGGGGGAAACACCGGCTCAAAACCAGGCAACCCGCGCCGCACCCCCGAAAGCAGAGTATTCCGGGGAAAATCGGACTCTATTCCGATCATTGTTCGGACAGGGTTCCCAGCGAATCGGCATACACAACTGGCGGGTCGCTGCGGGATCCTCGAAAATATAGTGCAGAAAAACGGCTGGAAAAGTATGCACACCGTTGCAAACCAACGAGCCGACTTTTCAAACTGCGGAAGATCGGCTGAGAGCGGGGGCGGTTGGGGGAACTTTCCGGGAGGCGGGAGGAAGGTGCGTGACCAGCGTGGGCAGGGGAAATGGGCTGGTCGTTTGCATTTTCGACTGTGGGGGATGTTCAATCCTGTGGTGTGCGTGCCTTCCAGACAGAATCGAAAACAGCAGGCCACGAGCAAGGCACTGTGGAATAGTGAGTTGTAAATGTTCCAATCCTGCTGTTTGAGCGCAGGTGAATCGCTCAGGCACTGTTGGCGGGTCTCCAGCCACTGTTGCTGCTTCTGGTTACCATCAGGGTGGTCATTGGATGGACAGCTTTTCGAGGGGTTCAATGGCGTCCTGAAGGAGGCGCAGGCCAGTGGCTCTGAGCAGGGCGAGAGTGGGCGGTTGGGACACAAGCAAGCCGTTGGCGCAAGTGTGTCCGGCTTCTTCCAGGTCGGGCATGTGCTTTCGACTGAGCAGTTGGCGCAGACCACCACCGACCTGGGAAGCCAGTTTGCGCCAGGTGGTTGGGAATCGGCTTTGAAGGGCGGCGGTCCAAACCGCAGGCCACTTTTGCACGCTATCTTCCTTCCGGACTTCGGCAAGGTAGGCAAGGGCCAGGACACGGCCGAGGTCCTTGTTGCTCCTCTTGATACTGCGTCCGCCGATGAGGCTGCTCATGGTCTGTTTGCCGATGGTGGGATGGTGCAGGAGATTGGCGAGTGCCATGGTCTCGGGCAGGGCGATCGCGATCCCAAAGGGTGTCGCAACGGGTTCGAATTCCGCGAGGGAGAGAAAGCCAAAGCTGCAGAGGTTGAAGTGACCTTGGGAGGTGACAAGGCGGATGTCTTCGCGTCCGAGATCGGATTCGGATTCCGGGCCGGTGAGAAGTTCGATAAACCATTCGGTGGAGCCAGGCGGATGGAGGCGGACAACCGGGAGTTCATTCGGCGGAGTGCTGTCGTCTCCAGGCTTGCCCCATTGGCCTTCGGAGCGGAGCTGCCATTTGCGAGCGAAGAGGCCGTCAGTGACGGCTTTTCCGGCGTGGATCGCCTGAATGCGGGGCGAGATGAGGCAGTCCACATCCTTGGTGCGGACCTGCAACTCAGGTTTATCGCCGAAGAAATAGTAGCCTGCGGCGAGGCTGCCGACAATAATGATGTTCTTGTGGAAGTCCCCGGGAACGGCGTCGGCGACCTGTTTGAGGACGGCGCCGGGTGAAACGATTTTGTCGCTGGTTGGAGTATTCATGGCGGTCAATCTTTTCCTGCGGTAAAATAGTTCAAGAGTTCAAGCGCCTGGGATTCGAGTCGCGCCTCGTGCAAGTCGAGCAGGCATTCCACAGGATCGGCCCAGGGGATGCCGTCGTCGCCCGGCTGGAAGAGCGATTTGGCCCGGCGAATGGTGTGAACTACCAGAACAGGCGAAATGTCGCGCTGGGTGGTTTGTTCCAAAGCAGGGTCAAGGAGGCGTACAAATGACAGGTCTGGCGCTTTGAGACCGGTGTGAATGGAGAGATCGAGGCGTGGGAGCCCGACCAGATCCAGCGATGGAAGGTAATGTTTGGCACCGGGCACCCCTCCCACCGCAATGTCTTCGCGCTGCAGCTGGTGCAACCGGCGCAGCAGGGATCCTGGGGAGCGTGGCTGGCCGGAGAAGTCGGCAAAGCGAATCGTGGACCGGACATCATTCGCCGCAGCCAAAAGTCTGGCCCACTCATCAAGGGGGAAAGAACCAACTTCAACGCTACGATCCGAGTGCCGGATCAGGGAGTGGCTGAAACGTGCAAGGGATCGGGAAACCGTGGGATGACTTCTGCCGGAAATCTTCATCAGGCTGCTGATGGAAAGAGGGCCATGACCCAGCAACCATTCATGCAGCAGGATGCAAAGAACTTCGTGGTGCGCTTCGGAACCTCTGACAGTCCCGGCGGGGCGGCTTGAAAGTGCATGCTCGAGCATTTGATCGAGCACTTGAATGTCATCCGGAGCGGGAGGCAGAGGAATTCCAGACCATTTGCCGGACTGGTGAACCGCGATGGACATCCGGGCAACCAGCTCCTGACGCAGGACACCTGCTGCTCCCTTCCATTCCTCCTGCAGGCGCGTGCCTGTGATGTCGGGTTGTTCCAGCACGAGGATCACGCGCCGGATGCTGTCGGCACTAACAACTCTGGCCATCTCCAGGAGGGCAGCCCGCAACCGGCGAGCGTCCCTTGGTTTGACCAGCACCTCGACAACCAGGTCTCCCGCAACGGCGTCAGCCCGAAAGCCGGGGAATTTTTCGACGGCCTGTTCAAATAGGATCGATTTCATTGTTCTTAAGGTGCGACCTTTAAATGAAAGTCGCAAGTGTAAATGAAAGTCGAGAGTTTACTGCCTGATAGGGGGACGGGATTCCTGTTGGAGTTAGCGATGCCTCGTGGGCAAAAGCCATCTTTGGTGTCAATGTGAAGCGGCACCGTTTGGTTCGCCACCTGTTGGGGCCCGGAACTTTTTTTTCAAAAGACTACAAGACCACTGCACGGTGCCTTACTCTTTCAATCTGGATCGTTCCGGCTTAGGTCCGTGGGGGCTGCGCTTTGCCCAAATCGGTCCAACTTCCTGAAACCAGCATCCCAACCCCACCTTCTCCCGCATCCTGCACCCGCAATCGTCCTCCAAGGCTTTGCAATGACCATCCAAAATGAAAACAGCTGTCCTTTTGGAGATGGGATTTGACCGCGGCTAGCAGGTGACTATATTGCGAAAAAGTCCAAGCGAACAACGGCGTGATCCGCGGAGGAGCAACCCACGGAGGGAACGCAGGAACGTAGAGCGACGAGTTAAGGAATAATGGACGACGTTAGACCTGTAAACAGCACAGAACGGGCCATATGAAGCAGGATCTACCCCTGGCGGAGGAGATTCGCTTTCAGAGCATCATCCAGCGGGATCTCGGCCTTGAGCCGGTGGCCTGAGAAATGAATTGATATGCCGATAAAAGACAACAAAGCAGACAAGACCTTGGAGGCAATCCTCAGAGACCATGCACTCGTAATCCCGGACTACCAAAGGGGTTACTCATGGGGAGAAGAACAATGGAAAGATTTTCTGGATGACCTGAGCCGAATACCGGCTGGAGAGCCCCAGTACATGGGAGTGTTAACGATGCAGCGGGGTGCCGATACCAACGAGTTCACAGTGGTTGACGGCCAGCAACGTCTCACGACGATTCTGATTCTCTGCGCGGCACTACGCCAGAGATTGACGCAAGAACAAGGGTGGCAGAATGGCAACGGCGACCTGCTGGACCCACTGGATAACCTGCTTTGGTCTAACGCGCCTGATCGAACGCCGCGATTGCGTTACGCCGCGCTGCAGGAGGAATACAAGACCCTAGTTCTAATTTTCCGATGGGAAGAAATCGAATATTCAGGAAATCAAAGTGTTTACTCGGCTAACCTGCGTGCGGCGGCGAAACATTTTCTCAGCCACCTTCAAGGCAAGGGAATCCAAGAAGTGGTGACCCTCGGGAGGCAACTTCTGGGATTCCTGTGTTTCGAGCCCATTTTCATCGACGAATGGCAGGCCTTTATCGTCTTCGAGTGCCTGAATAATCGGGGCAAGAAGCTCTCGATGATGGAGTTGCTCAAAAACCGGTTGCTGTACTTGTCCACACTGCTACCCGCCCCGAACGGCCAAGTGGACCCGCTGGCCACACGGCGACAAATTCGTGATAAGGTGAACGAAGTGTGGGGGCATGTCTACAAACAGCTTGGAATGATTCAAATAGGGGAGGAGGAGCCGGATACTTCCTTCCTTCGTGACCACTGGATCATGCGATGGGCACGCAAGCGTTCGAAGGGCGATGCCTTCAAAGAGCATTTGCTGGGAGAGGTGTTCCATGCGCGACGGGTAACCGCCAAGCGGACAGACTGGCGCTATCGTCAGGCCGACATACGGGACCCGCGGAGGTTGATTAGTGACCTTCGGAGTCCGAAAGGCGAGGATGACAGGAAAAACAACTTGAGAGCAATTTGGGACACTTGTAGGAAAAGCCAAGAGTTGGTGGGAGAAGGCCTGAGTAATACAGATGAAGAAGCTTTGCGAGATGCCATTCTGGCGGACCTGAATTCTTGGCTCGCGACAGGTGGCGCCGTCCAGAAGGAGCGTCGTGAGGAGATGGACAAATTGTTAGAGCAGTACTTGACAAAGGCGGAGAGTGGGCCTCTTGATGCCGATGAAGTGGGGCGTTACTGCGACAATTTGAAGGAATCGGTGGATTGCTGGGTGTGCCAGTTTCGACCGGACTTGCTACCAAGTCTGCTTCCTGAGGTTCTGGATCTGAATGAAACAAAGACGTGGATTCGACGACTGAGCGATCTTGAGTGCGGGTATGCTCGTCCGCTGTTGATGGCGGTCCTGCTCCGACTGCGGCAACAGTCGAATGAAGCCACCGTGCTCCTAACGAACCGAATCTTGGCGCGATTAGAGAGGTTGGCATTCTTGGATGAACTAATCGGCAGGCCGAACACAAGAGACAAAGTGCAGGCGCTCGCACGGGAGTTCTGGAAAAAGACCCATGGCAACGGCGCCACCGAGACGCCGTGGGTCGAGACGGCGGAGGAACTTGACAAAATAGCAAACCATTCCAAGGACATTTACGATGATCTGGTGAAGCGGGTTAAAGAGCGGTATCAGGCAGCCAAGCGCGATGGATTCTACGGATTGGGAACTGCATTGAGCTATCTGCTGAGGGAATATGAGTACGAGTTGCGGCTGGCGGCAATGAACGACAATCAAGGGCTTTTCAATGCTTACTTGGAGCCGGGAAGACCTGGCCAGTTGTCGGTGGAGCACGTGTTCCCACAGAACACAGATGACGGTGATTGGCAGGAATTCCCTGCTGCGGGTGGAGCAGATGACGGTGGTAAACGGCAGATTCTGCTCCATTCGCTCGGAAACCTCGTGTATGTGACCAGCCGTTTCAACAGGCAGGTTTCCAATCACGCTTATGCGTATAAGAGAGCAGCATATAGGATGCCTGCTCCTCCCAACGCCGGCGGCCCGATAGACCAGGCTGCCGCAGATGGGCTTCCGCAGCCCTCCGGGACGATGGGAACTGCCAAAATTGCAGAGAACGACAATTGGACCCCGGTTCAGATCAGAGACCGTGGGTTAGAGCTCTTGACTTTTATCGAGAAGCGTTGGAGTGTATGTTTGGGTAATGTCGCCGAAAAAGTCGCGCTATTACGACTTAGCTTTGTTGATCCGCAAACTCAGCCTACCCCAGTTGCCTTACCGCTACAGATGCAAGATCGGCCATTGGCTACCATTACGACTCTGCGAGGACGGAATAACATGCTGCGCAATCTGGAGCAGTTCGCACCGCCGGCGACATTGGCGCAGTTGGTTGCGACATGGCAGGTGGCCCCATTCGCCTTTTATGATGACAGAGGAATTGACACGATACTGCAGTATGAGGATCTTGTTGTTGCCGTGAGAAATGGCGATGAGGAAAAGCTCAATAAGATGTTGCCGAATACTTGGGCCGGGGTATTAAACGGCTTTTTTTCAGGGTTGGCGATTCAAGACATTGAGATCCTGAGGTTGTTTTTTTTAGAGAATCGTGCAGGGCCATATGTTGCAAGACAAGTGTTCCCCAATGCTGGGGACCTTGATATAGCGAAAAACCGAGTGAATAACGCAAGGGTCGCCGCTAGACAGAATGTGGGGAGCGCAAACAAGCTATTTGAGCAGACGGCGCGCGAGGCGGTTGCGCAACTTTGGGCAAATCCACCCGATTTGGGTGGGCATTTTAACGCCATCAATGAGAATTGGCGCGAATTGGTGCGGGGCATCCTCCTTGCCGACCTTTAGGCACCGGGATTTTAGTTGGTGAGCTCTACCAATTACATGCGTTCGCTTACGAAGGCCTATAAACAAAATCAGGCGGGTGGGCGGTAGAGACCGATACTCGCGGCTGCTGTGCTCAAGCAACTATTGCAGGATACGTTCGAGAGATGCGAAGCAGCAATCTTATGAAAATCGAGTCAATTGATTATTGGTTCTCCGACGAGGAAGAGGAAAACGGCGAAGCAACCTGTCCCGTCTGTGGTGAACCATGGGTTCTGGTGAAGAACGGGGACGGCGCGGTCGTGTCGCGGACCGCCTGCCCCCACTTGCGGTTCGCCATTGAACCGGAATCTGACAGCATAGAGTGCTTTAACGGTTTTGATCTCGAGGACTTCATCCCGGCGATAGAAGCACTTGCCCGGGAGTGCGGGGAAGAAATTACTGGGGAAACTGTAGAGCGGTTTATCATCGAAAATCGATCGTCCGAGGAGTTTTGGACGAGCCTCGAGCATCCCCAAGTGGACACACTCCTGGAACTGACCCAAGGGATGCCCTGTGGCCCATCCTATGCCTTGCACTTCGGCGCCAAGTTGGAATCCTGACCACGGGTCCAAAGGCTGTAGGGCAAATTGCTCTGGCTCTTTATGTTCTGCTTAAGGTGATTTGGGCTTTCGCAGCAGGTTCCAGACCTCCGCTGCATCGTTATGGGTGATTCTGTACCCGGACTTCATGCGCAACCGTGCTAAGCCGGGACGATTCAGGTGGGGGCTAGGTTTTCATGGTTTTCGCAGTGTTCATGCCAGAAGTGATCCAACAGCATTGCAGATGGGAAAAGCCCCGAGTTTTCTATGGATTTCGCGAAACCAGTTCCGGTATTCCTCCCCCTTGACCGCCAATTTCAAGGGCGCTTTGCCCTGTGCCCGGCTCCACCCCCCCGCCCACGAGAACAATCTCCAGCGCAGGGTGTTCAACTGGCACATCTGCACCAACCCCACCCGGATGTGTCTAGGCAGGCTGCTCACCGTCTGGCCCAGAAACCCAGTCGCCCTTTTCACGCAATGGCTGTCCCCACGGCGCAGCGCATACCCGGCAATCGTGGTGACCCCGGCCAACCCTGCGACAATGGCACGATGACACGGTTTGTTTCCTTGCCGGGTGTGGCCCACCCGCACCCCCTCCTGATGCCCGTCCTCGTGCAGCAGGGACCATGAGTCCATGTCCAGGGTGTAGCCGTCCCGGTGGGACGGCAGTTCGTGGATTGCCTTGCGGTGCAGCTGATTGAGGAGGTTGCAGTCGTTCTGCTTGAACCGGGCGAAGAAGCGGCTGAAGGTGGCCTGGCTTGCAACCGCCTCTACCCCCAGCACCTCCGCTATGGCAGGGCCGCTCTGCAACCACGCCACCCGGGACAGTTTGTCCGCTCCGCAGATGATGCCCCCCGATGCAGCCCAGCGCCAAATCTGTCGGGTCGTGGGAGTTGGGGCTGGTGGGGGCATGGGGAAGAACATCCCGCAGTTGCTCCCGGATCCCCTTCTGCCGGAGATGGTGCGACCAGATCACCATCCCGCCATGGGCCGTAAGTCTCTGGTCGGTGAAGGAAATCCGGATGGACGAAGTGCCATCTTTGGTGTCAATTTGAAGCGGCACCGTTTGGTTTGCCTCCTGTTGAGGCCCGGAACTTGGTTTTTTCATAACACTACAAGTCCATCAGACGGTGCCTTACTCTTCCAATCTGAATCGTTCCGGATAAGCGAAAAGAAAGTGTAGATAGGTTTTATCCGAAGGGAGGTAAGGGTGATCCTACTTTTATACAACGTCGCGACTTTGTGAAGGACAGTGCACCAGAAGCACTCAGAAGTCTGCTGGTTAATGTCATTACGTTATAAAATGCCTATCGCAATTTAGTTCAGGGATAGGGGCTGTTGCTGTTCGTTACCCTTTGGCGGGGATGGTTGAAACGACCCCCAGAAGTTGGCGTGCCCGGCTTGAGCCCATGAAGTATCCAATCTGGTCAAACTCGTTTAGGTCGGCCTTTGGGCCATAATCCACGAGCAACACAGCGAGGGCGTCCAGACCCTTTGCGCGGTGCACGGAGAGCATGCCGATTTCGCCGGTGCGGCGTTCAAGCTGATTGACTAGCGGACATCCGGCCAACTCGTTGCAGCCTCGAAGGGTGGAGTCTGTTTTTTTGCTGCGCGCAGAGAGAACCAGGACCTGATCCGGTTTGCACCAGCCCTGATCTATCCAGCTGCGAATAATCCGGTTTGCCAGGGCGGCTGCCTCACCATCTCCCGCAGTTTGCTCCACCACGAGCGGCCCATCGGGGAGTGGGCCTTGCTGGACCAGACCTTCTTGAACGTCCTTGAGCGCGGGCATGACCAGCGATTTGAGATGCTTGAAGATCGGCAGGCTGTAGCGAACGGTGCGTTTCAAGCCCACCTGGACCGGATGGAAATTCTCTGTGTTCAGGAGCGCATCCAGGCTGAACCCCCCGCCGCCTCGGAATTGTGGCCGCTGGGCCGGATCCAGGAAGACCGCCACCGGGGAACGGCTGCCCTCCTTCAGCAGGGACCAGTAGACCCCCCACCAGCCTGGCCCGGACCAGTCCGACGGGAATCCGGGAATCGCCGTATCGTGGTCCTGACCTTCGTCGACGATCATGCAGTCGAACTCGGGTGGGCAACTTTTGTCGCGCACGATTTGAACCAGGTAGTGCGGGAGTGTCTGCTCGTAGAAATGGGTTCGGTCTGCACTCCCGGCGGGGACGTCATACTCCAAGCCGACACGGGTGATCAGTTCGGAGGCAAGCTCCTCCCATGCCCTCACCACAACGTCTCCAGCCCGCAAGCGTTTCCTGGCCCTGGCTCGGGCAACCAGTTCCCGGATGAAGGCCGTTAGCGCCAGATTGTAGCAGAGAAAAAGAACCCTGGCACCGTCATTGGCCCAACGGGTCGCCTGTTCCAAAGCCATGAATGTCTTGCCGCTGCCTGCACCCCCGCGCACCAAAAACTGGTGGTTATCCTCCAGATTGTCGAGGAGATCGAATCCGACCTCGGTTTGGCGGATCAGAGCCCGGTCAGTTTCGTCCACAAAATGTCGCACCGCTTTCGGGGTGGCATCCCTGCCAAAGGAATCGAAAAAGATTTCGCGCGAGCGGCCGTCGGCCTTGGGCATTCGCTTGTCCCAGATTTGCGTGAAGTCCTGAAGATCGCGCCGGTCATAAATGAGTTCGCGGTCAATGCCATGGTGGTCTGCAGCTCCTGGGGCAACCGAGGTGCCGGGGAGTGCCAAAGCTCTGGCCACGAAGAGCCGTGGGCGGCCTCCCTGTGTCTGATTCACCTCTTGCATGACCCCGCACCACTCTGCGTCCAACTGCATCTGCGGGTGGTCCCCATCGGCGGTGCTCCATTTCCCAGTGTAGGGATTGTGGCATAGGTTGCCGACCTTCGCCTCCAGCACCAGCAGGTTTCCTTTTGGTCCTAGAACGAGAAAGTCCCCCTCCCTCAATGTGCCATGGTTGTCGTGGTAATGGAATCCCCAGCGGATGATCCAATCGTCGCTCAGGTCGCCCAGAAACTCGGCTGTCTGTAACTCGCCAAGACTGCACTTCTCGGGAGGACGATTCAAGATCCACAAGGCCATAGAGGAACTTTATCGTGCAAACACTTGCGGCGCAATGCGCGACTTTTCCGGATCTTCCTTTGCTTTGCAACGTTGGGCTTGATCTCGAACGTCATAATACGTGCAAAGGGCCAAATTGCGGATTCCGATGAAATCGGACAGCTGTTCCGGGATATTCGGACAGTTTCGGGGGTTCTGGAGGTGGATTTTTGCGGTGTAACCCGTGAACCAGATCGGGTTCGGAGATGGTATTTTGCCCATGATACCCTCCAAGAACGGGAAGATTTTTGTCTACGAACCCCGGCTCCGGTCATGAAATTGACATGCAGACCCCTGTTTTGGGAAAAGGCCAAACTTGACATTGGAGAGGGCGTGTGAGCTAAGTTGTTGATAATCAACGACTTACAGAAGAAAAAAGAGGTGTACAGGAAGTGGAGCGAGCGAAGGGATTCGAACCCTCGACACTCACGTTGGCAACGTGATGCTCTACCAGGCTGAGCTACGCTCGCATCCAGAACTGACGGGTGTAAAACTAGCGGATTGTGGGGGGTAAACGCAAGTATGATTTTTTTGGAATTTACAGTTTCCTATCGCAGGAGCCTGTTCCCGGGATGCCGGATCAGTCTGACATGCGCGCAAAGCGGGGTGGGCGGGCCGGATTGAATGGATAACTGCCATGGGAAAAACGGGCTGTTCAACACGGGAGGCGAAAGTTATGATGCCGGGCACAAAGCTATGGGAAAATTGTTGAAGCTGGAAAAGTATTCCATTGGTGTTGGTGACCGGTTTGCACATCAGGCGCGGGCGCAGCTGCGGGCCTGCATTCAGGCGGCGGCGCAGGGTGCGGATGTGGTTCCTGTGTGGAACAAGTCCAACCGGGAACATCTGATCATCGGGTCAGAGCCTGCGAGCACCCGGGCCGCGGCGGATGAAGCGGTAACGGACCTGGGCTGGCACCGTCCCTATCACGTGGATGCGGATCATATCCGGCAGGAGACGGTGGGGCGGTTCCTGGAGCATGCGGATTTTTACACGATTGATGTCGCGGATTGGATTGGCAGGCCTGCTGACACAGCTGATGCGAGTGCTTTTGTTGAGCGGCACAAAGAGCTGCTGGGGAATGTGGCTATCGCGGGAATCGACCGGATCTTTCATACCAGCCGGGCGGAGATTGAGGCGATTGCCAGAAAGTATCTGGTTGCCACAGCGGAGGCGGGTAAGATCTACAGGCATATTGCGACCCACAAGGCTTTGGGAAGTTTCATTACGGAGGTCTCGATGGACGAGACGGATTCACCCCAGACACCGCTGGAACTGCTCGTGATTCTGGCCGCGCTTGCGGATGAGCACATTCCGCTGCAGACGGTGGCGCCAAAGTTCAGCGGCCGGTTCAACAAGGGGGTCGATTATGTGGGGGATGTGGGCCAGTTCGAGAAGGAGTTTTGCGAGGACCTTGCCGTGATCGCCCATGTGGTTCACCGGTATGGACTGCCGGAGGCTTTGAAGCTGAGTGTCCATTCAGGGAGTGACAAGTTTTCGATCTACGCGCCGATGCGGCGGGGTCTGGCGAGGTTCAATGCCGGGTTGCATGTGAAAACGGCGGGGACGACCTGGCTGGAGGAATTGATCGGTCTGGCTGAGAGTGGCGGCGAGGGATTGGCGCTTGCTCAGGAGATTTATGCGAGTGCGCTGGATCACATCGAGGAACTGTGCGGGCCTTACGCCACTGTCATCGATATCGACCGCAGCAGGCTGCCTTCCGCCTCTGTTGTGAATGGATGGGGTCCCGAGCAGTATGTATCAGCCCTGAGGCATGATCAGCGGAACCCGGCCTACAACCCGAATGTGCGGCAGTTGCTGCATGTGGGTTACAAGATGGCGGCCAAGCAGGGGCAGCGTTACCTGGATGCCCTCAAGTCCTGTGAGGCTTGCGTGAGCCGAAACGTCACAACCAACCTGTTCGAACGTCATCTCCGGCCGATCTTTCTTTCAACCTGATCGAGTAATGAATCTGTCCATGTGACGATTGCCCCGAACGACCATGAAATTCATAACCGACGATTTTCTTCTGCAGAGCAAGGCCGGGCGGCGGCTTTACCACGAATATGCGGAAGAGCAGCCGATCCTTGATTACCACTGCCATCTAAGCCCTGCGGATATCGCCGGGAATCGGCAGTTCAAAAACCTTTTTGAGATCTGGCTGGAGGGGGACCACTACAAGTGGAGGGCCATGCGGTCGAACGGTGTCGCGGAGCGATTCTGCACCGGGGACGCGACCCCCTACGAGAAATTCATGGCGTGGGCTGCCACGGTCCCGCACACGCTGCGCAATCCGCTGTATCATTGGACCCACCTGGAGTTGGTGCGGCACTTCGGGATCACGGAACTGCTCGATGAAAAGAGTGCGCCGCGGATCTGGAAGAAGGCGAACGCGAAGCTTGCCGGGGCGGAGTTGAGCACCCAGGGGATTTTGAAGCAGTTCAAGGTGGTTGCTGTGGGAACCACCGATGATCCGGTGGATGATCTGAAGCACCACCAGACGATTGTGGATGGCGGAATGGCCTCCAGGGTCGTGCCCACCTTCCGGCCTGACAAGGCATTGGCGCTGCAGAATGGTGCCGCGTTCAACACCTGGGTGGATCGTCTGGGCGCAGCTGCCAACGTGGAGATCCGCAGTCTCGCCACATTTCTGGAAGCGTTGCGGAAGCGGCACGATTTCTTCCATGCGCAGGGGGCCCGCCTTTCGGATCACGGCCTTTCCCATTGCTGGTCTGATTTTTGTCCCGAAAAGGAGGCTGGAACGATCTTCGACATGGCCCGGTCCGGTAGGAAGGTCACCGGGGCGGACGAATCGCGGTTTGCGAGTTTCATGATGCTGTTTTTCGGCAGATTGGATGCCGAGAAAGGATGGGTGAAGCAGTTGCATCTTGGCGCGATGAGGGGCAACAACACCCGCCTGCAAAAGACGATTGGACCGGACACCGGCTTCGATTCGATCGGTGATTATCCCCAGGCTGCGGCGCTGGCGGCCTATCTGGATCGGCTGGATCAGGAGAACGCGTTGCCGAAGACAATCATCTACAATCTGAACCCTGCGGATAATTACGTTTTTGGAACCATGCTGGGGAATTTTCAGGACGGCTCGATTCCCGGCAAACTGCAGCTGGGTTCCGGCTGGTGGTTTCTGGATCAGAAGGAGGGGATGGAATGGCAGTTGAATGCCCTATCCAATCTGGGCCTGCTCTCCCGTTTCGTCGGGATGATCACCGATTCCCGCTCCTTCATGTCCTATCCCCGGCACGAGTATTTCAGGCGGACCCTGTGCAACCTGCTGGGCCGGGACATGGAGAACGGTGAATTGCCCCGGGACTATGAGATGGTGGGCGGTTTGGTTCGTAAGATCTGCTATGAAAACGCACGTGATTACTTTGGGATCCCGGGCCTGAAAGCCCCGGTCGGCAAGGCAGTCCGTGTAAGAAAGCGGGGTTGAAGCAGGGCATTCGGAGCCGTCTTGCCGTCGAGGATCCCGCGTGCCAGAGTTTGTGGTGGAGGGAGATGTTTGCTGATGATTTCGGCGCAACAACAGGCAGCGCTGGTGGCCACGGGTTGCGAGGTTGCCTTCGATCAACTCACACTGCGGCTGTATGCAACGGACGCCTCGAACCACGAGGTGGAACCGCTCGCTGTGGCATTTCCCAAAGGAGTGCGGCAGGCGAGCCTCCTTGTTGAGGCAGTGGCACAGACAGGGATTCCAGTGATCCCACGCGGGGCGGGTACCGGACTCGCGGGCGGGGCGATTGGGGAGGGGTTGATTGTCGATTTTTCTCGCCACAACCGGGCCGTCACGGAACTGGATCCCGAGCGGCGTACTGTGCGGGTTGCGCCCGGGGTGGTGCTGGACCAATTGAACGCCGCACTGAGGCCGGCCGGGTTCTGTTTCGGACCCGATGTGGCCACCAGTTCGAGGGCCACACTGGGAGGGATGATCGGGAACAACTCAAGCGGATCCCACACACCGTTCTATGGCACCACAGCGGACCATGTCGTGTCACTGGATATCGTCATGGCAGATGGCAGGGTGGTGACCATCGGGCCCGCTCATGACACCCTGCGCTCGCAGAGGGATCTAGTCAGGGATCTGGTCTATTTCAATTCGCTCGTGATCGAGGAGCGGTTCCCCCCGGGGCTCGTCAAACGCCGTCCGGGCTACGCCCTTGATCGATGCCTTCGAGAGCCCGAAAACCTCAACCACATCCTGTGCGGAAGCGAGGGAACGCTGGCGGGCATTCTTTCCGCGGAACTCAAAATTGTCCCCCTGCCGGAGCAGAAGGGGCTGGTGGTGGTCTTTTTTGCCTCCGTTGCCGAGGCGATGCAGGCCACCGTGGAATTGCTGGATCTGCGCCCCGCAGCCATTGAACACATAGACCGGGTGTTGCTGGATGAGACCCGGGGGCAGTGGGCGTTTCAGGCGGCCCGCGACCTGCTTGAGCTGGATTCGAAACCTTGCGAAGCACTGCTGGCGGTCGAGTTTTTTGATGAGAACGCGCAGGATCGGGCCCGGGAAGTGACAGCCCGCAGGCTGGGCCTGCGCACAACGGTTTTGGAAACTCCGGCCAAGGCGGCGCTGTTCTGGGCGCTGCGCAAGGCGGGATTGTCACTGTTGACGGGATGCAAGGGAAGTGCCAAGCCGACCACAGGAATTGAGGATGCCGCCGTGGAGCCGAAGGCACTTCCTGAGTATGTGGGGGCACTGGGCCGTCTGATGCGGGATGCGGGGCTCAAGGCCTCCTATTATGGTCATGCCGCCTCCGGCTTGCTTCACGTGCGGCCCGTGCTGGACCTGCATCTCCCCGAAGACGTCCGGAAGTTCCGGCGGCTTGCGGGGGATGTTTCGGCGCTGGTGCGGCAGTTCAAGGGGTCACTTGCAGCGGAGCATGGGGTGGGGATCACCCGCACGGAATTCATGCTGGAGCAGGTGGGGGAGGAGATGCTGGGGATGATGCGGCAGGTGAAGGGGGCATTTGATCCCTACGGCATCTTCAATCCGGGTAAGATCATTCCGGATGGGCGTTACCAGTTTGATCGGGATTTGCGATCCGGCCCGGGTCGTGAATTGACGCTGCCTTTCGCCCCGGTGCTGGGCTTTGTTGGGAAGGATGAATCGTTCCTGCTGAATCTGGAGCAGTGCAATGGTTGTGGTGGATGTCGCAAGGAGACGCCATTGATGTGCCCGACATTCCCCGCCACGAGGAACGAACTTTTCACGACCCGGGGCCGCGCGAACATCATCCGGTCGGTGCTTCAGCCGGGGCAGGAGGGGGATCCGCTCCTCGATCCGGATCTGGGGGCTGCCCTGGGAAGTTGCCTGGGATGCAGGGCCTGCGCAACCGAGTGCCCATCCAACGTGAATCTGCCTTTGCTCAAGGCTGAACTGCTGAATGCCAGGATGAGGAAGCACGGCAGGTCCGCACGGGTAAAGCTCATCAGCCGGGTGGATTTGCTGGGTCGCGTGGGATGCGTGTTTCCAAAGCTGGCGAACCATGTTTCCGAGTCGATTTTCTTCCGGAGTTTTCTCTCCAAAACGCTTGGGCTTGCGTGGCAGCGCCTTCTCCCGGCCTACGCCTCCCAGCGCTTTGACCACTGGTTCGAGCGCCACCCGGATGAGGGCCCGGCACCACGCGGGCGGATCCTGCTGTGGGACGACACCTTTGCACGGTATCACGAGCCCCATGTCGCGATTGCAGCCGTCCGGGTGCTGCGGGCTGCGGGGTTCCGGGTGGAACTGGTTCGTGGCCGCAAATGCTGCGGCCGCCCCGCCTTCAGCCTGGGGGATCTGGATACCGCGCACCAGTTGGGCGCGCACAATCTGGCCCTGCTGCAGGACCAGTCCGATCCCGTGCCGGTTGTGTTTCTTGAGCCGTCGTGCCATTCGATGTTCACTCAGGATTACATGGAGCTAGGGTTGGAAGGTGCTGCCGGAGTGGCCCCCCGCTGTGTGCTTTTCGAGCGGTTCATCGAAACCCTGCTGGAGGGTGAGCCGGATGCGCTCAAATGGAACATGAAACCGGCCAGAATTGTGATCCATGCCCATTGCCATGTGAAGTCGGCCATGAACCCGGCATTCCTTGCAGGGTTGGCCCGGCGGCTGCCCAACAGGGAGGTCACGCTTCTCGACACAGGTTGCTGTGGAATGGCCGGAGCTTTCGGGGCGATTCAGGAAAACTATGAACTTTCCCTGACGGTCGCCGAGCCATTGGCGCGCAAGATCCGGGAACTGCCCTTCGGCACCACCGTCGTGGCGGCGGGCACCAGTTGCCGGCAGCAGATCGCCCATCTGGCTCCGGTCCGGCCGCGTCACATGGCAGAGGTTCTGGCGGAAGCTCTTGCCTGAGGAGATTTGGGTCTCGTGGAAGCCGACCTTCCGGGTGGCTCAGAGCCTGAAAAACTCGTGGGCCGTCGCATTGGTGGCCGTGGCGAGTTCGGTCAGGGTGCAACCCTTCACTTGCGCTGCGGTTTCGGCAATTTCTTTGACGTAGGCAGGTTCGCAGCGCTTCCCCCGGTAGGGCACAGGGGCGAGGTAGGGCGAATCGGTCTCCAGCATGAATTTGCCCATGGGCGTTGCCGAGAGCGTGTCACGGACCGTCTGTGCGTTTTTGAAGGTCAGGATTCCTGTGAAACTCACAAGGGAACCCAGCGCGAGGATGCGGCGCATCGCATTGGCATCATCCACAAAACAGTGGAACACCCCCCGGACACGGTCCGCAAAGGGGCGGAGCTGTTCGATTGTGTCCTCCAGAGATTCCCGGGTGTGGATGACGCAGTTGAGCCGCAACTCTGCGGCGATCTCCAGGTGCTGGCGGAAGAGACTCGCCTGGCGCGCCTTGATTCGGGCGTCCTCCTCAGGGCTGCCCCCCTGCTTGCCGGGGAGCCGGAAGTAGTCCAGGCCCGTTTCCCCCAGCGCGGCGACTTTGGGATGGCTGGCCAATTCACGCAGGGCCTCCCTTATGTCATCGGGGGCCTCCTCGACATCTGATGGATGGCAGCCGACCACGGCATGGATGCCATCATGCTCCTCCGCGATCTCGATGCATCTGCGGCTGCTGGCCAGATCGGTGCCTATGCAGAGGATTCGCCGGATTCCAGCCTGCTGCGCCCGGGCAATAATTCCGGGCAGTCGCTCAGTGTCAGCCTCAGACGCGAGGTGTGCGTGTGTGTCGTAAAAAGTGGCCATGATTCAAAGGTTGCGGGGGCAGGGTGCCAGAATTCCCCATCCATCGCAATCCGGACGGAGTTTGACGGGCCTTGATCCGCCGAAAGATTGGAGTCTGAAAAACGGGCTGCGAAACCGGGAAAATTGGTGTTGCAATCCGGTGCCAATCCCGTTAAAGCTCTGCACGGTTTGTAAACCGAAAACACTCAAATAAATTCCACAAAGATTATGGCTGAAATCTGTTTCCACCCCAGCATTGAGGGCGCCCAGCACGGCGCGAAAAACCTTGCCCAGTTTTGCGACTACGCCAAGAAATCCGGCGCGGCTGGAGCGCAACCTTCCAACTTCATGCTCCAGAACGACACGGGCGGGTTCAAGAGCGCGGAGGAGATCAAAGCAACTTTCTCGAAAGCGGAGCTTTCCCTGGATGGCGTGTCCGCCCATTGCGCCTTCTGGGTGCATACGACTGCCTGGACCGGCAGTCCCACGATCCGTCCCTTCACACCGGCTGATGTGTTGAAGAAATCACCCGCTGAGATCGAACAGTGGGCCGAGGATTACATTCTGCGCCTGTTTGACCTGTGCGCCGAACTGGGCCTCAAGGTTGTGCCCATGTTCTGGGGCGTTGCCTTCGGATGGGAAGTCGCAGGCGGCTATCCCTGGGGCTTCTGGAAGGGCGGGGACTATGACCTGATCAAGGAAGGTCAGGAGCGGTTCGTCACTAAGACGGCCAAGATCCGTGCAGCAGCGAACAAGCTGGGGATCTACCTCGCCCATGAGATTCATCCCGGCACCGGTGCGATGTGCGCCGATGATTTCAACATGCTGGTCAAGATCTGCGACGGGGACAAGTGCCTCGCCGTGAATGCCGATCCTTCCCATTGCTGGGAGGGTGAGAGCTGGGAAACCCGGTTCCTGAAGACGGCATCCCGCATTTATTCCTGCCATGTCAAAAACTTCGTTATCCGCCCGGGCATCCCGTTGCGGTTGATGGAAGCGGATTGGCAGAAGCGCGCCATGCAGTTTGTGGACATCCCGACAGGGGACCTGAACATGACCCGCTACATCGAGTTGCTGATCCATTCCGGCTATCCGAAGCGCTATTGCGAGGTGATGGGACGGAAGACGGCCCCCTTGATTGTAGAAGCTGAGAGCGCCTACCGCGATCTGGAGGCCACCAGCACCAACGGCATCCAATACGTCCGCGACAACCTCTGCTTCCCGGTGGCGGCAGGGTCGTTCGAAGACGAAATGGGCGCCTGATGCCTTCCCAATCCCGCCCATTGCGGCGGGATGATTGATTAAAGGTGAAGCCGGGAATGCAGCTCATTGAGCTGGTTCCCGGCTTCATGCTCTGTGTCCCCCACCTAAAAGTGCATCCCAAACCGGGTTGCATGGGCTGTGGTGCCCCTCCACAAGCGCGCCAGACCGGCCCAGATCCCCACAAAGTGCAACCCGGCTGGATGGCGGAACCCCCGAACCGCCGGTTCCAACCGGGCATTCTCACCCGACGCTGTGCGGGTAAATTCATTTCTTGTTTCGACACACGCAACTTCGCGTTCGCACACCCTCGATTCATGAATCGTGCGTGCAATCTGCTCCACCCCGGCCGACTTCAAGAGGTAGGCAGAGGCCCCCTCTGAAAGAGCTCGTGTCTCGTCATCCGGGTTCATGAATGTCGTGAACATGATGACCCGGGTATCGGGTGCCCATTCGCGCAGGGGGCGGACATAATCCAACCCGTTTTCGCCGCGTAAATGCACATCCAGAAGGATGACATCCGCCGCAGTCCCTTCCTGTGCGGCGGCCAGAGCCTGAATCGGTTTTGCGAAGGTGCGTGTCACCTGCAGGCTCAATTGCTCATCCAGCAACTGGGGCAGCAAATCCCGGATCGCATCATTGTCATCTACCAGCCAGACTGTCTTGGTCGGGAGGTTCGAAGCAAATCCATGATCAATCAGTCTCATCTACGGGATGCATTATGCATGAGGCGTGCCAACTCCGTTCAAATGGATGAGTTCGTTGCAATCAACTGCGGTGTAAGGGTTTGAAGACTTTGGCATGCCAGGGTGTGTGGATATTTCCTGTAGCGTTTTATCCATCCTGCGAACAAATTGATCTGTGCAGCAAAATGTGCATCCATGAAGTTCCATGCTTTGCGACTTGTGCCATTCATGCGTTCGGATAGACCCGGTTCAAACAATCTCCGGCATTTTGAGGGGTGTCCTTGAACTTTTTGAGCTTGGTCCAACGTTTTTGCTTGTGGTGATAAGTGCTTTTGCTATTTTGCAAACGGTTTGCAATTATCAACCACAGACCTGTCAAGATGGGGTAAACTGTCCTTCGGCAGTTTACTCATCGGGTTGGTGTTGTTTTTGAGTGCTTTGACCGCCTCACCGAGCCTACATCATGCGTTCCATACTGATGCCGATCAGTCCGAACATGAATGTGCGGTCACACTGCTTGCCCATGGTCATGTGGAGCCGGTTTTCCCGATAGTCGCTATTGACATGCCCCAGATATGGGTGGAATTAGTCATTCCGTCCGCCCAATTTTTTCTTTCGTACGGAGTAATCTTCCTGCCACCGGAGCGCGGACCGCCCGTTCCCGTCTGATTTCTCTTCAGCCTTGTGTACAGTTGATTGCAGGTCCTTTACAACCTGTAATTACTGAACTCAAGGAATTCTTCACAGAAAAATAGGCTGAATGTGTGCCGTCGTGCTCAGGCATGGCAAAACATTCATAAAGACAGATGAATTGTGGCTTGTTCTTGCGTCCGACGCGCTGTTCTCAACGTGCGTTTACATTGATTGAACTCTTAGTGGTCCTTGCCATCATCGCCATTTTGGCGGCGATGCTTTTGCCTGGTTTGGCGCGGGCCAAAAGCCGTGGCAAGTCTGCCGCATGTATGAGCAATCTGCGACAGATCGGAATCGCCTTGCGAATGTATGCGGATGACTCCGGCGGTTGGCTGCCCACCACGACCCATGGTGGCAGCACCAATGCCTCTTGGATTTACCAACTGGCGGGGCAGTTGGGCAACGTGGAAGGTGTCCGGATATGCCCGGAAGATCCCAAGCGTGCCGAACGGTTGGCGGCCCACGCCGCCAGCTACACCCAAAATGAGTTCGTCTTTGTGGATCTTACAGATCCCTTCGGGCGCATTCTGGAGTCGTATCGCAAGTTGGAGGCACTCCACCATCCTGCCATCACCTTCACCACGTTTGAAATCTCCGATGCCGTCGGGGTGAACATGATGAACGACCATACGCATTCCCGGCAGTGGTTGCTCGGATGGAGTTCCGTCATGGCCGACATCCAGCCCGACCGTCACAGATCCTCCGCCAACCATCTGCTTGCCGACGGCCATGTGGAAAGCCTCGCTGCGATGAAACTCAAGGCACGTATTACCGCCGGTGACAATTTTGCAAAACCCCCAGATTAGTAACATCTTCGCACAATTTAAAAGCATAATTGAAAGAATAAATCCTATGAAATTATTGAAACTAAAATCCCTGCTAGCCGGCAGTCTTGCTGGATTTGCCGCTCAAAATCTCAACGGCCAAACGTTGTTGACCGAAGGTCACACGGATGTGGGCATTGTCTATGAGAGCGGCGGCTGGAACCTGCACATCGGTCAGCACCTGGCGATTCCGCCTATGGAATATTCCCCGCACGAAGCCATTTTGGGTGTGGATATTGTCAAAGCCCTGACTACTGTGCCGGCAGGTTCGCAGTGGAGTTTTATGGGGCCCGCCGGTAGCTCAGTTTGGATTCTACCGGCCGTGCAAAACCCGGATATTCTGTTCCTCGGCTTTGGCACGGAGGAACTGGCCTCTGGGCTCTTCCTGAACGATGAGGTGACATTGAGTTTGAAAGCCGTGCGGTCACCCGGCCAGTTCGCTGTTTATGATGTCGGCATGTTCGGGAATCCAAACATTTACATGAATTCTGGAGATGGCATCACTGCGGGCGATTCCATTTTGCTCACCGCTTCTGGACACCAACATGTGAACTGGGCCTTCAGCGGGCCTGGAACCTATGAAGTCGACTTCGAGGCGGTTGGCATGCTGGTAGATGGTGGTGATTTTTCCTCCAGCGGACCGATTACCTATACCTTTTCGGTGCAAGCCGTGCCGGAACCGGGGACCGTATCACTCGTGATATTGGGAGGGGCGGGAATGTTGGCATTTATGCGCCGGAGAAACTCGTGTAACTAATCAGTTAAGGGTTTTTTACGGCGACCCGGGATTTCTCCACCTGGGTGTTACTGTTACCCAAAGCCATTATGACCAATTCCACATCGATGCTTGTCATCTATGCGATAGCTTCCATTCTTGCTTCGCTGGCAGGCGGGTTCTTCCCCTTCATTTTCCAGGTCACCCACACTCGTCTCCAGACAGCCATCAGCTTTATCGCCGGGCTTATGCTGGGCATGGCCTTACTGCATATGATCCCTCATGCGGCAGAGGAAACTCAGTCCCTGGACCGCGCCGTTGCGTGGGCCCTGGGTGGTTTTCTGGTGATGTTTTTTTTGCAACGAATGTTCCACTATCACCACCATGGCGAGCAGGAGGGGTCAGCAGCCGAAACAGCTTGTTGCGGTGCACACCATGCGGCTCCGGTTTCAAGAAAACTGTCTTGGCTGGCTGTCTCCCTGGGCCTCGGGTTTCACTCACTGCTGGACGGACTTGCACTTGCCGCGGCAGTCACCATTGGAATCCAAAACGGGGTTGGCTGGGTTGGTTTGGGGACGGCATTGGCGGTGATTTTGCACAAGCCATTCGACTCTATGGCGGTCGTGACATTGATGCAGGCAGACGGCCGTTCGGCTTCCCTGCGGAGGAAAGTAAATTTTGTCATCGCCCTAATCGCCCCTCTGGGCATGGGGCTGGCCGTGTTGGGATTGGGTGAAGTGGCGGAATCCAACCACCTTGTTCTGGGTTGTGCGCTGGGCTTCTGCGGGGGTGGGTTTCTCTGTATCGCGTGCAGTGACCTGCTGCCTGAACTTCATTTTCACGCCCATGACCAGACGCGGCTCTCTCTGGCGCTGGTTGCCGGTTTGGCCGTCTCGATTTTGGTCGGTCAAATGGAACCAGCGGGTCACGGACACGATCACAACGACAAGTGCGAAAACAACCAACCAACTCAATCTGAGCATCCTATCACCCCATGAAGAAACACATTCAACTGTTCAGCTTTCTGCTGCTTCTCACTACCGTCCAACGTGCTTCCGCCCAATGCTTTCAGTTCACGGCCGAGCATGTGGATTTGCTCAGCGTGACTTGGAGCAGTGAGAGCACCCAAATCAGTCTAATGGCTTCTGACGATACGCACGGCAACCTCTATGCTAGCAATCAATGTGTGGTGATCTGCCCTGAGAGTATGAAGTTCAGCCTGCCCAGTGGTACTCCGCTGGGTAACGAAGGCGATCCCCTTTGGATTTTGCCGCAGAATCCTTACAGCAACGTGCCCTATGTTGGGGTGTCCGCAGAAAGAGTTCTGTCGGAAGTCTTTGGCAGTGCGGTTACCATTCAATTGACACGACTCGAAGGCCCGGGCCAGTTGATCGTCTGGCAGGCGAGTTCGTTTGGAAATATCGATGTCAAAATGGACTCGCGGGATGGCATAGGAGCCGGCGATGCCATCACGATCCCGGTGGGTGGTCATGCCCATTACAACTGGGGGTTTACCACCAACGGAATATACCGCGCCTATTTTCGGGCATCCGGTTTTCGCGTGGGTCAAACCACCGGGACGATTTCTCCCGAAACACCATTCACGTTTCATATTCTGCCATTGCGTCCGTTCGAAAGCTGGACCGCCACTCATTGGCCTTGTGAATGTGACACACATATCATCGGCCCGAGCGCCGATCCGGATGGCGACCGAATGATCAACGTGATTGAATACGCTTTTGGCAATGATCCCAAAGTTGCTCTATACACAAATGTGCCAGATGTCTCGTTCGTTACCGACGGCACCACAAACTACTGGGCTTTCCGCTACGTCCGCGCAACCAAAGCGACTGACATCACTTTCTCGGTGGAGGGGGCAAGCTCGATTGGTGGTTCCAGCGAGAGTCTCACCAACCGGATAGTCGTGGCACCGGGTGGAAAGAGTGAAATCATTACTGTTCGTGATCTGTCCTCCAAGCCGACGACAAGTCGTTTTTTTAAGCTGAAACTGGAATTGCTTTACCCTTGATGGCTCAGAGCTCCTGCCTACGCATGTAGATTCGTGGGTAATCAACAGGATGATCCGATTCCGTCTGAACGGTGGTTCCGTTCCCGTTTCAGAACCAGAACGCGCTTTGCGAGATCATGAATTCTTGTCTGGCTCTGGCCCAAGCATCATTCAGGTTCAGGCTGCTCGGTGACATTGCGTTGCCATGTTTGGGTCCCTCTCCTCCAGATGGTCCAGCTATGGTTTTGGAACATGACGATTGGCAGCTCGGTTGTGGTGGAGCCACCGCCCCATGTGCAGGATCGTTCGCGGGTTCCCGACGGGTTCCCGATTATGAGAAACATGGAAAACGCTAGTTCCCGGACCTTTCACATTTTGTTACGGGTGACCGGGTGTTCGCTTCTTAGCGGTAATGGGTCAACCCGATGTTCCGTTTTGTGAATCTCTTTGGCGGTTATGAGCCGGGCGGCTTCGAAACAGGCTTCATCGTCAGTGGGTCACGCATGGGAAGATCGACTGCCGGGCCTTTGACGAGATCCGTCAGCTTGACGGGGTGGGTTGGATGTCCCAGCAGGATCTCGCTCTTCTGGCCAACCACGAGGATGACGAGTTTTGAGTCATCCAGATACTTTTGGGCCACGCGTTGAACGTCGGCCGTGGTAATTGTTTCGATGCGGCTGCGGTAATTCTTCCAATAGTCGGGCATGCGGGCATAGCGCCCCGTGAATTCATCCATCGCAAAGGTGGTCGCAACCTGGCTCTTGGTGGAGAAGGTGCGCGGGAAACGATCAACCCATCCCCGTTTGGAAGTGGACAATTCGATATCCGAGACCGGGGTGGACTTGATGCGATTCAGTTCCTCAAGAACGATGGAGGAAGCATAGGCAACAGTGCGGGACTTGGTCTGGAACTCTGCGCTGAAGGTCAGGGGATAGTAAACACCGCCGGGGAAGCTGGAGCGGGCGGAATAGGCAAGGCCTTCATCGGAACGAACCCGGTTCATGATGCGGGAGGTGAATCCGCCTCCCCCGAGGATGTCGTTCATGATGAGCACGGCAACCATGTCCGGGTTGTTCCGTTCGATGCCCGGGAGCAGGATGGAAACGCGGCCCTGGTTGACATCCTTGTCTGCCACGTAAACTCCGGGACTGGCGAACCGTGTGTTGGTGGGGATCGGCCCCGGCAATTCCCCCTTGTAAGGCCAGTTGGAAAAGAGTGTTTCGAGTCGGGCGGTCATCCGGGAGGCGTCGAAATCCCCGCTGACTGCCACCACAAAGTTGGCGGGATGAAACCAGGATTGATGAAATCTCTGGAGGTCATCGCGGGTGATGGAATTTACAGAGTCGGCTGTGTCGAACTGGTTGTCCCAGAAATCGGGGCCGAAAGATAGAAGCGCGGACTCGCGACCCTCGATGCTGCGGGAGTCGTCGTTGCGGCTCTGCATATCCTGCAGCACCTGCTGCCGGCGGAGCGTGATCTTGTTCTCCTGAAAGCGGGGGGTGGAAAGAACATCGCGGAGAATCTTGAGTCCCTCATCGAGGTCCTTGGAAAGCAGGTTGATGCTCACACTCCCCTGGGTGTCCCCCACCTCGGAGTTGATCTGCGCCGCCAGAAAGGCGAGCTGTTCCTCCAGGTCCTCGGCTGACTTGGATCCAGCCCCTCCCCGGGTCAACAGGTAGCCGGTCATGGCGCTGAGACCCTCCTTGCCTTTGGGTTCAAGCCATGAACCTGCGTGGACATAGACGACGATGTTCACCAGTGGCAGCTCATGATCCGGCACGATGTAGGCCACCGGTCCGCTCTTCAGCTGGGTCCTGAACTGCGCCGGATCCGGCGGCTCATATTTTAGGGGCGGAAATTGAAGCTTCTCAGGCCGTTCCGGGATTGGCTGGGCCTGAACGGTGGCGGGCCATGCCAGGGCCATGCCGAGGATCGCCGCGCCAATGGCGGCGTTGAGGTGAAGTCGGGTGATCATGGGTTGATTTTTGAATCGGAAGCTGCCGTCTGGTTGCCCTTGCGGGTGTAAACTGCAACGGTTCGGTTCTCGCGGGTGAGATATTTTTGAGCCACGCGACGGAGGTCGGCGGCGGTCACGGCCTGGTATTTTGCCCCGGCGGTGTTGATCTCACGCCAGTCTCCGCTTCCATCTTTGCGGATGAGCTGCATGAGGATCGCGGAGTTCGATGTGAGGCGGCGGTATTCCGCAGCGGCAAAGTTGTTTTTCACCTTTTGCAACTCAGCCGCGGGAACATCCTCGTTCCTGAGGGTTTCAACGATCCCATGGATGCCCGCTTCGAGTTCGGCAGGTTTGTGGCCCTCCTTGACCTCGCTGCTCAGGTAGAACAGGCCGGCATACTTCTGATTCTGCTGCATCGCAAAGACATCGGTGGCAACCCCACTGCCCAGAACCAGCCCCTTGTAGAGGCGTCCGGTGTGGGTGGAAAGGATCTGACCCAGAATTTCCAGGGCGTAGGAGTCCGGGTGCTGGAAACCGACGGTGTGCCAGACGATGTCGATCTGGGGGTTGGTCTCAGCTTCGGCAGACATGCGCTGTTCGGCCAGTTGCTTCGTTTCCTCAGTCACCATCTCAGGGGGCTCCTTCAGGCCCCGTGGAATGCGTTCAAAGTATTGGCGAACCGCGGCCTCTGTGCGTTCAGGGTTCAGGTCCCCTATGAGAATGAGTGTGATGTTCTGCGGGGAATAATAGGTGGCGTAGAAGTCGTCCGCCTGCGCCTTGCTGATGGCGGGGATGTCGGAGGGCCAGCCAACGATTGGCCAGGAGTAGGGGGAGGATTTCCAGACCATCGAATTGAACTGCTCGGAAAACTTTCCAAGCGGGGTGGATTCGGTCCGCATCCGGCGCTCCTCAAAGACAACGTCCCGCTCGCTATAGAACTCCCGGAACACCGGGTGCAGCAATCGCTCCGACTCCATCCACATCCACAGTTCGAGCTTGTTGGCCGGGACATTGATGTGATAGGCCGTCATGTCCTGGGAGGTGAAGGCATTCATGCCGCTTGCCCCGGAGGAGGTGTAAATGCGGTCAAATTCGTTCTTCACCAGAATTTTTCGCTGCTCAGCGACCAGTTTTTGAAACTCCTGCTCAAGCTCCTTGTAGCGTGGGCTTTTGTTCTCGGGTTTGAGCAGGTCGTCGATTTTCCCCTGCCGCAACTCGGCCCGCATCCGCCTCTCCTCCTGGCGCAGTTCCTCGCGGACCATTTCCTGGGCGGTTATGATTTCCAGATCCTTCTGGTAGTCCCGGGTGCCAATGGTGGGAGTGCCCTTGAACATCATGTGCTCAAACAGGTGGGCGATTCCGGTCATCCCTGGCCGCTCGTTGACACTTCCGACATGGGTGACCCATCCGCCCGCCACTGTGGGTTCATCGTGCCGTTCCACCATGAGCAACCGCATGCCGTTGGTGAGGAACTTCTCGATGACCGGCACCCCCTGAGCCTGTAGAAAACCGGCGCAACCGGTCAGAACCGTAAAAAATGCCAACAAGCTTTTGTGACGCTTCATAAAATTTAACGATACCGATTGCTGCCTTTAGGGGTAAAGCCTTGAGATTTCCGGCTCCAGAGCCCTGAATAATTCGCCAGGGCGGTTCCGGTTGGGGAAACGGCTTCATCCAACTGTTCGACTGCTGCACGTTGAACTACCAGAATGGGATTCATTTTGAAACCAAAAATTCGTGCCAGTCCGAAAGCGGATCGGACTACTTAAAGATTTGAATTGCCAGGATACATCCAGACGGTTCAGACTGGAGCATCCTATAATTCTATGGCGTATCAGGAAAAGCAACTACAGGAGATTTCTGGAAAGTTTCAGATCTATGGCCAGATTCAGCACGCCGAAATGCTGAAGATCGGGCACATCAACGAAACCTACACCGCCACCTACGATCAGGGAGGAACCCGGGTCAGGTATATCCACCAGAAGATCAATCAGAACGTATTCAAGAACCCGACCGGGGTGATGGAGAACGTGATGCGGGTGACCACCCACATCCGGCGAAAGTATGAGGCGGCAAGCGTCTCGAACGTGACGCGGCGGTCGTTGATTGTCATTCCGACCCGCGACGGGAAATCATTTTATCAGAATGGAGATCGGGAGGTCTGGCGCACATTCGTTTATGTTGAGGGAGTGGAAACCTATGAGTCTGTCCAATCCCCCCAGCAAGCCTATCAGGCGGGCAAGGCCTTTGGGGAATTTCAACACCAGCTGGTCGATCTGCCAGGGGATCGGTTGATCGAAACCATTCCAGACTTTCACAACACCCGAAAGCGTTTCACTGCGCTGCAGCAGGCCATCCAAAAGGATGAGCATGGCCGGGTGGACTCTGCCAGAAAGGAGATTGATTTCGCGCTAAGCAAGGAATCGATCGTCGATGTGATTCTGAATGAGATGGCTAGTGGCACAATCCCGGAACGGGTCACCCATAACGACACCAAGTTCAACAACGTGATGCTCGACGTGCTCACGGGTGATGCCATGTGCATTGTGGATCTCGACACCGTCATGCCCGGTTGCGCCCTCTACGATTTTGGGGACATGGTTCGCACCACCACCAGTCCAACGCTTGAGGACGAGCTTGATCTCAGCAAGGTCAAGATGCAGATGCCCATGTTCAAGAAACTGGCACAGGGCTACATGACCACTGCCGGCAATTTCCTGACCCAGGCCGAAAAGGCTCATATTGCCTTCTCAGGCAAGTTGATCACGTTCGAGATCGGTATCCGTTTTCTCACGGATTACCTGAGCGGAGACACCTACTTCCGCATCCACAGGGCGGGGCATAACCTCGACAGGTGCCGGACGCAGTTGAAACTGGTCGAGTCCATTGAGCGGCAGGAAACCGCCATGCAGAAGTTCGTTGATGGACTTTGAGATTGAACGGGACCTGAACGGAAGCGACCCGGTGGGAGTGAGTTCATCGATCCTGGAAGCCTCTGAAGAGGTTGGTTTCCAGAAAATCGAGGAAGGTTCTTTTGCCTCGCACCGTCACGGTGTGACCTTCGCTGCGTAGTCTTTCCACAACCGATTCCATCCCACCCGGGTATTTGGGGTTGATCTCCCCACCGGTTTTCAAAGTGCGCCAGTAGGGGGTGAACCGTTTTGCGCCTGCGGCTGCGGCCTCCTCTGCGGCATGGGCGGCGATCCAGGCGAAAATGCCGGTGGTGATGGGACAGGCAAAATCGGCCCCGTGCCGCTCCGCGAGGGCGGCTCTGAGTTCGTTGATGGTCGTGACCTGACCCCTGGGAACCTGACGCATTAGGGCATCCACTTGCAAGGGGGCAGGGATCAGCATTCTCCCCGCGCCCGAATGGAATCGGTTGTCCTGAGGCACATCGACCACCCGGGGCAGACCCTTATCCGAGGTCAGTTTTTCCTGCCAGGTCTTCTTCCGGGCGGCCATTCTGAACGAGCCTTTTAGAAGTGGGCCAGAACCTCGATCTCCACGCTGGCCCCCTTGGGGAGGGCCGCCACCTGGATGGTGGAGCGGGCGGGAAAATCGTTGGTGAAATAGCGGGCGTAAACCTCGTTCATTCCAGCAAAATCACCGAGATTCACCATGAAGACGGTGCTTTTCACGACGTTCGAGAAGGTCAGCCCCTGGGAATCGAGGATGGCCTTGACGTTTTCGAGCACGCGTTCGGTCTGGATCTTGATGTCGCCCGTGACAAGGTTGCCGGTGGCCGGTTCAATGGGGATCTGACCGGCGCAGAACAGCAGGTCGCCCACGCGCACGGCGTGGTTGTAGGGGCCGACGGCGGCCGGTGACTGGGGTGGTTTGATGGTTTGTTTTTGAGCCATAAAATTTGCGGGTTGGGGGGTGTTTAGAATTTCGTCAGGGCGGTCAGTTCTTTGACCCGTTCATCCACCTGTGCGCGGGTCACCTTGTCGGTGCGCTGCAGGCCGAAGCCCTCGCAGCAGAAGGAGGCGACAACGCTGCCATAAACCATGGCGCGGCGGATGTTTTTATCCACGCCACCCTTCGAGCTGGCCAGATAGCCCATCATGCCACCGACGAAGGAATCGCCGGCGCCCGTGGGATCGACAACCTTTTTCAGGGGGTAGGCGGGGCAGATGAACAGGCCCTGGGGGCTGGAAAGGATGGATCCGTGGGAACCCTGTTTGATGATGACATATTTCGGCCCGAGTTTGTGGAGCTTTTTGAGAGCCGGGAACAAGTCATCCTCGCTGGTGAGCTGTTTTGCCTCGCTGTCATTCAGCACAAACCCATCCAGCCGCTTGAGCAGCTTGAGGAGGTCGGCCATGGCAATGTTCAGCCAGAGGTCCATGGTGTCGGCCACCACAAACTGGGGCTTTCGCATCTGGGTCAGAACATGCTCCTGGAGGGAGGGGGCGATATTGGCCAGAAGCACGAAGGGACTGCTTGTGTAGCTGGCGGGGAGCTGGGGGTTGAAGGTTTCGAACACCCCCAGCTCCGTGAGCAGGGTGCGGCGGTTGTTCATGTTCAGCTCATATTCCCCGGACCAGTGAAAGGTCTTGCCCTGCAGGCGTTGCAGGCCTTCAAGGTCGATGCTGTGCCGCTCATAGAGCTGCACATAGCGCTTTGGAAAATCCTCGCCGACAACACCCACCATTTTCACAGGGCCGAAAAAGCTCGCGGCCACTGCGGCGTGGCTTGCGGAGCCGCCGAGCAGGCGCGGGTTTTCAGCCTTGGGAGTCTTGATGGAATCCAGGGCCGTTGAACCAACAATCAATACACTCATAGTTCTTCAATGATTTACGGTGGGCAAAATAGGCCAGCTTTCCGGTCGGGGCA
>CAIWMU010000245.1 GCA_903913865.1 uncultured Verrucomicrobia subdivision 3 bacterium
CTGGCTCTCCGGACGACCTTCTTCAACTCAGCCTCCTCCCTCAACTGCCCGAACAACTCCTCCATCCTCACCCCGGGGGGCATCTCCGCCGCGCACCGGATCAGGTACTGGCTCAGCACCAGCACCAGCTTCTGCTCCGATGTCTCACAGTAAACCCCTTCCCGGGGGTCGAAGAAGTGGAACGTCAGGTCCGGCACATTGTAGATGACTCGATGCCCCAGTTCCGGGTCACCCCCCAGAACCGCCGCAAAGAACTCCTCGTTCAGCGCCACCGGGGTGATCTCCTGGCTGTCCTGATCCAGCAGGGTCTCAACCCTCTCCAGCATCGGTGGACCATACTGCAGGGCCAGCTCAGGGAACTTCCGCGCAAACCAGTCCGACGGGGATCTTGCCGGGAGGGGTGGTGCGTCATTCTCAAAGAGGCTCGATTTCACCTCCGCCCCCTTCAGCCTGTGTCTCACCCGTCTCAATGTCTCACTTGTCTCATCCTGTTCCATTCCTTCACCTCCTGATCTGTTGCTTTTTCAATCCGTTTCCCGTTCTTGAACCGGAGCAGGCTCAGCACCCGCTCCGATTCGTCCCACAGCCGTCTGAGCTCTTGCATCTCCTTTTGCTGGCGCTCGGACTGGCTCCAGGCGGACTCAGGCCGCATCCACATGCTCCTGTTGTTCTGTTGTTTGCAGAAATCTCCTGCGGTAGTCGGCATCCAGAATGACGTTGTTGGCGTTGTCTGTGAGGCTGTAGAGCGGTTGACGCTCCACAAGGCAGTCTGGATGCACTCCCCCAACCTGCCCCTTCCAAAGGTCAAAGGTTTCAAAGGTCAGCCGGTAACGTTCGTCAAAGGCCTGGTCCAGGAACTTCCGGATCTCCTCTCGACTGCCCTTGGGCAACGCCAGATCCACCGTATCGCCAATGACGCAGAGGTCCGCCAGCGTCAGCCAGAGGTTCTTCTGGTGGTGTTTCTGGATCCCGTCCGCCAGCTTTAGCAGTTGGATGTCCATCTGGTTGGTGATTCCGGGGGATCGGGGGAGTTGGAGCCTGTGGGCTGAATAGAGGAGCATCTGCTCCGGGGTGCAATGGTGGGTGTTCATATATGGCAGGCCTCCAGTTGATGGGTGTTCCTCCCGGTGAGGGATCCAAGGGGGCAGGCTTCCACCAGTTGCACGAACGGACGCTCATATCCCGTTCTGTGCTTGTGGACCACCCGGATGTCCGCCTCGGTGCCGATCAGGGAGTTGATGTCCAATTGACCCCCTGCGCCTCGTTTATCAAGGAATCCGGGCCCGAGCATTGTTTCGAGGAAACACTTCAGTTCACTGCCACGGTCAAGGGAGGGCTTGAAGTTGCGGGCGACCTTGATGCATTTGAACGGGGTTGAGGGGGTGTCCACCTCGAACAGGAGCCGGAGCATGAGGCGTCCTGGGTTTTGCTTGTCCGGAACGGCTGCGTGCTCCACAAGGCAGGCCTTGAACTCCCCTTCGGGGCAGTCGAAGCTGGTTTCTCTGGGTATGGGTATCTTCATATGTCTATTTCGGTGTTATCTATGGTTCAACGAACGCCATCATTGACGTTCAATAACAAGTGTACCCAGTCCTGCATGTCCAAGTACAGACCTTTTTGCACCTGTGAGCACTTTTTCCTCAAGGGTGGGGAAGGAGGAGGCAAATGTCCCCCATCCCCTTCTTCACGGCTGCGCCACGTTCAACATCACCCAGTGCCAAACAGAACGCGCAATCACTGTTTACATTTAGACGCCTAAACGTAAACTAAAGCCGCATGATTGAACGTCCTTTCTGGAAAGAACGGCTCGTGGCTGCCTGGAAACAGACATCCATTGTCTGGTTGACCGGTCCGCGCCGTGTCGGGAAGACTGTCCTGGCACGGGGCCTGCCCGAAGCTGAGTTCCTCAACTGTGATCTGCCCAGCACTGCGGAACGCTTGCGCGACCCGGAGACTTTTTACCGATCGTTGAAAAAGCCTCTCGTCGTATTGGATGAGGTGCACCAACTTCCAGATCCGAGCCGCTTGTTGAAAATCGGTGCCGATGCCTTTCCAAAGTTGAAGATTCTGGCCACAGGCTCATCCACGCTCGCGGCGACACAGAAGTTTCGCGACAGTCTCACGGGCCGCAAACGGGTTGTGACTTTCGTACCGGTTCTCTACGAGGAGTTGCCCGCCTTTGGAATCGTCGATTTGCGGGACCGGTTGCTGCGCGGTGGTTTGCCACCCTCGTTGCTGGCGGAGGAACCCGATCCGGAGTTCTACGGTGAATGGCTCGACTCCTATTTCGCGCGTGATGTGCAGGAACTGTTCCGGCTGGAGAAACGGGCCGCCTTCCTGCGCCTCTTTGAACTGCTGCTGCGGCAGAGCGGAGGCATGCTGGATGTGACGAAGCTGGCAAGGGAAAGCCAGATCAGCCGCCCCACCCTGACCAACTGGTTGGAGATTTTTCAGATCACCCATGTCGCACATCTGTTGCGACCCTTTTCGGCGGGCGGACGGCGCGAGATCATAGCACAGCCCAAGGTGTTCGGTTTCGACACAGGACTGGTGTGCCACGCCCGGGGGTGGGATCATTTGCGACCGGAGGATTGCGGTGTGCTGTGGGAACATCTGGTTCTGGACACACTCATCGCCTGTGGGGTGCCAAAGATTCATTTTTGGCGCGATAAGCAGCAGAGGGAAGTCGATTTTGTCGTACCCAGAAGCCGTGATACCGTCGATGCCATCGAGTGCAAATGGCAGCCGGAGTCATTCGAGACCCGAGGGCTGAGGGCCTTCCGGGAGCAATATCCCAAGGGAAGGAACTACATCGTCAGCCCGTTGAACAGCCCGACCTATGAACGGGTTCAGGATGGTTTGAAGATTATCGTCGCATCGCCTCGGGAATTGCGCCAAGCCATGGCCTGATCCGCACCTCCCAAGCCTCCGTAAGGATCATGCTGGCCGGCTTGTGGGTCATCGTGCCTCGATTCCAAGATGAGCATGAACATGGCAGGCCCAGTCGCCGATCTCCTGCCGGTCATCGCCTAGGTCTTTCCGCCAAGTGGTGTTCTCCCTGGCCTTGACCATTGCCCCGGAAAGAACGTTGATGGCCCCAATGAGGGCGTTGTGGGCGGCCGTACGACCGGCATCCATCACCCTGCGCTCGTTGAGGGGTGCGAGGCGCCAATCGGCTCTCAGGCGGGCATACCGAACGGCACAAAGAATAACGTCGTGCCGGAGTCGAAGTTCCTTTGTTTGGACTTTCTCAAGGATCGCAATTGCCGCTTCGTGGTTCATGGGTCGGAGCTGATGTCGGATAGGATGGCGATTGGGACGAGGGTTGCACAAGTGAACTCTTTTACTGTCTAGTCCGTCACATAGGCTACAGCTTCTGCTCCGAAGACTGACTGCACAACCTGCTCAAGGATACGGGCGAACTTCAGGTTGAACATCTGAACGTAGGCATTCTGATCATTACCTGGGGCTATACATGTGCGCATAAATAACGGGACATATAGGCATCAAGAGAACGGACGAAGGATGCCCAGGAGTTTTTCCGGATGGCGCTGCATGTCTGCGAAGGTATGAAACAGGCTGGAGCACAAGTCAGCGGGTGTTTCAA
>CAIWMU010000246.1 GCA_903913865.1 uncultured Verrucomicrobia subdivision 3 bacterium
CGCGACCCCGGCAGCCGTGCAGGCCCTGCTTAGGGCAGTGACGATTGAGACCGATGACGAGAGCACCAACAGCAGGACCCTGCGGGTGGTGGTCGCGGATGGGGACGGCGGGATCAGCGCCCCGGTGACGAAGGTGCTGGCCTTGAACCGTCCTCCTGTGGCCGGTCCGGACACCTACAGCGTGGGGGTGAATGGCAGTGTGACGAACACGATTGCCTCGGTGATCGCCAACGACACGGATGCCGATGGGGACACAGTGGTGTTCGAAAGCTTCAGTGGAGTCTCCGCCAATGGTGGACGGATCACGCAGGTGGGAACGGACCTGATCTACCGCGCGCCGGTCGGGTATCGCGGGCAGGACCTGTTCGCCTATCTGATTGCCGACGGCCGTGGCGGTGAGGCGGTCGGGATCATGACGATCAACGTCGGTCTCTCCGGAACGTTGACCCTGAACAACTCGGTGGACGGCATGATGGTCCACCTGGTGGGTGAGGCCGGGAAGGCCTACCGGATCGAGGCGACGGGCAACATGTTCCAATGGAGCGTTGTTGGGACAGCCGTTGCCAACCCGGATGGCACCATCGAAGTCCTCGACACCCACGCCAAGGGTATGCCGCAGCGGTTCTACCGCGCGGTGGAGGAGTAACAGAATCTCCAACCCTGCTTAGGAGGGGGGTTGGCAGTTAAACAAAAACACCTGGGGCCGGAAGTGGCGAAAGCTGCTTCCGGCCTTCTTCGTTGAACGGGATAGGGAACCGGATTTTAACCACGAAATACACGAAAGGGGGAGGGAAGGGGGGGGTTACGAATTAAAAATTAAGAATTGAGGGGTTGTCCCCAGATGGGGGAGACCGTTGTGGATGGGCATTGACCGTTTTCCCGCGCCTGACCCCATGGCCCGAAGCGGAAATGGAACAGAAGCAAACGAAGAGAGCAAAGAGCTTTACGGGCCTCGTTACCTTGGTTGGCTTTTGTGAGGTGAGTCTGCCCCACTTTCCCACCGCGCCAACGGCGCACGCTATCCCAGCCTGGGGTAACACCCCATGAGATTGGGCATTGAAACGATTCAAGGGCTGAAGGCCCGGCATCATCCGGTGGATTCCTGCGGGAGGGATATGTCGGGCCTTCAACCCTTCCGTTCCATTTCCATGCAATACCCAGGCCGGTGGCCCAGGCTGGCATGGTTCGCACTGTTGGTGCTGGGCAGGGGTGGAAGGCGTGTTTGGAAAGGAGTTGCGGAACGTGTTGTGCCGGTGGCGATCAGTGGTGATGCCGGAAGAGCCGGTCGCGATTTTGGAAGAGATACCAGACGATGAGGATATTCAGGCCGAGGATACCGACGATGACCCACGAGAAGTTGTGAAGGAGTTCGTAGATCTCGATCGGGATGAAGAAAGCGGATTCTGCGATGGCAAGGTATCCGGCCCAGCGGATGCGGAACATGAGGCCGACACCCTCGACCAGGGAGAACAGGCTATAGATAAGAGTTCCGGCTGCAGCCCAGAGGACCTCTTTTTCCTTCAACCTGCCGATGCGCAGGGCGAGATCAGACCAGAATTCGCGTTCCGGGTTGAGCTTGAGGATGTGCAGCGTGCGGTGCAACTCCCTCGGGAGGTCGTTGTCAGACAACGTGTAGGCGGCCCAGGCGAGCAGGACAAAGAGGATGCCCTTCAACAGCTTTATGGTGATGATCACATAAAGCGTTGGTGCTCGCTTTTTGGGCTCCGCATCCGCCGCCACTGCCATCAACGGACCTTCTCCAGCAACATGGGCAGGAGATCGGCGATGCTGACACGCTCCTGCTTCATGGAATCGCGCTCGCGCAGGGTGACGGTGTCTTTCAGTTCAGGACCTTTTTCCCCGAGGGTGTCGAAGTCGATGGTGATGCCGTAGGGGGTGCCGGCTTCGTCCTGACGGCGGTAGCGCCTGCCGATGGCCCCGGCCTCGTCGTAGAACGCGGTCATGTGCGGCCGGAGCAGCGCCTGCACTTCGCGGGCCTTGGCCACGAGTTCGGGCTTGTTCTTGAGCAGCGGGAAGACGGCGACCTTGACCGGGGCGATGCGTGGATGGAAGCGCATGACGATGCGGGACTCGAGCTTGCCTTTGTCGTCGGGGGCCTGGTCCTCGCAATAGGCGTGGGAGATCAGGGCGAGGGTGAGGCGGTCAACGCCCGCGCTCGGCTCGATGACATGTGGGACGTAGTATCCCTTGGTGAAGGCTTCAGCGTCTGCCTGGGCCTGCTTTGCTGCCGCTTCAGGTTCCTCCCCGGCCTTGGTATGGTATTTCAGCCGGGCCTGCTGATAGGCGTCCCGGAGCTCGGCCTGTTTTGCCGGGTCGAGCTTGAGCCATGCGGCCTTCAGTTCCTCATCGAACACGTTCATCGGGCGGCCGGAGCAGCGCTGGTGCTGGCTGAGATCGAAATCGCTTCGTGCGGCGATGCCCTCCAGTTCCTGGGTGCCGAACGGGAACTTGAACAGGAGATCGACCGTGGCGCGGGCGTAGTGGGCGAGTTCCTCCGGCTTCTGCCAATACTCCTCGAGGGTGGTGCGGGGGAGGCCGATGTTCTCATAGAAGCGAATGCGCTCCTCGACCCAATATTGATGCCACATCTGCCAGCCCCAGTTGGGCTGCGGCTCGCCGGGGTGGCCGGGGGCTGCGGGCTTTGCGACGGTGCCGTGGATGGCCTCGACCGCCTCGTCAGGTTTGATGAAGAACTCCAGCTCCATCTGCTCGAACTCACGGGAGCGGAAGGTGAAATTGCGGGGGGTCACCTCGTTGCGGAAGGCCTTGCCCATCTGGGCGATGCCAAACGGAACCTTCTGCCGGGAGGTTTCGAGGACGTTCTTGAACTGGACAAAGATGGCCTGGGCCGTTTCGGGGCGCAGGTAGGCGAGGCTGTCATCGGTCTTGAGGGGCCCAACGGAGGTCTCGAACATGAGGTTGAAGGGCCGGGCCTCGGTCTTTTCCCCGGCGCATTCGCTGGACATCTTGCTCGGCCTTTGGGGGCAGGGGATTTCGTTCATCTGGTCGGCGCGGAACCGCCCTTTGCAGGTCTTGCAGTCCACCATGGGATCGCTGAAGGTGTCCACGTGGCCGGAGGCCTTCCAGATTTTGGGGTGCATGATGATGGTCGCCTCCAGCCCGGCGATGTCATCGCGCCACCGGGTCATCGTGTTCCACCAATATTCTTTGACGTTGCGCTTGAGGTCAGCACCCAATGGGCCGTAATCCCAGAAGCCATTCAACCCGCCGTAAATCTCCGAGGATTGAAAAATGAAGCCGCGTCGCTTGCAGAGCGACACAATTTTTTCCATCAATTCGCCGGATTTGGTCTCAGCCATAAGGCGGGAAGTGTTCTAGAATAGGGGTGTGGTGTCAAGGTGCGCTTCTTTTTGGAAAACCGCATGTAAGGGGATGGGCTGCCGGAAAAGGGACGGCGGAATGCAACAGAAGCAAACGAAGAGAACGAAGGTTTCTGCAGGTTTTGTTTCTCAGATTGCCCTGACTTCCCCTGATGGGAGGGCTGGCAGGTGCGACGGATGGGCCGGAAGCGCTCCCAAACCCACAGAATTGGCTTTTCCCAGGGGGGGTAATGCATAGGATCTTCAACCAGCAAGATGAAGAAACCACACTGTTTCCTGGGCCTCATGATGGGGGCCCTCACACTGGCCATGCCTCAGACCGGGGCAGCGGCAGATGCCAACACAAACGGGATTGATGCGCGCATGTTCAGGTATGCGGACGTTTCGGCGACGCGGATCGTGTTTGTCTATGCCGGGGATCTGTGGGTGGCGCCCAAGGCGGGAGGAGTGGCCTCCCACCTCAGTTCGCCGAAGGGGGAGGAGAGTTTTCCCCGGTTCTCCCCGGATGGCAGCCAGATCGCCTTCACGGGCAACTACGATGGCAGCAGTGACATCTATGTGGTGCCCGCCACGGGCGGTCTGCCGCGCCGGGTGACCTACCACGGTGCGCCGGACCGGATGCTGGACTGGTATCCCGATGGGAAATCCCTGCTGTTCGCCAGTTCCCGGATGAGCGAGAAGGATCGCTTCAACCAGTTGTTCAAGATTCCCGCCAGTGGTGGACTGGCTGAAAAGCTGCCGCTGCCGTATGGCGAATTCGGGTCGATCTCGGAAGATGGCAGGACGCTGGCCTATGTGCCTGTGGCGATTGATTTGCGGACCTGGAAGCGCTACCGGGGCGGAATGAACCCGGCGATCTGGCTCTTTGACCTTGAAAGCCATGAGGCAAAGAACCTGACCGGGAGCGATGCGGCAAACACCCAGCCGATGTGGCACGGTGGGACGCTCTATTTCCTTTCCGACCGTGACAAGAACAAGCGCTCCAACATCTGGGCGGCGGATGTCAAAACGGGGAAGTTGCGGCAGATCACCCAGTTTGAGCAGTTCGACATTCATTTCCCGAGCATCGGGCCGGAGGACATCGTTTTTGAGAACGGCGGGCGGCTCTATCTGCTCAGCCTTGCGGACGAAAAGTATCAGGAGGTCAACATCCAGGTCGTGACCGACCGGGCCACGCTGAAACCCCGGAGCGAGGATGTGTCCCGGTTTGCGCGGGAGTTCACCTTGTCACCGAGCGGCAAGCGGGTTGCCCTTGAGGCGCGGGGTGAGATTTTCACCGTGCCCGCCGAGCATGGCGTGGTGAGGAACCTGACCCGCTCCTCCGGTGTGGCTGAGCGGTTCCCCGCGTGGTCGCCGGATGGGAAGTTGCTGGCCTATTTCAGCGACCGCTCCGGGGAGTATGAACTGACAGTGCGCCCGGCGGATGGAACCGGGGAGGAGCAGACCCTCACCCAGCTGGGTGTTGGCTACCGCTACCACATATACTGGTCCCCCGACTCGAAGAAAGTGGTCTTCATTGACCAGGCCATGCGGGTGATGTTGCACGACCTTGATAAAAAGGAGACAAAGGAGATCGCCAGGCAGTTCTGGCTCTATCAAGGCAACCTGAACAACTACAAGGTGAACTGGTCGAAGGACAGCCGATGGGTGGCGTTCCCGCAGGACCTTGAGAACCGCCACACCGCAGTGGTCATTTACGATACCAAGGAGAAAAAGGCGCACCAGGTCAGCAGCGGCTACTATGATGATGATGAGCCGGTCTTTGATCCCGAAGGGAAATACCTCTACTACAAATCCGGCAGGAGTTTCACCCCGATGTATGGGGATCTGGACAACACCTGGATTTATCCCAACACCTATCAACTTCTGGCGGTGGCGTTGAGGAAGGATGTGGCCTCCCCATTCATCCCCCGCAACGACGACGAGATCGAGAAGAAAAAAGACAAGGACAAGGAGGAGTCCAAGGACAAAAAGAAGCCGGACGAGGCCGCTGCCAAAAAGGAGGAGGGCCAGCCGAAGGACAAGAAGGCTGATGAGGCGAAGGATGGCAAGGATGCCGTGGCGAAGTCCGACAAGCCGAAAGGTGACGAGAAGGATGAGAAAAAGGATGAGAAACCGCCCAAGCCGGTCGAGATCGATTTTGAGGGTTTCGAGCGGCGGGCCGTGGTTCTGCCTGCCAAGGCCGGATATTATGCCGACCTGCTGGCAGTGAACGGGAAGGTGCTCTACCGCCGCCTGCCCCGTGCGGGTGCGGCGGATGAGAAGGCGGCCCTGATGCTGTTTGATTTTGAGAAGCGCGAGGAGAAGACGGTGCTGGATGATGTGGACGGTGTGGAACTCGCCGCAAAGGGGGAGAAGATCCTTGTGCACCGGCACGGGGACCATTCCATCGTGGAGCCCAAGGAAGGGCAGAAGATGGACAAGAAGGTGGCGATGAGCGGGCTGGAGTCTGTGATTGATCCGGTCGCGGAGTGGCAGCAGATCTTCACGGAGACCTGGCGGCTGGAACGGGATTTCTTCTATGACCCGGGCATGCACGGGGTGGATTGGAAGATGATGCGGGAGCGTTATGGTGCGTTGATGAAGGACGCCGTGACGCGGTGGGATGTGAATTACGTGATCGGGGAGCTGATCTCCGAATTGAGCGCTTCGCACACCTACCGGAGCGGGGGTGTGGTTGAGGGGGAGGCCCAGCGCGGGGTGGGCTATCTGGGGGTGGACTTCAGCCGGACCAATGGGTTTTACCGCATCGCCAGGATCATTGATGGGGCCGATTGGGATGCGGGAGATCGTTCACCGCTGAAGATGCCCGGAATTGACGTCAAGGAAGGGGATTACCTGCTGGCGGTCAACGGGACTCCGCTGGATATGGATGCGGAGCCTTATGCGGCCTTTCAGGGGCTGGCGGACAAGCCGGTGTTTCTAACCGTGAACAGCACCCCGGGCATGCAGGGGTCGAGGGAGGTGCTGGTATTGACGATTGCGAGTGAGTCCCGGCTGAGGCATCTGGCGTGGATCGAGGGGAACCGGAAGAAGGTGGAGGAGCTTTCCAAGGGCCAGATCGGTTACGTGAGGTTGCCCCGAATTGACGGACAGTGAATTAAGGAAGACACTGAACCATGAAAGCGACCATACAAGTGCCGGAGAGAGTCCAACGGAAATTTGATCCTGCATTTAAAGCCCAAGCCGTCCAGAACTGGATGGAGAGCA
>CAIWMU010000247.1 GCA_903913865.1 uncultured Verrucomicrobia subdivision 3 bacterium
GTCCAAAACGTTGCTTTCGGTGCCTGAAATGTTCAAAATCATGCACCGGAGTATGGAAAAGGAGCCGGCGATTGTCCCGTCAAATCTCATACCCACTCGTCCCATGTTCATCATCCTCTTCCCAGATGAATCGGCCCTGCCATTCGCCCAGTGATAGATCCCCTTCCCCTGGGTGCCGACCCAGAGCTGCCCATCCTCCCCCGGGCAGACTGCGGTCACCGCAGTGCTGGATGCTTCCGGTGGCAACAGAACCATTTCCACTTTCCGTTGTGTGACCTGATGCAAGCCCTCACCGCTGGTTCCCACCCAGATTGCTCCTTCACGATCCTCAAACAGGCATGTCACAACGCACTTCGCCAACGGGCCTTGTTCCTGCGCCTGTTGCCAATCTCCGTCCGGATTGTGAGCACGAACCTTCACCCCGCCCCACCATTCGCTGGCCCACAGCCGGCCTTGATGATCCTGCAAGATGGCGGAAAGCGTGCTCCGTGCTGCCACAACCGGCGGTGTCACCCAGGCTGTTTCAGTCCGGTGGAACATTACCTTTTCTCCAACGCCCCCGCTCGTCGAGGCGACCCAGATCCCCTCCTTGTTTCCCGGACAAACCAGCAACTTTTCACTGCGAACCTCCTCCCGGACTGGAAAGACGGACCATTGGCCGCCGCGAAATAAACAGAGATTTCCGCCCTTGCCCAACCAGATCCGGCCCGCCGAATCACTGCAAACAAAGAGCAACGCCCCGGCGGGCAATCCATTCGTAGGCACCGTCAACGTCTGCCCCGAGGCACTGAACCGGAGCAAGGTGGCGTTGTCCGGCAAGACCCAGACATTGTTGTCAAAATCCCGCGCCAGCAGACTGACAGATTGCCATGGTTGGGTTTCACTCGGATTTTCTAGTGCATCCAGGCCGGTGCCCCTCGTGCCATTTAGTGCTGAAAGCACGGTGGGCGAAACGAACCGTGACTTGAATTGGCCGTCGGCATACTGCATCACGGCACCCCGCTCACTGACCACCCAAAGAGAACCATCGCCAACTGCGAGCAACCCGCTAATCCGCTGGTCCAGCAAGCCATCCATCCGGTCACTGCCACCGCGCGAAAACCGGGCCCCATCAAATCTCACCAACCCCTTTCTTGTGCCAACCCACAAATATCCGTCCGTGGTTTCGGCTAGGGCAGTTATGGAACCATCAGGCAAGCCATCTTCCACATGCCAGCCGCGAACATGGAATTGCTCCCCTCTCAGCCCGGAGTTTCCGGCAAGCCAGAGGATCGCGAGCGAAAGCAACAGCCCGAGACGATTTTGACTAAATGCCAGGATCGATTTGATCCTGACATCAGGAATCTCGCTCATCTGATTGACGAAATACATGGTTCAGGAGGCGAGTATGACACATCAGCACCGCCTGAAAAGTCCATTTACCTCTGCCCGTTTGGCGCCGATATCATAAGCAATACTGGCAGGACGTCAGGATGGTGCGACTGAGGATAAATAAAGTGGATGGTGTCACGCCGCAAACCAAGCTACCAACTGCCCGTTCCCGTCCTGAGTGAGCCGACCCGCCAAATCCTGTTGCAAGTAAACGTCCAATGTCCGTGACATCGTTTAAGCTCCCTTCCTGCCATTACCGGCAGGCGCAATGAATTCAGTTTTGACCCCCAGCGTATGCAGGACGGTCAGAACCTTGCCCAACTGACAAGTGGCCTTCCCTTTCTCCAGATCAATGATGAAACGCAAGCCCGTGCCGGAGGTCAGCGCCAGATTCTTTTGCGTCACACCCATTGCTTTGCGGGTGTTCCTGACCAACTCGCCTATGGTTTTTGGTGTATGTTTCATGGCTCTCGCCTGCATGTTACCGAGCGGTAACATTACACCCGTTTCCGAGTCCAACCAAGTAAATTATTCCCGAACGGGAACAATCCTGCCTTTCTCGGTCGGAAAAGCGGGGTTTATTCCCGCTCGGGAATGTTTTGGCGATCAGTCTCCCAATAGCATCCATCCCGATTTGGTTCCTCTGGCCAATGGCATCTGTCTGTCACCGGGCGGTGAAAACCAGCCAGGAGTCGGCGAATCCGGCCGTGTCGTTCAGGGTGCCACCGCTGGAGGAAAACATGTCCCAGAACCCGGTATCCGTGCTGCCCAGGTTGTAGCTGTAGTCGGTGAAGGTGTTCCCGCCATCCGCCGGAATCCACTGGCAGTCGGTGAAAACGGAATTATCCGCCGCCTGCGCCTGTTCGCGTGCGAGCAGATCCAGGTAACTCTGGAATGGGTCTTCCGCCAGTGGATCATTCGACGGGTACGGATTGCTCGGGATTGGTTGCGTAGCGCGGGTGCAGGATCCACCTCCGTCCATGCCTCCACCTCCACTCATGCCGCCACCACCTCCACCGCCGCCTGTGCGAGACAGTGCGGAAGGCAGGCTGGATGAGGTGAAGGACCTGGGAGGGGATCCTGATGCCGTCCGCGCCCTGCCGCTCGGCAGCTTTATCGCGTGGAACCGACTTTCTGGTGGGAATCTGAGCGGGCGGGTGTTCTAATTGATCGCCCAGGCTGCAAAACTCTCCCCGGTCCACGGGTTGATCGTCCTGACGGAGGGGAAGTCTTTGATGTTTCGCGTGACAACGGTCAAATCATTCTGCCGGGCGATGGCGGCGGTGTAGGAATCATCCTATGGAATCGGTCTGTCAGACTTTTCCGCCATCATCCGCCCTCACTCCATTGCGGACTTCTGATCGAAATCAAAAATGGCGTGGCGGTAGTCCTCCAATGTGTACCTAAAAAGCGTCTCGAGTCTTGTCCGCAACTTTCCGGTTGTGCCTTCTATGCCACTCCTCAACTCCGCCAACGTAATCACAGAGATTCCGGAGACTTCAATATGAGCATCCATCCAGATCCCCACAGGGCCTTTCCTGTTTCGCAGGTGGTCGCTAATAGTATTTGTATCGAGCAGGTATTTTATATCAGTTTGCATATGGCTGCATTCGGGA
>CAIWMU010000248.1 GCA_903913865.1 uncultured Verrucomicrobia subdivision 3 bacterium
TCCCGAATGCAGCCATATGCAAACTGATATAAAATACCTGCTCGATACAAATACTATTAGCGACCACCTGCGAAACAGGAAAGGCCCTGTGGGGATCTGGATGGATGCTCATATTGAAGTCTCCGGAATCTCTGTGATTACAGTGGCGGAGTTGCGGGGTGGCATTGAAAGCACCAACGGAAAGATGCGGACAAGACTCGACGCCCTTTTTAGGTACACTTTGGAGGACTACCGCCACGGGATTTTTGATTTTGATCAGAACTGCGCAATGGAGTGGGGGCGGATGATTGTGGAAAAGCCTGGCAGACCGATTCCGCTGGATGACTCCTACATCGCCGCCATCGCCCGGCAGAATGATTTGATCGTTGTCACGCGGAACACCAAACACTTCCCTTCTGTTAGGACGCTGAACCCGTGGACCGGGGAGAGTTTTGCAGCCTGGGCGATCAATTAGAACACCCGCCCGCTCAGATTCCCACCAGAAAGTCGGTTCCACGCGATAAAGCTGCCGAGCGGCAGGGCGCGGACGGCATCCGGATCCCCTCCCAGGTCCTTCACCTCATTGAGCGTCAGGCGCTCATCCAGCCTGCCTTGCGCACTGTTTGACAAAGGCGGTGGTGGAGGTGGTGGCGGCATGAGTGGATGTGGATCCCGCACCCGCGCTACGCAACCAATCCCGAGCAATCCTTACCCGTCGAATGATCCCCTGACGGAAGACCCATTCCAGAGCTATCTGGATCTGCTCGATCTGCTCGCACGCGAACAGGCGCGGGCGGCGGATAATTCCGTTTTCACCGACTACCAGCGGATTCCGGCGGATGGCGGGAACACCTTCACCGACTACAGCTACAACCTGGGCAGCACGGATACCGGGTTCTGGGACATGTTTTCCTCCAGCGGTGGCACCCTGAACGACACGGCCGGATTCGCCCACTCCTGGCTGGTTTTCACCGCCCGCTGACAAACAGATCCCGTTGGCCAGAGGAACCAACCGGCGATTGATATTTTTGGGCGACTTACCCTCAGAACGTTCCCGTTCGGGAATAAACCCCGTTTTTCTGCCTCCGAAAGCCAGGATTGTTCCCGTTCGGGAATAATTCACTTGGTTGGACTCGAGAACGGGTGTAATGTTACCGCTCGGTAACATGTAGGCGAGAGCCATGAAACATACACCAGAAACCATAGGCGAGTTGGTCAGGAACACCCGCAAAGCAATGGGTGTGACGCAAAAGAATTTGGCGCTGACCTCCGGCACGGGCTTGCGTTTCATCATTGAAATGGAGAAAGGGAAGGCCACTTGTCAGCTGGGCAAGGTTCTGACCGTCCTGCATACGCTGGGGGTCAAAACTGAATTCATTGCGCCTGCCGGTAATGGCAGGAAAGGAACTTAAACGATGTCACGGACATTGGACGTTTACTTGCAGCGGGATTTGGTGGGTCGGCTCACTCAGGACGGGAACGGGCAGTTGGCATTCCATTATGCTGAAAGCTGGCTGGCTGATCCCGGGGCTGTGCCGCTTTCGCACTCGCTTCCGCTCAGAAAACAAAAATTCAGTCGCAACGAATGCCGGGGATTTTTCGGGGGTATTTTGCCGGATGAAGGCAAACGCGAGATCATCGCAAAAAATCTTGGGATCAGTGCCAGAAACGATTTTGCGATGCTGGAGCAAATCGGTGGCGAATGCGCCGGGGCTGTGACATTCATCCCGGCAGGTGGAAAACTGCCGGAGCGCGACTATGACTATCGGCCGTTGACCAGCGGGAAGCTGGTGGAGGTTCTCAAAATGCTGCCGCGCCTTCCGCTCATGGCAGGAGAGGAAGGGATCCGCCTGTCATTGGCCGGGGCGCAGGATAAAATTGCAGTGCACGTTCACGATGGTCAAATTTCCATTCCACTTGGCGGCGCACCCAGCACGCATATTTTAAAGCCGGCTCTTGAAAAGTTCGAGGGAATTGTCTTTAACTGTAGGGGTAACGCAGGGCCGATTCATCTGGAATTGGGCATGGTGGCTGAGAACCTGCCTTTGAGGCGGTTTTTGCCCAGCCCTGCAAGGAAGGCGGCGTGCCGAGGGTTTGGTGGTCCACTCGGCGCCGAGACGGTCCTTCAAGGCGCATGAA
>CAIWMU010000249.1 GCA_903913865.1 uncultured Verrucomicrobia subdivision 3 bacterium
AAGGTGGTTGTGCCGGGGGATCGAACAGGTGCCTTGACCCGCAGCGGCTGTGGCGTGGTGATGCAAATCAATCGGGCGCGGTGCCCGTTCGGCCCCATTGAGCCACCTCCTGCCAACCTCCCTGGGTTTTACGACGGCACAACCCTTTCAGGGTTGTTTCTATATCCCCAATCCACCCATGGTAGCACCTCGGCGGTGCAACCATGGGCTTTGTGCCAGAATCCCGTTGGGATTCCCGGCCGGGACAGGGGGGTTGTTGGTGGACTATTGATGTTCACCGCGTCATAAACAGTTGCGCATGGCAAGTTCCTGACATGCCGCTTTCCTGGGCCTCACATGGTTTCGATGCGCAGAACGTTACGGCGCCGTTTCTATCAATGGGCATTGGCAGGTGTCTGGATAAAAAGGGGGCTGTGCTCCTGGGATGTCTGATTAGTGCGGCCTCCAACGGCATTCTGACCCTGATCTTTGTGTCCGGCCCGGTGCCAGCGGGCTGCATCTCATCGGCTATCACGTTCCACAAGGCGCGGGATCGGGCACCCAAAGCGCACTGGTAATCTGGCGTCTGGGGTTGGCGACCTTCCTGGGGGGCACGGTCGCGTGCCTGCTGGCCTGGCAACCATTCGCCCCTACCCCGTTACCCGGCGGTCTCTGGAGGAACTGCGAACCCGCCGACAGGAGAATCACGATTTTTTGACAGATGGAGCCGGATCAGGCTTCGAGAGAGGCCGCGCCTTGAGAAATCGCGACCGGTAGGCGGAGGGGGAGAGCCCGAATTCGGCACGGAAGCGGCGGGTAAAATAGTTGGCATCCGGCCAACCGACAAGATTGCCCACCTCGCCGACTGGATGCTCGGAATTCGCCAACAGGGATGTAGCCAGCTCAAGCCGACGCCGACGCAAGTATGCCATGGGGGGCAACCCGGCAACGGCGCTGAAGGTTCGGGCCAGATAGTCCGGGTTTGAATGGACATGCTGGGCCAGCGATTGCATCGACCAGTCCCGGGCGGGATCGTCATCGATCAGCTTGAGGGCCGCCAGCGTGGGGGGATGGGGTTTGGTGGATTTTGGCTGGGATGCCGCAGCGGGCAGTTGCCTGCCCAAAACCCCGAGCAACTGAACCAGGAGGCCCACACGGTCTGGCCGGTAGTTCGTGATGTCGGCGGGGGTCAGCGCACAAAGATTGTCCAGAATGCCACAGCAGGAACCTAACTGGGATTCCGGCAGATGCATGAACACCATTCCATGCTGCTCCGGCGCCAGCGGAAGGCTCCAGAGCAGCCGGCCCAGATTCGGATCGTCAATCATCCACCCCAGCTCCCGCCCCAGAATGCCCGGATCAAAACAGCAGTTGTAGAGCGTCAGACTCCGGCAGTCGCGATAGGAGTGCCACGCACCGGGCCGCATCAGGAAAGCGTCACCCCTGCCAATGGATTGCTCCCCTTGCACATGGTGGTGGCAGCAGGACCCGGCACAGACAACCACGATTTCGATGAACTCGTGATCGTGAATGGCGATGGCCCCATGATTCTCGTTCAAATTGGCCTCAATCCGATTTGCATCGTTGAAGGCATTCGCCCAGGTCAAATGCATGTCCACATGCTGATCCATTCGCGCCAACGCTATTGGAGTTGAGGGTAAATGTCCATCCTGAGACCAAGGCAAAACCCGGCCTGGGCGGCAGGGTTGTGCGCTTTTGTGCTAATCGGAAACCAGCAAAAGTCTAGCGCCTGCAAGAATGCTTTGGATAGTATCCCCCTAGGTACGTCTTGAAACGAAAAACAGAATAACAATGAACAAAATCAAAGCCATCTCGGCAGCAGGCATCCTCACCATGGTCGGGGCAGTGTCCACACAGGCTCAAAACATCGTCGTCAACGGCGATTTTACGGCGAATGCTGCGGCGTTCACGGTGGCCCCCGGCTTGATGGGAGGCGGCAACCCCACATCCATCACCGGTTGGACCCTCGGCCTCGGATCGCTGGGGGTTGGCGGATCTGCCACTGCCGCCGGTAGCGGTTACGGACCGGCCAACGCCGGAGCCTACACCTTCTCCTTCATTCATTGGGGGTCTGTCGATGGCTCATCCGCCCTGAGTCAGGTTCTCTCCATCAACTATACCCCCAGCACCACGTATGACTTGAGCTTCGATGCCGCATCCTTCCGCTGGGCCCCGAACCACGGTTTCCGGGTTTCCATCAACGACAATTCCACGACCCATTTCACCACACAGGTCGGTGCTGTCGATTTGGATGCCTCCGCCACCGACACATTCAACCACTACACCTACTCGTTCACATCGCCAGCCTCCTTCAACGGCCCGGCCACCCTCTCTGTGATGAATGTCGAAGTGGGGAATAACGCGGTGGATTTCGCCAACGTCTCCCTCGTCGCCGTGATCCCGGAGCCCACGACCACCGCCCTGGCCTCCCTCGGATTGCTGCTCGCCGGTTTCAACCGCTGGTCGCGCCGCCGCTCCGCGTAACGGCCGGGTCCATCAGCCTTGATGCCTGCCCTTCAGGGGCTTGGCTGGGTTCTGTTTTGTGCTAAACAAAATCCAGCCAGAGACTAACGTGGCATTCAAGGCTTCGGGTAAAGTCGCTCTCAGTCGGTTTTGAAATCCTTTGCACATGAGATTTATGCGGGTCCCTACACTGAGAGTCACACGCTGCCGTTTCCATGGGGGCGGCTTTACCCGGATCCAACTGCTCGTCGTTATTGCAATCATCGCCATTCTGGCGGCGATGTTGCTCCCCACAGAATAGGCCAACCGCCATCACCAGAATACGGAACGATGGATGATGGCGACCCGGGCCAGGCCAGACAAAATCGACACCTGCAGCTCAGAAAACCAAACACCAAACAACAGTTCTAAAGCACCACTCTGATCCACCATATGCAAAAAACAACCATTCAGAACCAATTGCCACGGCATACAACGTCTGCCATCCCATCGCTCGTCCTTGCGGTCCTCGCGGGCGCGGCGCTTTCCGTGCAGGCGTCCAACCTCGTCGTCAACGGCGATTTCACCGCGAACGCTGCAGCCTACGTCACATCCCCCGGATGGAACGGCTACATGGCTGCAGGTGCCGGCAACCCGACCAGGATCGCCAACTGGGTGAACTCCCCCGGAAATGGATCCGTCGCGCTGAATGGTCCCCTGACCGGATTCGGCCCCGCCAGTCCGTTCACACCGGGCGTCACCCCCAACTTTAATTTCGCCTGCCTCCAGTGGGCCACCCAGACGATCTACCAGAATCTGGCCCTCACCACCAACGCGACCTACCAGGTCGATTTTGATGCCGCCGCCCCGGCATGGCAGACCGGCGGGAAATTCATGGTCCAGTTGTGCGACGATGTGACTCCATTCTGGTACAGCGGCTCCACCGATGCCACCAACACCGAGTTTGTCCATTACACCTTCACCTGCACCACACCTCCCCGGTTTGTGGGAACTCCAAACATCCGGTTGGTGGTCTCAGCCGCCACCGGCGCCGCAGGGGACATGGTGCTGTTTGGCAACGTCTCTGTTCAACCCTCAGCCATCGCCGCTGCATCCCCGAATCTGGTGACCAATGGCGACTTTTATGTGACGGCTCCCGAATTCATCGCCTGGCCCGGCTATGTCAACGTCCCCGCTGTGGCCTCATCCAATCCCGAGAACATCGCTGAATGGAATTGGAACCACGCGGGGTTGTGCGGTCTCAACGGCATTTACACCGGCTTGATCCCCACATCCTCCCCGTTCGGCCCCTCCACACCCCTGAGTTGCTTCGCGTTCATGCAATGGGCCCCCGGAAACACCCTGTCCCAGGATCTGGCGCTTGAACCCAACACCAAATATCAGCTGGAATTCGACGCCGCCGGTCAGGCGGGCGTGGCGGATGGAATGTTCACCGTCAAAATGCGGGACGGTTTCACTTCCTTCTGGGATACCGGCAGCCTCCCTTGCAACAACAAGGAGTTCGTTCATTACACTTACATCTTCACCACTCCAGCCACCCTGGAAGCCAACCCGAACATTCTCCTGCTCAATTCCGGCCATGGTAAGGATGGTAATGTAACGACTGACTTCGCCCACGTCTCCGTCCGGCTGGCCCCTGCCACACCGGTGACCCTGCAGGTTGCACGCGCAGGGGCGAACCTGCTCCTGACCTGGTCAAGCGGCACGCTCCTTGAGGCGAATGCCGTCACAGGCTCCTGGACGCCTGTCAGCGGGGCCACATCCCCGTATCTGGTGGCACCCACGGATGCCAAACGATTCTACAGGGTGCAGGTGCAGTAAGAGTTCGGTTTGGGGACGAACGGAGCTTCGCCTCCGTTCGTCCTCTGGTTGAGTCGGCAACACCCGGAAAGTCCTGGCCTGACTTTGATCTCAAATGCCATCATACTCCTGCAAATGCTGGCGAGTCCATAGACGAAGGGACATGAGATCCACACTCCTCTCCCTGATGACGGTGCTGGGGTTCCTTGCCGGGGTGTGCCAATCCGAAGCCCGGCTGACGAACTCGATCTATGGCTTCTACTGGACTGCCTACCCGGGCGCAGGCTGTTTCGCCACCAACGTCAGCGGATTTCAAAACCTCTCCTACATCCAATGGAACAAGGCCGATGCCGACCAGATCATCGCCTCCAATTCAAAACTGCTGATTGACACCACCTGGGTGTTTTACAACGGCAATCCCGGCCTCAATCCCGACTATCAGGCGACTTGGAATGCCGTCAAGGCCCAGCTCCCCCCCCATTACCTCAGTCAGATCGCTGCGTTCTATGTGATGGACGAGCCGTATTGGGCCCACGGATTGACTCCGGCGGAACTCCAAACCGCTGTGGCGTGCATCAAGGCGGACTTCCCAACCATCCCGGTGGCCGTCACGTTCGCCTATCCCAGCGTCAACAATTTCACCGATTCCAGCTGGATCCCCACGAACCTCGATTGGATCAGCTTCGACCAATACAATAATTTCGGTGCCATCTCCGGGTTGCTGTCCAAGATCGAAACCTATAAGCAACCCAACCAGAAAATCTTCCTCACCACACAGGGCTTTAGGAGCGGCATGACCGATGCAACCGTGGCGGACTGGAACTACGATTACCACGATCTCTACCTCTCGGACCCGGAGATTTTCGGCCAGCTCTCCTTCCTCTGCCGGGGCTCAAGGGAATATGTGTTTCCCACGGATGGAGCGATGCCATTGACCTATTCCGTCCAGCAATCGATTGGGACTGAGGTTCTGAAAATGGGGAACAGCTTCAAGCGCAGTTTCAGCGACATGTTTGAGTCGGCAGCCTCATGGGCCACAAATTGGCCCTCACCGGGGACATGGACACGATCCACCACCAGAGTGAGAACCGGAACCTATGCGGCAAAGCTCTCCGGTCTGACCCTCGCGTCTTCGCTAACCTCCCGGGCGATGACTGTCTCAGATGCCAAAAAAGCCAGCGTCAATTTCTGGTGGTTCATCCACGGTCTGACCAGTGGGGAATATGTCCGGTGCGAGATCAAGTTGGACAATGGCGCCTGGATCCAAAAGGCCTCCCTTGATGGCGGCAGTTCCATGGGGGACCAGTGGCTGCATGTGACTGCGAGCGATATTGACCTGGGTGGAGCCACAAACCTCTACCTCCGATTCCGTGGCGCGATGAGCAGCAGCAGCAAATATGCGTGCGTTGACAGCGTCAACGTGTGCCGATGGGCCGACCCGGTTGTGGCGACCTGGCCCACGGCAACCACAATCACCAATGGCCAACCCCTGAACACATCCATCCTGAGCGGTGGGTCGGCCTCCCCGGGTGGTAGCTTCGCCTGGTCCGCTCCCCTGAGTGTCCCCAATCAGGGGATGTCCACCCAGTATGTCACATTCACTCCGAACGATACGGTCAACTACAACTGCCTCCAGAGAGGCGCCAGCCTGCGGGTCATGGGCACCCCAGGCATCGCTCGCTGGCCAACTGCCTCGCCCATCACCTATGGCCAGGCTCTCAACGCCTCCTCCCTGAGCAGTGGTTCAGCCTCCCCATCGGGCGCTTTCTCCTGGACCGCCCCAGCCACGTTACCCGGCGCGGGAATGGCGCAACAGTCCGTGACATTCACACCTTCTGACACAACGAACTATCATCCTATCAGCGGTAACGTCAGTGTGACGGTGAACAAGGCCACGCCCACCCTCTACTCATGGCCAACCGCAACTCCCATCACCTATGGGCAGACTCTGGCCTCCTCACTGTTCGTCGGCGGTTCCGTCACACCCGCAGGCACCTTCAGCTGGACAAACCCCACCAACGCCCCCGGCAGCGGCACAGCCCCCCAAAGCGTCCGATACACGCCAATCGACACGGCCAACTACGGCACACTCAATCTCAGCGTGAACGTGACGGTGAACCCGTCCGCTTCCTCCACCACGATCACATCCTCCCGCAACCCCGCGACCAACGGCGTCAGCGTCCAGTTTAGTGCCTCGGTGACGTCGGGCGCCGGAACACCCTCCGGCCAGATCCTGTTTCTGACCAATGACACCCCGCTCGCTACTGTGGCTTTGGTTGGCGGAAGTGCCAGCTATGGCACCACGAACTTTCCCGTCGGCTCCACCCAGGTGGAGGCACGGTATACGCCGCAGGCCAACTGGCTCGGCAGCAGCCAGACCCTCACTCAGGTGGTGTATGGCGCAACTCCCACTACAAACTTCTGGACGTGTCAGTCCGGCGGCAACGCCTCCGGTCACTGGCCCGCCGCCACAAACTGGAACAACCTCAAGGTGCCCCAGGCCGGGGATACTGCCGATTTCAGCACTTTGAGCCTCACCTCAGATTCCATCATCAGTCTGGATGGCAATCAACTCATCAACTCCCTCATTTTTGGAAACAGATCGGCATCACCCGCTGCCAGTTGGACTCTCAGTCCGGGCATCCCAACCTCATCGATCCTCACCCTCAGTGGCGCGGCCCCAACTCTCACGGTCTATCCGCTGGGCAGCGGCAAAACTGCAACCATCAGCGCGGCCATCAGCGGCACTTCCGGTTTCACCCTGCGGGGCGGGGGCACGCTGGTGCTGTCCGGCGAAAATCCCTGCACCGGCCCGACTCTCATCACAGCAGGCACACTGCAGCTCAGCGGATCCATCAGCAACCAGTCGGAGCTGACCGTCACCAGTGGCGCGGCTCTGCAACTCCTGGGCGGGAGGCTTACCACCGGCACCGTTCGCATCTCCACCAACGCCTCACTCACCGGCTTTGGCACGATCACCGGAGTTCTTGTGAACGATGGCACAGTGATCGCCGATGGCGGCACGAACCGCCCCCTCGCCTTCAACGGCCCTGTCACCAACAATTCCACCATGAGAATTTCCGCCGGGACACCGTTTACTGCCACAGGCCCGTTCGTCAACAATGGGATTCTGGACATCATCAATGCCGCCGGAAGTTTGCCCCCGGGCTTCGTGAACCACGGTGTCGTGCTGGATTCGGCCAGCGTCCGCATTCTTGGACTCACCCTGATCGATCACGACGTCCGTTTGCGGATTCAGTCCACTCCCGGCCACACCTATCAGTTGCAACGGGCGAACGCCATCGACCCGGCAATCTGGCTGGACATCGGGGCAACCCAACCCGGCACGGGTGGTCTGCTTGATTTCACAAATAGCGCCACAATCACCCCACCGGGAGTTTTTTATCGCTTCAGAGTTAACTGAAACAATTCATCCATCTGGCGTCTCAGCGCTATCCCAAGGGACTTTCGCGGACCCAGAAATTCCCGGACAATAAACGGAGACAGACCCAACGAACTGTGTATGATGAAGTAAGAAACACGCTGGATCATGAACCCACGATTAGCCACCGTCCTTTGGTTGCCCGCCCTTGGAACCTTTTTCCAGGCCGGCAGACCTCCTTGCAGCGGTGGCCTGTCCTGAGCCGCACATTTTTGCGGGCACCCCGCAGTCGAACAACGCGATACACCCTGACACCATGAACATCCCCCGCCCCGCCAAACCACTTCCCCGCTGCCTGCGTTCGATCGTTGGGCTGCTCGCCCTGCTCGCCTGCATCCTGAGCCCCGCCGTGGCCCAACCCCCGCCTCTCTACACCGCTGCGCCGAGCTACTCCTCCACGAACCGCTACGTCGCCACCGCCGTGTTCCATTGGTTCACCTCCACAGGCGGACAATTGACCGGCTCCTGGGTGCCTCTCGAGGGCAGGCGCAACTGGACCGGCCAGACCGATTGGTGGATCGGCCAGATCAAGCAGATGATGATGGCGAACATCGATGTCCTCTACGTCCACCTCTACCTGGATCCCGTTTTGGAGCAGGAGCGCATCAACCTCTTCACCGCCCTCAGCCAGCTCCGGGCACTCGGCTACGACACCCCGAAGATCGTCCCCTTCCTGGATCCCGCCATCACCTGGAATGGCCAGCCTGCCGTCGACCTCGCAACAGCCGCCGGAAAGGACACGTTCGTCGCACAATACATCCGGTTCTACAACCAATACTACGGCGCCACCACTGATCCCTTCGCCGATGATTACCTCGCCCGCCAGGGGAACAAGCCGATCCTCGACACCTACGTGATGAACACCTGTGTGAACATCCCCTCCCTCACCCGGGCCGATGTCTCCAACCGCCTCGCCCGCGCCTTCGGCGCGGCCCACCCCTGCTTCACGAACGGGTTTGTCATGGTCTCCTGTGTCGCCAATCCGACCCTTGGATTCGCCGATGAAAAGGTCCATCAATTTGAGATTCTCGGTTATTACAACGAGTTCCTCCAAAACTCCATCCGCTCTGTGCAGCTCAAGGGTGGCTATTGGGACCAGAACATCCGCAACCCGGGCGGGTTCCTGCCCCGCGCCGGCGGGAGCAACTACATCAGCGCCTGGGCAAAGGTCAACCGCAACACCACCCGCCGGGTTTACGTGGAAAGCTGGAATGAATACGACGAGGGCACCGGCATCTACGCCGTCACCAACGCCCCGCCTTATATCGAACCCAACAGCGGCAATAACAACACCGATGTCTGGTCCGCCACAGGCGACCCCCTTGAATACATCCGCACCACCGCCCGTGGCGCAGCCACCTTTAATGACACCCCCGCACAGGATGCCAGAATTCTCTGGCACAACATCCCCGCAACCCTCACCCCGGGCGAGTCCCGCATCGTTTCAGTCATCATCCGGAATACCGGCGATTCCAGCTGGACGGCCGCCGCAAACTACAAGCTCGGCCAGGGGGATGCCGATACCGCCTTCGTGATTGGAAAACGGACGCTCATGGATGATACCCAGGATGAAATCCCGTTCTACGGCGGCATCTTCCGGGGCCGGACCAAAACGTTCCAGGTGGCTCTGACCGCCCCTGCCACCCCCGGCACTTACACCAACCACTGGCGCATGCTGCAGGAGAGCGTGACCTGGTTTGGCGGGGAGCTGGTCCTCCCCATCACCGTCAAAACGAAATCCGCAGCCACGCTGACCCTGACGAACCTTGCCCAGGTGGCCGATGAATCCCCCAAAAGCGTCTCGGCGGCCACCACCCCTCCGGGACTGGCTGTCAGCCTCACATACAATGGATCCCTTTATCCGCCATCCAGCCCGGGCACCTACACCGTCCTCGGGATCATTGACGATTCAAACTATCAAGGCCGGGCTACCAACACCCTCGTCATCGCCCCCAATCCAAACCTCTTGAAAAATGGCAGCTTCGAGGGCAATCCCACGGGTGCATCCGTCACATCCCCGCCCGATTTCGTCGATTCCAGAACCATCCTGGGTTGGCGCCTGTTTGATGTCGATTCAGCCAACGTCACCCTCAATGCCTCCATCATCACCAACGCCTCAGTTGGCCTCCATGCGATCCGCCTGGATGTCAACAACTCGAACGGCAGCGGCAGCTACGCTCTCGATCAGTGGGACCCGGGAATGCACACCCGCGTGGAGGCTGGCGCAGGCTACATCATCTACCTGGATGCGGCCTGGATCTCCGGGGTGAAAACCAACAACCTGCTGGCCTACATCAACGAGTTCGACAGCTCCGGCACCTTCATCGGCACCTCAGAAAATCTTGGCGTGGTCTCCGTTTCCGACACGGCCTACAAAACCTTCAAATTCGCCTGGAGACCGGTCAACCCCGGCACAACCGAAATCGGCCTCGGCTTCCGTGCCATGCCCAATACCATCGGGACCACCTCTGTGGGTCTTGACAATGTGCAGATCAGGGTCGCCCCGCTCGTTTTGAACGGCAGCTTCGAGTTCCAGCCGGATGGCACCACCGTCAGCGCCCCTCCGGCTGTCGTCAATTCCACCGCCATCACCGGCTGGCGCGTGTTCGATGTCAATGCGGATGCCGTGAGCTTTAGCGCAACCATCATCAGCAACGCCTCCTCAGGCAGCCACGCCATCCGTCTCAGCGCCACCAACACCACGGGTGGGGGAGGCTATGCCCTGGATCAATGGGATCCCACGATGCAGGAGCCGGTCCGGAATGGAGCCGAATATATCTTCTCAATCGATGCTGCCTGGATCTCCGGCGCCAGGGCCAACAACCTGCTTGTTTACATCAACGAGTTCGACGCCAACGGCAACCATAACAACACCTCGGAGAATCTGGGGCTGCTCTCCGTCTCCAACAGCACCTACAAAACCTTCAAGTTCGCATGGAGGGCGGCCAACCCCGGCACAGCCCGGATCGGCCTCGGCTTCACCCTCATGCCAGGGGCCGTCGGCACGACCACCATCAGCCTGGACAATGTTTCCATGGATCTCGCCACCTCAGTTCCCGTGAATGGGGACTTTGAATTCAGCTCTCTGGGAACCCGGGTGGCGTTCACGGCTGCCACGATTGATACCTCCACTTTCCCGGGATGGCGCCTGTTCAGTGTCGGTGCCCCCCCCATCAGGAGCTTCGCCGGAACAATCGTGAATGCAGGGATCTTCGCTGGCGGGCAGCCGGGCAGCCGCGCCATGCGCCTCGACATCGACAACACCGGCACACCCGCAGGGTTTGACTATGCGCTCGACACCGATAATGTCCGCATCCCCGTAACCCCGGCAACCGCCTACACTCTGACGTTCGATCTGGAACTGGATTCCGTCAGCGGCGGCAGTTTCGCGCTTGAAGCCTCCATTGCGGAATACGATGGAAACGGTCTTTTCACCGGCACACAGGGCAACTACACACCTGCTGTGCCCTCCGACAAGACCTTCCACCACTACCAGTTCGATTATGTCATTCAGAATCCGAACACAACCCAGGTCACCATCGCCTTCCGGCCCAGGAATCCGGGCTTCGTGAGTGCCATCGTCCTGGACAACGTGCTGCTTGCCCCCTATGTGCCGATAGCCAACACCGTGACGTTCTACCGGGCCAAAGGTGCCGCCACCCAGATCAAGACGGCCAAAATCATGGGTGGACAGCCTCTCGGCTCCACGTTCGTCACCAACTCACCCGCAACCCTCGGCGGTGCCTCCCTCACAAGCGATGGAACCACCATCAACGTCCCCGCCGGAAGTGTGGATGACAGTTTCAACTTCACCCTCAGCGGCCTGAACGATGCCACGAACACCGGCACGGTGATCATCCGGGTGGGAGCCCCTGCAGGTCTTCCCGCCACCCCCTTCCCGAATGGCAGCTTTGAATTCGATGCCTACGGCACAGGCGTCGGCTCAGGCACTCCCTTTGTTGACACCACCACCTTTTCAAACTGGCGCCTGTTCACTGTCGGTTCCCCGGCAATTGCCCTCTTCTCCGCAACCATTCAGGACGCCTCATCCACCGATGGCCACAGCATCCAGGGCGGCGTTCCCGGCAGCCATTGCCTGCGTCTCGATGTCAACAACCCGTCAAAACCCCCCGGGGCCGACTATGGATTCGACCGCAACGATGCCCGGATCCCGGTGGCGCAGGGGGTCACCTACACCTTCTCCTTCGATGCCGCGTTGCACGGTCTCACGGGGGGATCCTTCACTCTTCTGGCCGGAATCCCTGAATACAACGCGGCGGGCGTTTTCACCGGCAGTCAGACCTCCTTCAGTCCTGCATTGGATGGAGCCTTCCGAACCTGGTCCTACAGCTGGACCCCGAAAAATTCCGCCACCCGGTCGATCGCTCCCTCCTTCAGGGTTCTCTGCCCGGGCTTTGCCTCCGCCCTGGGAATCGACAACGTCATGCTGCACGCCCCCGTGGCCGGCACAATCACCATTCCCCGCGTTGCGGGTCTTCCGGTCCTGGTTGCCGTCTCCGACCTTCTCACGAATTGCACCGACACCGAAAACCATCCTCTCATCTTTGCCGGCTGCGCGACCACAACCACCAGCGGAGCCACCCTGGTGAATGATGGCGCTATCCTCCGCATCCCGGCGGGGAGCACCAACGACAGCTTCACCTACCAAATCACCGATGGCCTTGGGGCGACCAACATCGGAACCGTCCTGTTGCCCACCGTGAACGTCTTCGGTCAAACCACCGCCTCCGTCACCGCAGGAGCCGGAAACGTCACCGCCTCCTTCACCGGAATCCCCGGCTACAGCTACATCGTCCAGCGGGCAACCGAGGTCTCCTTCTCCACAGGTCTCACCAACTGGCCCGCCATCCTCACCCCCGCAAACGGCAGATTCCAGATCATCGATGGCTTCACCGACCTCGGCGGCAGACCCCGCCAGGCCTACTATCGTCTCGTCTGGCACCCCTGATTAATCCCATGAAAACACCAATCCCCCACCAAAGTCCCGCTCCTGTAAAAAGGAACGGCTTCACCCTGATCGAACTGCTCGTAGTCATCGCCATCATCGCGATTCTCGCAGGCATGTTGCTCCCCGCCCTGGCCCGGGCCAAAAACAAGGCACAGGGTGTCGCCTGCCTCAATAACCTGAGACAGATCGGCCTGGCCCTCATCTTTTACACCGATACGAGCCAGAACAAGATGCCCACATCCCTGAACTTCGGTGCCACTCCCGGCAACTATGCCTCAGCGGCCAACAGCGTTGGTATGACCGACACCTACGGCGGCGTGCCCAAGCTCCTGAACGTTGGCAACCCCCGCCTCTTCTGGTGCCCCAGCGACAAGGTCCAAAAACAATCCACACCAGTCAGCACCAATGACTTCACCTCCTACCGCTACCGGTTCGTCATCTGGTGGAACACTTGCCTCTATCCGGGACTCAAGGATTCGGACTTCATCAAACCCTCCTGCCAGATGATCTACCACGAGGATTTCGACTACCACTACAACCGCCTGACCGACCGCTACCCCGCGAGCCCCCAACCGATCATCAACGCCATTTTTGCCGACTTCCATGCCTCAAAGTTCAAGATTGGCTTCCGCCAATACTCCCAACCCGAGAAACGCTACGACCCCAACTGGTTCACCTTCGGACCGGATGGACAGCTGAACAAGGACGCCCCCAACACCGGCGGCGACGTGCGCACAGGCTACGACTTCTAATATCGCCCACCCGTCACCCAAGGCACCCCCCCGGTGGGGGGACGCCTCCGTTCTGTTCCGCACAACATCGTCAGGGCGCTCCAAGCCGGGCACCTCGTAGACCGGGCCGCAGTATCGGGTCGTTCACCGTCTCCAAAATCATCCCAGACCGGGGGGGATGCTGCCAGAAGGCTGTTCCCTGCGCCTTCATCGAGATGGAAGTCCTCCGGCCCATTGCGGCCGGGATTTCCTCTGCACAAGATCCTGCCTTCGTTGCAGGGTGCACCCGCTCGAGCCAACTCTCAAAAGGCCACACTGATGATCTTCTCCGATGTTATAGATTATTCCATACTGTTAACCTGACTTTCGGAAGTGGCGCACTTTTTTTGGGGATACCCCTCGATTCATTGGGTTTTTGAGGGGTGGCAGGTGAAAAGTCTTCACTACAAAACGCCTTTTGGGATGTGCAATTTCTCTGGTGTAATCAGCTTGGGAGGTGGTTGGTGGGGCAGTGTTTTGCCAAGGCGTTGGATCAGGAGAGCCACAACTCGCAAGCCATCCAGCAGCCCCCATACTGGCGGGGGCGTAGAAGACGGTAGTAGTCGAGACGCAGACTCATCGAGGGGGTGCTGGCAGGGGCCACGACGGCGGTCGGATCGCCAGGAAGGAGGTTCTGCCTTGGATTTGCAGGGGGGGGAATGTCAAAGACTTTGACCGCGCTGTTCCATTCAGCCTGCTGGGCCTCGCTGAGTTCTCCCAGATAGAGCAGGGTCTTCTGGAAGGGACTGGATCTTCCAGGGACTCGGACGTTCTCAACAACGCTGTAGTAGCGGTGTTCCTTGCCGTCCTTCTTCCGGGTGGTTGAGCGCAAAAACATATTCCGGCATGAGGATGCCAGACATCCCCGGGGGGGCCGCAAGGGGCTGGGTCTTCACTACAGCCAATCCCGGCTTCTTATGCGTCCAACAGGGCCGTTTCATTGGGGTTTTTACAACGAAGACCCCGGAAAATAATCGAAAAGCCCTCCCAGTGCCGAAAGTTCGGTTAATTGACAACGGCAGTTCTCATGCTATAATTTACAATCAAGGTAACCGCGAGGATCCGATGGAATCGCCTCCTGCATTCACTAGGAACTGACCTTGCCGCGCACGCCACGGCAACCATTCCCCCCCGGTGCCTCCACCTCTCTCTGGCGTTATTTGGAGCAACTAATATGCCAACGACTGCAACAGACCTTGAACACCGAGGGGGACTCCCACCATGAGCCGTAAAATCAAACCAGCCATCAATCCGGAACTACGCCGTCGGGCAGAGAAAGCCGCCCTTCATATCGCTGCATCACCACCTGACGCCACCTCCGTGTTGATGGATGCAGCCGTGCTTCCCTCCATCCACGAGTTGCAGGTACACCAGATCGAGTTGGAGATGCAGAACGAGGAACTGCGCCAGCGCGAGGCGGAACTGGATGCCCTGCGGGCCCGCTATTTTCAGATCTATGAGCAGGCACCTGTGGGCTACCTCACCGTTGATAAACAGGGGCTGATTCTCGAGGCAAACCTGACCGCAGCCTCCCTTCTGGGGGTCCTCCGCTCCGACTTGATTGAGCAACCGTTCGAACATCTGGTCGTGCAAAGGGATCTGGACACTTATCATCTCGTGCACCGTCAGCTCTTTGAAACAGGCCTTCCACAAAGTTGCGAAGTGCAGATGAGAAAGAGAGACGGAACACACATCTGGGCCATTCTAAGATCCACAACCACAAGGCTCGAAGGGGAAAGCGGGCGTGTGTGCCTCATGGCAATTTCCGACATCACGCAGCGCAAGCAGGCCGAAGCAGGACAGAGGGAGAGCGAGGGGCTGTTTCGCACCATGGCAAATAGTGCCCCTGTTCTGATTTGGATGGCTGATTTAGACAAAGGCTGTTTCTTTCTCAACAAGACCTGGCTTGAATTCACAGGCCGATCTCTCGAGCAGGAATTGGGCAAAGGTTGGACCGCAGGGGTCCACGCCGCTGACTTGGACCGCTGCCTGGCTACTTACCAAACAAACTTCGACGCCCGCCGGGAGTTCGCCATGGATTACCGGTTGCGAAGGTCGGACGGGGTCTTTCGCTGGATTCATGACAAGGGGATCCCCCGATTTGATAGGGATGGAAGGTTCCTGGGCTACATCGGCAGCTGTAGCGATATCAACGACCAAATAGAGTCGGAACTGAAGCATACCATCATCGCCGCCTGGAACAAGGCAATGACGGACGGTGCCAACCGCGCCATAATCTCCACCACACCGGAGGGGCTCATCCAGACCATCAATCCTGCGGCGGAAAGGATGCTGGGCTATTCCGCGCAGGAGTTGCTGGGCAAGCCGATGCCACCGGCGCTCCATGACCCGGTTGAAGTCGCTGAGGAATCACGCCGCCTCTCCTCCGAGTTGGACCAGGAAATTCCCCCGGGCTTTGAGACAGTTGTGGCAAAAGCCCGGCGGAACCTTCCCAGCGAGCATGAATGGACATTCATCCGGAAGGATGGGTCCCGATTTCCCGCCCTGCTCTCCGTCTCGCCGATCCGAGGCCCCGACGAAGGCATCATCGGATTTCTGGTCCTCGCAAAGGACATCACGGAGCGCAAACGGGCAGAAAAGGAGCGGTCTGATCTCCAACTTCAAAATGAGCACCTGCAGAGGTCGCATAGCCTTGGCCTCATGGCGGGAGCCATAGCCCACCACTTCAATAACCAACTCCAGGTCGTCATGATGAATCTGGACTTTGCGATGCAGGTTCCAGGGTTTGACGAAACCCTCAGCGAGAGCCTGGCGGGCGCCATGCAGGGAGCCCTCAAGGCCGCGGAAATGAGCACCATGATGCTCACCTACCTCGGGCAGAGCCATGGCACCCTCCAACTGCTGGATCTTTCCGAAACCTGCCAACGCCTTCTCCCCGTGCTCAGCACCAGCATGCCGAAGAAGATCACATTAGAGGTCTCGCTCCCCGCTCCGGGACCAACCATCAGCGCAAACCCAAGCCAGATACAACAGGTCATGGTCAACTTGCTGACCAACGCATGGGAGTCGACCAATGGCAGACCAAGCACCATCCGCATCAACAGTTCAACAGTGCCCGGATCGAAGATACCTTCGCAAAACCGCTTTCCGATCGAGCATTCACCGGAAGACCATGACTACGCATGCCTCGAAGTCGCTGACTCAGGCTCCGGTATTCCTGCCAGCGACATTCATCTCATCTTTGATCCATTCCATTCCACAAAGTTCACCGGCCGCGGGCTGGGCCTCTCTGTGGTTCTTGGCATTATCCGCTCCAATCACGGCTTTGTGACGGTCGAAAGCGAACAGGCCCGCGGAAGTAAGTTCCGGGTGTTCATACCCATCGCCGCCGAGTCCCTCCCGCTGCCGGTAGCGCCGGTTGTGAGCCACATAAATGAGATCGGCGTCGGCACGCTGATGGTCATCGACGATGACCCTGCGCTGCGCGAACTCCTCGTCAGTGCCGTCGAATGGATGGGGTTCACCGTCATCGAGGCCTGCGATGGCGTTGAGGCCGTGGAACTGTTCCGTCAGCACCACGAGGAAATCCGTCTTGTGATTTCCGACCTGACCATGCCACGAATGGATGGATGGGATACCCTCCAGGCCCTGCGGAAGATCTCACCCGGCATCCCGGTAATCTTATCCAGTGGCCACAGCGAGAACCATGTCATGTCCGGGGACCATGCCGAACTCCCCCAGGCTTTCCTGATGAAACCCTACGACTTGGATCGATTGAGGACCACGATCTTCAGCATCCTCGGAACCCATGAACCGGCGCGGAGAGTTTGAGTGAGACAGTGGACATTACATTGATGGCGAAATCCCCGGGGGAGATGCGGCAACGCCCTCCACCCTCCACCCCATCGGCGTCCATTTGCGTCCCGCCCCATCCGCGTCCCGCCCCATCTACGCCCATCGGCGGTTCCCCCTCCGCAACGCCAAGGGCGTTGTGTCATAAAGCCCGGGGTTGCGCCGTTCCCGGCGCTACCCCGGGTTCAGGCCACATCGCGTTCCCTACCCCGCAAGGGGTTGTGCCGTTCGTGCCGGGCGGGGTGCGATATCAAAGG
>CAIWMU010000250.1 GCA_903913865.1 uncultured Verrucomicrobia subdivision 3 bacterium
CAAAACTGCCCTGAATGCAAGAAATGGGTGCAGAAGACCTACCTTCCAGACAAAACTGAAAACGTCAGACCCAGAGGAAAGCCCTGTGGAATAAGGAGCGCAGAAGATTTATGTCGCGCATATTATGCGCAGGTGTATAGCCTACCAATACACCCGCAAGCCGCCCCTCACCCTTCGCCCCAGACCGAACGTCATCATCCGGCTCTGCTCCATCGAATGCTGCTTTGCCCATTCGTTGGAGGACTGCAAATCGAAGGAAAACGCACAGTTTCGGGACGATATCATTGCCTGGCAACCGGTCGCTCCCCTGCTCTACATATGGGATTACACGCCCAATTTCGGCCATTACCAGCAGCCCTTCCCGAACCTTGACTCCCTCCAGCCGAACGTGAACTTCTTTGTGGATCACCATGTGAAGGGCTTGTTCGAGCAAGGAAACTATTCCCCCGGCGGCATGGGGGAGTTGGGACCGCTTCGTGCCTACCTGCTGGCAAAGCTCCTCTGGAATCCAAAAACAGATCTCGCGCGGCACCGTCAGGAATTCCTGCAGGCCTGGTATGGAAAAGCGGCACCAAAGGTCGGAGCGTTTCTTGACCTCATGCAGGATCAGGTTCGGGGTAAGGACATCCACGCCCACATTTTCGACCGACCCCAGCGCGCCTATCTAAAGGCGGACTTCCTGCGGACAGCTGATGAAATTCTCGCAACCGCGGAAGCAGCAGCTGAAACCGACATCCAGAAATTCCATGTGGCAGTCACACGCCTGCCGGTCTGGTATGTTCAAATCTCCACCGGAGAGGTCAAGGGGGAGGCGCTGGAAAGCTTGCGATCCCGTTTTCTGCAAGTTGCCAGAAAAGCAGGCATTTCCAACATCAGCGAATCCAAGAGCTTGGACGAGTGGGAGAAATCCTTCAAAAAATAGCGTCAGGCTCGGCGGTGTAGCGCTGAGCCAAAGTCATCGCATCCCCCCTCAGAGGTTCATCTTCGGCCAGATGAACCTGAGGGCGGATGCAAATTCAGTCGGACATCGGGTTATTCTTTGAGTCAATTCCGCCGGCTCGAGCCATTCCCCGCGTTCGATCTCATCGCGATTTATTTCGATGGTCGCATCCCAGAGACAACGGTAAACCCATACATGCTCGCAATCCGTTTCCTCGCACGGGCCCAACTTGAATAACTTTGTTGGAGTGCTCCCCAGATCAAACCCAAGTTCTTCCCTTAGTTCCCGGCGCGCACTTTGATCGTAGTCCTCCCCTGAATCCACGTGACCGGAGGAGGAGGTGTCCCACAAGCCGGGTTGGCGGTCTTTGGAGAGGGATCGCTTTTGGATGAAGACCTGTCCGGTTGAATTGAAAACAAAGATATGAACGGCGCGGTGAAGCAACCCAAGACGATGCACTTCGGAACGGGCAAGTTGCCCGATCACGTGATCGTTCTCATCAACGACGTCAAAAATTTCTTCGCTCATTTGCAAAACTCCGCCAGTGCACGCATCTGACCCTCGGATGGCCGTATCCCCGGGCGTTTTTGACGCATCATCTCAACAGCAGCGCCGGGTGATCCCGCCCGGGCCTCCCGCAGCAGGTAGGCTGCTGCGAACGTCGCGCTGCGGCCATGGCCAAGGGCACAATGCACATAAACGGGCCCGGAGGAAAGTCTCTGGATGATAAAGTCCACTCCCACGTTCAATTCTCCCATCGTGGGGTCGCTCCGGTCCAACAAAGGGATGCAAAGGTAACTGGCTGAGGAACGCAGGAAATGCACTTCTGAAAACTCTGCTGTCAAATCCAGCACACTCAGGATTCCACGCTCCTTGAACCGAGCCTCATCTCCGGACAACAGGCGTCCTCCAACAAACAGACCGGGAGCCACCTCATCAAAAGGGGTTTCCCGGGTGATCCACCGGAAAATGGAGAACGTGGTCCAATTCAGCAAATGGTAGGGCCAGAACAGGAAATAACTCGAGGCCATCAACTGGCCCCCCCGGCGTTTCCCCAGCACCCCGGGCCAGCGACGGAGATAGGCCATGCCAACGAGCAGCAAGCCAACTCCACCCACCCCCATGAAACTTTGCCCAGCCATGCCGTTCCAACTCAGCGACAGGGAAAAGAGGGCGATCCCGCCAAGGATAAACAGGATCCCCAGTTTCAATCCGGTGCCTTTCCGCAGAGCTTCCGGGTCAATTGCACAAACAGCCCCAAGCTCACCCGCTCAGCACGGATCCCCACCGGTATTCCCAGTTCCATAAAGGCCGACTCAAGCCTCGGGCCATCAAATTGAGCCCGGAGCAGTTTGAGCATCATCTTCCGACGTTGTGAAAAGCTTGTTTTGACGACTTTGACGAAACAGGATTGAAGCTCCGGCCCACTGAGCAGCAGAGGGTTCCTGCGCACCAGCACCACACAGCCGGACTCAACATCCGGCTCCGGGAAGAAACAACTGGCAGGAATCCTGAACCAGGCCTTGGCCTCATAATGAAGGCCCACAAGAAGTGAAAGCAGTCCGTAATCGTCCTGCCCCTCCTTCGCACAGAGACGGCGCACCACTTCCAGTTGCAGGGTGGTTACAATCCGGGCAGGTCCCTGCGGTGCCAGGGCCAATTCCACAAGAATCGGAGAGGCCACGGAGTAGGGAAGATTCGATACCACTTTCCATCCGGACCAATCCCTGACTGTCCCCTTCAAATAACCCAACGCATCCCCATGCAGCAACTCCAGCCCCTTCCCGGGTTCCAGCCGTTCGGCGAATCGCTGCTGCAAGAACTGGACAAGGCGAAGATCCTTTTCGATCGCAAAAACAGTTCCGACCTGCCCCATCAACTGTTCGGTCAGTGGCCCCATTCCCGGTCCGATCTCCAAAACGGAGTCCGCCGCAGTCAACTCGGCACCACCGACGATCCGTCGCAACTGGTTGCCATCGTGCAGAAAGTTCTGGCCCAGGGACTTGGTGAGCTGGATTCCCCCTTCTGTAAGGGCCGCCTTCATTTCGGAAAGATTCATCGTAAAAACGCCGCCCCCAACCCGCCCAGACCGTGCTGTTTCGGGTTCTTCGAGTCCATCCCGGCATTGGTGCCGGGGCGGGTCCCGATCTGTTGTCTGTTCGCAATCATCATGGTGCATCCACCTCCTTTTGCAGGGCGCGGAGCATCTGCTCAATCTGATCCCTGGAAACCACCAGCGGTGGCGTGAATCCAAGGACATTCGAGTGCTCACCCTCCGGCAGCATGATATATCCAGCGTGAAGCATTTTCTTCATCAGCTTGATGACGAAGCCCGTTGCCGGATCGCCAGAAGCGGTTCGAAATTCAAGTCCCGCCATCAAACCCATCCCCCTTGGTTCGCAAGTTATCCCAGTGCCTGGACAATGAATGCTCCGCAAGCCGGATAGCAGGGTCGAGCCCATGCGGGCGCTTCGCTGGACCAGCCGCTTGCTGCGGATCTCTCCGATCTGCGCCAAAGCCATGGCGCACCCCACCGGGTGGCCGAGGAATGTGCTCGTATGGATGGCCTCCCCATCCGAAGGGGGCCAGGCATCCATCACCTCCACCCTGCCAACGCAGGCCGACATCGGAAAACCGCCGGTCAAAGCCTTCCCGAGGCAGATCAAGTCCGGGATGACCTGTTCGTGTTCACAGGCAAACCACTTTCCGGTTCGCCCGAAACCGGTGTAAATCTCATCCAGCACCAGCAGGGTTCCCGCCTTCCGACAGAGCGCGGCAACCTCCGAAAGGAAACCGGGGCATGGAATCCGGATGCCGCCCCGGGCCTGAATTGGCTCCAACAGCACGGCACCGATCCTGCCGGAATTCAACAGTTGCTTGAGGCTCCCGAGACTCCGGCTTGACTGCCCCGATGCACTCGGGAATGGGAGGAAGGATCCAAATTCACGGATCTGGTCCAGGAACGGGGTGCGGAAATGGTCCCGGTGCGTCACGCTCAAGCTGCCGTAGCCCAGCCCGTGGTAGCCACCCTCATAGGCCACCACCCCGGGCTTGCCGGTCGCAAGCCGGGCTGTCTTGATGGCCGCCTCCACCGCCTCAAATCCCGAGTTGCAGAAAATGACCTTCCCCGTTTCATCCCCCCATCGCTCGTAGGTCAACCGGCTTAACTCACGCGCAAGCCGGGCTTTCAGCGCATGGGGATGCACATCCCCCATCGCATGCAGGAGAACATCCATCTGATCCTTGCCTGCCCTCACCACTTTGGCGTTCGCATGGCCGGCCGCCGCCACCCCGAAGGCCGCTGTAAAATCCAGATAGCGATTTCCATCCTCATCCCAGACGTGCATGCCCCGGGCCCGCTCCCAGACGATCGGCCAGCCGCCCTCCGGATCGCAGAAAGTGATGTTGCGCGACTCGTATTCCTTGAGCTGTTTAAGAACCTTGGATGGGCGTTTACTCATCTTGTTCCAGTCAGACGCCGCGTTGCTCCGGGGGCCAGATCACCTTGTGCATCTGAACCTGAAACCGCACAGGCAGGGCATCCGCGATGATTCGCTCCACCAGCTCGAGTCTTGTGATCAGGCTGATGTGTGGGGAAAGGGGCTTGAGCGAGGGATCCTGCTGCTCAGGCTCCAATGGTTGGGCCCAGGAAAAGAGCACGGGACACCGCTCGGCAAGCCGGAGGGTTTGCAACTGCTTCTTCGCCCAGAGGTAATCATCTTCGGAAGTGATCACAAACTTGATCTCGTCCCGTGCGTTCAGCAGGGGGATGTTCTCCCAACGGTTGCGCGCCGCCTCACCGCTTGCGGGACACTTGATATCCACAATCCTGTGAACCCTTGGATCAACCCCCGAAATATCGAGTGCTCCGCTCGTTTCGAGAAGCACCGTGTAACCGTGGTCACACAATGCTGACATCAGCGGAAGCGCCAACTTCTGCGCCAGAGGCTCCCCTCCGGTCAGTTCCACCTGGGGCAACCTGCCAGCCAGCGTTCCCGGCCCCTGCTTGTAAGGCTGTGCCAGGCGGTTGCACTCGCTCACCACCTCTGTGACAGTCATCCTCCTGCCCCCGGAGAACGCATAAGCACTGTCACAATAGGAACACCTCAGGGGACATCCCGTCAGCCGCACAAAGATGCACGGCAGCCCGGCATGGGTGCTTTCCCCCTGCAGGCTCAGGTAAATTTCGTTGATAACCAGTGTTCCCGTCATGGGAAAAGGCTAGCGGATGCAGCAGGAATAATCCACCTGAGATTCCCCAGCCAACGTGGGGAATTGAACATGGAATCGGGTCAAATCGCAGGTTCCAGCCATGCTGGCATCACGCCCTCCCCGTCACTGCAAACTGGTTGTTTCCATTCCAGTGAAGTGCCATCTTTGGGTGATGTCGGTTCAAAATCGTATTGTCAAAGTTCAGAAACGGAATCGGGCCCTGGTCCGGTTTGATGAGGAGCGTATCCGCAGGGCGATTCTCCGGGCTGCGGGATCCATCGGGGGGTTCCGGCATGATCTACTTCCGGGAATCAATGACCGCATTTTTGATCTTTGCCGTTCGGATGATGAGATTGCCCGGTTCCTTTCCGATATCGTGGTGGTCTGCCTGAATTCGGATGTCAGGCATCTGACTTCGAATTTTCCACCGACCATAGAAACGATCCAGGATGAGGTGTTGCACACCCTGCACAGCTATGGCTTCCAAAACACGGCGGATGCCTTTGCCTGCTATCGCTGGGGACGCCACTGGCTGCGGGAAGGTTCAATCACAAATTCTGCATTTGGGGGTAACGGGTTCCCTGCCAAGGGAATACAGGACACTCTCGAGACCAACGAAAAGCTCGGATGCCACACGGTGGAGGGTCTGAATGAGATCGTCCGGACCGGCCGCACACGAACACTGGTGGAGTCCTCCCTCGCAGCGTATGAGGCATCTCTCGACGAGGCAGAGGCCAAGGTTATCGGCCGCATCAACGCGGGGGATCCGCTCCGGATGATCTGGGTGAGCGGACCCAGTTCCTCGGGCAAGACCACGACGACGGTGAAGCTGACTGAGCGGCTTCGGAGGAAGGGGTTGCGATTCCTGATGCTCAATCTGGACGATTATTTCTGGTCCCTTGTCGAACATCCCACGGATTGGATCAACGACAGGAATTACGAAACCCCCGAGGCGATGGACATTCAGCTTCTCAACCAGCATCTCAAGGAGTTGCTGGAGGGGAAGACGATCGAAAAGCCTGTTTACAGCTTTAAGGAGGGGCGACGGCTGGCACCCAAGCCTATCAGGCTTGAGCCTGACCAGATCCTGCTTCTCGATTGTTTGCATGGGCTTTATCCGCCAATCACCGAGGGGATTGATCCCAAGTTCCAGTTCACCCTTTACATCGAAAATCAGAACGCCCTCCTCGAAGGGGATGGATCGGACCGCAGGCTGACCCGTTTTACCGATGTGCGACTTCTGAGGCGGATGCTCCGCGATGCCAGACATAGAAACCATTCCCCCCTGCTCACGCTTCTGCATTGGCATTATGTGCGTGTGGGGGAACTCTTCAGCATCATCCCTCTGTCCGGGCTGGCGGATCATGTGATTAACGGCGGATTCCCTTTTGAACTGCCCGCCCTGAAACCGTTCTTTGATGGGCCGGGTTCCCTTCTCCCAAGAATAGAGGACCTTCTCCCCTACCCCGGCTTCCTGGATGCCCACATCCGTCTGGACCGGCTCCGATCATTGTTGGATTCCATTGCAGGGCTGCCCATGGAGCAACTCACGGGGCTGGACTTGATCCCGGGGGATGCCCTGCTCAGGGAGTTTATCGGAGGCAGTACCATCCAAATTCCACACAACGAGTGACGCCGGGTGTGATCTGCACGCCGGGTCGGGACCTGAATTCAGGCTCCGTAATCCATTGTCTATTCGGTGTCTGTGCTTGAAGCGTGGACATCAGTTCGGAATGGTTTCCCGTGCCCCAACCCTTCCTCCCCAAAACAATGCGGGGGCAATCCTGTGGACTGCCCCCGCAACATTGGCTCGATGATCTGCCCTGGGTTTTAATCAAGGATAGACCAACCGATAGAACACTGTGGGGTTCACCGGATCAAGCGGAACAGCCACGGAGTTCACTGTGGTGGAACCTGGCACGGTGACCCAGTTGGTGCTGATGCCGACGGCCACGGAGTTGGTCTGAACCTCCAGGCGCCATCCGGTGTGGTCGGACGGCCAGGAGATGTTCAAGTTGCCGCCGCTGACAACCGCAGTGATGTTGGTCGGGGTCGTGTTGACTCCCAGGACAGCGGTGATGCTGCCATCGATGGCAAGACTGTTGCTCCAGGTCAGAGGCGGTGGGAGTGTGGGCAGGGAGATGGAGCTGAAACTTCCCAGCCGATCCACGGCGCTGAAGAGCTTGAACCTGGTGCCAGCTGCCGGTGTGGCGCCGAGGTTGTTGACCGTCAGAGTGCCTCCATATGTCACGGTGCTGGCACTCGCCACCCTGTCACAGGTAGCGGCACCGCCATCCATCTCCATGAAGGTGGAGGAACCGGCACCGAGTGTGAGGGGACTGTTTATCGTGAGCATGCCAATGGCGTTTACGCCCGGCCTGAGGAAGCTGCCGGTCTGGAGATCAACAGGGCAGTTGATCGTTCCCGTTCCACCAAGGGTTGAGCCAGAGGCAACCACGACCGCATTGGCGGCAGGCAGGGAACCATTGACGAATAGCTTACCTGAGTTCACGAATGTGGGCCCGAGGTAGGTGCTGGCTCCCGAGAGGGTCAACGTTCCGCCATTGACCCGAACCACGGCGTTTCCGCTGATGACGCCACCGTAAGTCAGAGCCCCCGCCCCGATCTTCGTAAAATCCTGGTTCGCCGTGCCGCCACCGGGATTCCAAGTCAGGCTGGCGCCCGCGTTTTGGATGTCGATGTAACCGCCACTGCCGCTATCCATCCATATGGTGCGGGTCATCGTCTCACTGCCGCTGCCGGTGTAGCGCAGGGTGCTGCCAAACTTGATTGCGACATAGGCAGTGCCGAGGTTGGTGACTGCGGCCACCTGCAGGGTCAGCGGCTGCTGCAGCTCAAACCCACCGGAGAAGGTGTTTGCTCCTGTCAGCGTCATGGTGCCGTTGGTTCCCCGTGGGTAGATGGTTCCCGCACCACTGATCAAGCCCCCAATGGTGACGGGGTTCACGGTGTCCTGAATTCCATCGCCGTTGTTGTCGCCGAACATGTCCAGATAGGTCGGGTTATTCACCGCGTTGAGCGTGTGGGACAGGGTCATGGGCGAATCAAACCGGACCGTGCTGCTGGCGGCGGGAATCAGAATGTTTCCGGGAGCCCCCAGGGCATCCGCTGTGAGGGCCAGAGTTCCCCGGTTCAGGAAAATTCTGGATGCGACAAAGTCATTCGCCGGATTGCTCAAGCGGATCACGCCGACTGCCCCGGAACTGTTGTCGAACCAGTTTGTCATGCCCACGAAACCGCCGCTGATCCTGCCCGAGAGGGTGAAGATGCTGCTCGCATCCCTACCTTGAATGGCAACGTTCGTGATCGTTGAGGATGGCAGAACAATCGAATTTGCCACAACGCCGCCACTGGAGACGTTGATTTCCAGCGGGCGGAGCACATTCGTGGCAAAGAAGAATGCGTTGGTGGCAAGGCTCGCGTAGCCTGTTCCGTTGATCGTGACGCTACCGGTTCCCAATGCTGATGGATTCCTTACAAGCAACGCAGCCGTTCCGACCGCACCTGCTCCAAGCGTACTGGCTGGGGCGTTGCTGATCACTGTCCCACCTGAGTAGGTGTTCGCATTTGAGAGGGTTATCGCAGCCGTCCCGCCATCAATCCACAGCGCGCCCGGACCGGAGATGACGCCGGAGAAAACCTGCGGCAGGCTGTTGTTGAAGACCGATGCGGAACTGATCTGAACCGGCCCGAGCCAGGTCGGGGTGCTGTTGCGGCTCGCCATCTTGGCGCCATCCAGCTCGATCGGCATGTTGATTTGCCGTGCGCCATAGGCTGAGAGGGTCGCCCCGGGTTTCACGAAATTCGTGGTGGTGGCGGTCCAGGAGTTCGTTTGATCATAGCTTTCGTAGAAGAATGTTCCGTTTGAGACCGTGATGCTGCTCAGGTTGGTGAGGGTCTGAACACGCATGTTGATCGTGCCATCGCCAACCTTGGTGAGGGAGAACCCTTTACCATCCACCTTGCTGTTGACGGCCGGCCCGATATCCCAGCGGGTGTTCGCCCCTGCGCCGAGGACGGAATCCGCATTGAGGGTCAAGTTGGAGACGTTCGCATACTCATAGATGTCGTAGGTCTCATTCCTGAGAGCGCCCTGCCCGTCAGGTCCGGGACCGGCGATGACGAAGTCATGCCCCCGCCCAATGACATTGTCGTTCATTCCACCGAAGTTGAACGCGGCTCCGTTGGCAACCGTGACGGTAGTCGCATTGACATAGGAATCATTGATGCCAAGGGCGAGTGTTCCGGCGTTGACATTCACCGGGCCGGCCAACTCATTGACTGTTCCCAGAGTGGTGGTTCCGGTATTGTTCTTGGTGATGCTTCCCACACCGGTGATCTTACCACTTCCGATGATCGAGTAGTTGTTAATGCTGTCAAAGGTGATGCTGGACGGAGAAACGGATCCTACGATGCTGACGCTGGTGTTCGCCGTCGTCCGGGTATCATCAAAGCGGACGGCGTCCAACTGGTTGAAGTTGGTGTTGGAACTGCCATCAAACCAGTTCACCGAGGTCGTCTCATAATCCCAGGCATTCGCACCGCTATCACCCTGCCACACCAGGCTGTTGCCCGGCGCATTGAACGTCACTTTGACGGCCTTGCTGGCGGTATCGATACTGAAAGTCGCGAGACTGCCCGAATAATTGGTCAATCCGGCGGCTGTCCCGGACAGGCTTCCGGTGTATTTGATCAGGGTGTAAGTTCCCGAGGCGGGCAACCCGTTGAGGAACGTGAAGTTGACAGCTGTTGCAACATCGCTCAGGGAGAGGTTGCCGTTCACCTGGATGAGGTCGTTGGCTGTGCCTCCCACGGCCGTTGTGTTCCCTAGTTTAAACGTCAGGCTCCCGGCACCACTGACGGAGAGGCCACCGGACACGGTCAGGGTTCCCACAGAAGTCCCCATGCGGATTACTGTGCCCGAATTGTCAGTCACATTGCCAACAACCGTGCCGCTGCCTTGCAGGATCTGATTGGCGGCCATGGTCCAGGCTCCCGGTGAGGAAATATCGAGCGTCGTGCCGGACTCCAGGGTGATGGCTCCTGAATTGGTCAAGACACTGGCAGGACCCGACAGGACGAGGGATCCACCGTTGACGGTCACGGCTCCATTCGGCCCAAACCCGTTTGTGACCTTCATCCGCCCAGCGCCATTCTTGGTCAAACTGTAATTGGCGGCGGCCTGTGTGATCGGTGCGGTGACCAAAAGATCATCCTGAGCAGCACCATCAGCGACGGTGAACACCGTGTTCCCCTGACGCAAGTAGAGACTTGCTCCTGCGATTACGGAACTGTTTGCGCTTGCCAGGACATTGACAGCTGCGCCTGTGCCAAGGTCAATACGACCCCCCACGTTGGTGGCAGCCACATAGGCACCATTCATGTTAACCACAGAATTGTTCCAGAAGGTCAGGTTGTTTCCGGGTGTGTGAATCAATGATGCGCCATTCAGAGTGAGGTTGGTGACCTGGGAAGATCCGCCGTTGTATCCCAGCGAGTCGTTGTTTTGTGAGAGCAGGAGTGTTCCGGGTTGCATCGTGACCGATCCACGAATGACTCCGCTTCCCCCACCAGCCCGGAGGGCCAGAACACCACCATTTACGGTGACACCTCCCTGATTGGTGCTCAATCCGGTGAGAGCCAGGACGGAACTCCCATTCTTTACCAATGCCAGGGTCTGCGGCCCACCATCAGCAAATGTGCCTGTGAACAAGGCATCACTCGATGGATTCACTGTCAGCGTGGCCGGGGTGGTCAGGCTGCCGTTCTGGACGGATCCCGCAACGGGGGATGCGATGTCGGTCACTGAACTGCTCTGTCCATTCAACTTGAGATTTCCGCCGTTGATGATAAGGGGGATGCCAGCAGGCAACGCATTGGCGTTATCCAGCCAGAGTGTTCCCGGGCTGACTCGAAGAGCGGAAAAGCTGTTCGGAGAGCTCGGGGCGAGCGACAGGAAGCCGGAGGCGTTAAGTCCGAATTCAGCCTCGTAGGCTCCGCTGATGGTCCCGGAAATCACGTTGGAAAGAGCGTTGTCGTATGCACTGATTCTGGTATTTCCATTCAGTGTGATCGGCCCGGCCCAATTCATGCCGTTCTGGAGCCGCAGAGCTCCAACATACCCGGCGCTTTCCTGCCACCCTGCCCCTGAAAGTGACAGGGGAATGCTTGCAACCGAGCTGAAACTTGCAGCGACAGCATAGATCTGGCTGCCGGTCGGGACAGTGATGATGGCGGGATTACCCAATCCCATACCGCCGATGGCGCTATAAAGCCGCACGTTGGAAAGGCTGACTGGCCCGGTGAAGGTGTTGGTGCCGGCCAACTGATAGGAGCTCTGACCAATATAGCCAACTCCCAGGAAGTTGATCGCACCGTTGCCCGTATGTGGCGCATTGAGGACCGGGGAGCCTGCCCGGTTGTAGACCAGAGTCCCGAAGTTGTTGATTGGACCGTTGCCAAGCAGTCCGCTGTCAGCTGCCAGGCCGTTGCCGACTTGAACAGTTGTTCCAGGATTGATTCTTGCCCCGCCATAAAAAGTGCTGTTTCCCAGAACAGTCAGAACACCCGAACCCGCCTGCGTGAAGCTACCGGGCCCGCTGATGAGGCTGGAGGAAACCGATGCATCGGAACGGTTGAACACCAGCGATCCGAAGTCGGCGATGTTTCCGGCGAGTGTGCCACTTGTGCCGCCATTGCCCACTTGAATTGTCCCCGAGTTCAGAACTGTGGTTCCAAAGGCGTTGCTGTTTGCAAGGGTCAATGTTCCAGACCCGCTCTTGACCAGATTGCCGACGGTGGTGATGGCTCCACCGGACAGGGAATAGTCGCCGCTGGAGTTCACCGTCACGCTCGCTGGCGTCATGTCGGCAGCAAGTGTCACATTCGGAGTCCCAATACCGTTGGCGTCGAAAACGACGGCATCATTCTGAAGGTAACTCGATGCGACGTTCCCGTTCAGCCAGTTCGCATCGGCGTTGGAGTTCCAGAAGTTGTTCACATCCCCGCGCCAGACCAGTGCGGCGTTGGAGCCGGAGAAAGTCACCTGGACACGCTTCGGATTGGTCTGATCCAGATTGACGGAATAGCGTGTGGGGTTGGCGTAAGTCAGGCTGCCGGTCCGGGTCCCCCAGTTTGTAATGATCGTGTAGGTGCCGCCGTTATAGGGTATGCCGCCGAGGAAGTTGAGAGCCAATGGTGTGGCGGCGTCCAAGGTCAGGTTCCCCTTAACGGTAAGGAGGTCGCTTGTGGCGGCGGTGGAAGAGAGGTCTATGGCCACGGAAGCTCCGGCCGTGAGGGTCACATTGCTGGCCGTGAGGGTTCCCGTCGCGAGTGTGGCACCTGCCGAAATGGCACCCGGTGCCTGCACATTGATGTTTCCGGAGAAGGTTCCGGATCCCTGTAGCGTCCCTGCCTGAACGGTCAGTGCCCCCGTGGATGAGGATGCCCCATTGAGATTCAAAGCCCCTGCGCCGGTCTTGCTAATGGCACCGGCTCCAATGCAAGGTCCACTCAAGGTGATGGCATAGGGACCGGTGTCGAACGTCACAGTCCCTGCCAGAGTATTCGTGATGGCGCTGGTCCAGTTTGCAATCGAGCCCAGAGTGCCACCCGCAAGGTTCATCGTGTAGGGAGCAAATCCATTGATTCCCCCGGCACCCACCAGAATCGTGCCGTTTGTCACATTGAGGAAGCCACCGCCTGTTGCACTTCTCCCGTTCACATCAATACGTGAAACGGTTGCAACGCCCCCCAACATATTCCACACACCGGTCCCATCAATGCCCAGGGATATCCGGGCATTCGGCCCACCCGTGATCACCAACTGGCCGCCGGACATGGTGTAGGTGCTTGTTTCCGTAGGCCAATGACCCAACCGCATCGGACCTTCCGTCTCGGTCAGGTCTGTAATGGTGAGCGCCCCACCAGTCTGGGTGACGTTCCCATTATAACTGCCTGTTTGACCTGCAAACAACCGTCCAACGGTGACCTTGTCACCATCAGCGACTACAAGTTCCGGTCTGCCAGCAGTCCCGTTGTTATTGCCGACTTCTATGGCGGCAGTCCCTACGAGATTGACATTACCCAACCGGACTGAGTTGGTCCCGAACAGCTGAATTCCGCTGGTTCCGGTGATTGGCCCACGGATATTTGTCGAGTTGGTGCCACGGATTCCCAGCAGTCCATAGTTCGTAATTGATCCCGGGAATCCAGCGGAACCAGACGTGATATTGCCGAGTTGAATACCACCGTTGCTGATGGTGAGACTTCCTGTGAAGGTGTTCGATACCGCCGTGACCACTGTCCCGGCCCCGAACTTGACCATCTTCCCGGTGCCACTCACGGGGCTGGATAGCGTCGGAGAATCAGAACGGTTGAACACGAGCATGCCGTTATTAACAATAGCCCCTGCCCCGGGTAGACCGGATGTTGCGCCGTTGCCGACCACCATCGTTCCGCCTTCGATGCGGGTCGTGCCAGTCTGATCATTGTCCGTCAGGAGAAGAAGACTTCCCGTATTGCTCTTCACCAGGCTCGCGTTGCCGGTGATTTTACCGCTGCCAGCCAGTGTGTAATCCTTCGTTGCATCCACGAGGACTGATGACGGGGTTACCGGAGTGACGATATTAACCGAGGGGGAGGAACTCCCTGTGTCATTCAGGATTACGTTGTCCGCCTGATAAAACCGATCCGTCAAGCCTCCCTTCAACCAGTTCGGGGTGGAAACGATATCCCAATAGTTGTTGATGGCATCCCCCTTCCAGACCAGAGCCGCCGGATTGCCGCCCACAATGACTTTGATCGCGCTTGCGCTTGTGTCGTTTGTGAAGGTAAAGGTGTAGCGGGTCGGGGCGGACGCCAGGGTGTCCACTATGACCGAGGGCCCGTTGTAATTGACGTATTTGACCAAAGTATAAACGCCACCCACCACAGGGGCCCCGTTCACGAATCCAAAACTGACGGTGTTGGTCGCAATTCCCGATCCTGCGAGTGTGAGATTTGTCACCACGAGCAGATCATTGGCCCCACCCGCCGTCGTCGTGTTTGCCAGATCAATGTTCAGCGACAGATTCCCACTCAGGTAAAGAGAGTCGAAGGTGAGGGTGCCCGCCGCGCCGTTCCCCCCGGGGGTAATAATCGCCGGACTATTGTCGCTGAAGCTCCCGAGGATGGTGCCGGATCCGGCCAGCATCTGGTTTGTGTTCAGGGTGAATCCGACTGTGGTCACATCCAGAACAGCCCCGCTCCCGACGTTGATCAATGGTGTCCTTCCCACTGCCTGTGCACTGCTCAGACGCAGTGTGCCTGCGTTCACGATTGTCGAACTCTGGTAGGTGTTGTCGGTGGACAAATCGAGGATGCCCGCACCGTTCTTGATCAACCCCGCGTCAGTGGCATAGGTTGTCCTGGCAATCACACTTGCCACGGTCAAAGTGTCTCCTGCCCCCACATTAAAGATCGTCCCGCCGGTTTGCCCGAGGGTCACATTGCCACCGGAGATTGTGGAAGAGGATCCGTTGCCCGGGGTGCTCACGCCATAATCGAGGTTCCAGTTGCCGTAGTCATTCCGGGCTGTCGATGCCCCCAAGGTTCCCCCGTTCAGCGTCAATGCAGCCATGTGTCCGGATCGATCTCCGGTGGAGACGGTGCCGCCGGCATTGATCGTGACGCTGCGTGGTGGGGCCACCGTCGCCCCCTGCCCCAGGAGCGCATTGTCCATGTTCACTGAGACCATGCCTCCGTTGTTCACCACTAAATTGCCGCTACCCACACTGCCGTTGCCTGCGGCGTTGGCACTATTTGCATTGACTGTACCCATATTGACGGTCAGTCCGCCCGCATAGGTGTTTAACGCTGCGAGTGTGAATGTTCCGTTTCCGGATTTGGTGATTCCCGTTGTTCCCGATACCACGCCCGCCAGAACCAGATCGCCTTCCCCAACAACCGCAAGGGGATAGGATCCCAAACTGGTTGTGTTGGAGACGGAAAGTGAACTCCCGGGGGCAACATCGCAATTGACTGCTGCGCTCAGCGTGATCGGCATGTAGAGAACATTATTCCCCCCAATATTGGTAAGTCCGCCCACGGACAAGTTGTTGCCGTAAATCCAGAAATCACCATTTGCAAATTGAAGCCATCCGGCGGAAAGGCCGGTCAGATCGTTCGTATTGATCGTCTGATTGTTTCCGCTGAGAATGATGTTGTCCCCATTTACAGGGGCGGCACCAGACCAATTCCCAGCCGCCGACCAGTTCGCAGTGGCGTCTCCCCCGGACCAGATTATGTCCGCAGCCCGCGAGACTTGCTGGGCAAAGGATGCTCCAATGGCAGCCACCAGACAGGACCGGAATAGTGGCCGGAAATAAATGGATTTCTTCATAGTGATTATTCTGTTTTGTAATTGCTGTTCTGAGAACCTTGACTCACCCGGAATGCCGAACACGACATTCAAGCCCTACCCCAACAGATATGGAGTTCCCAGAAGTCACAAATGGATTTGATCTAACCCTAAAAACAATTTCTGAGAATGTCCATCCCCCATTTGGGGGATTTTGCTCCGAATTTTCAGCGATGTTCCCCGCCCGATTGCGTGGTTGGGATTCAACAGGCTGTGCAAATCGAAGATCCCAATTCCTGCTCAGTCGGGGGATGGCTGGAAAAAATGTGGGCGAATGAGGAGATCCGGGGGTAGGATGTCGACATGTCTAAGAAATTGTTCCTATTGGACGGCATGGCTCTGGTTTACCGCGCTCATTTTGCGCTGGCATCCCGGCCCATTTTCAACTCCAAGGGAGCGAACACATCCGCCCTGTTTGGTTTCACGCAAACGCTACTGGACATCAGGAAAAAGCAAAACCCAACCCATCTGGCGGTCGCATTCGACACCCAGGCACCTACCCAGAGGCACGTCGATTACCCTGAATACAAAGCACACCGTGAAGCCATGCCGGAGGATCTGGCGGCCGCCCTGCCGCATGTGCGGCGCATGCTCGAGGCAATGCGGGTTCCGATACTGATCCTTGATGGCTATGAGGCCGATGACATCATCGGCACCGTTGTATCTGCCGCACACCTTGAGGGCTTCTCCTCATACATGGTGACATCCGACAAGGATTTCGGCCAGCTGGTCAATGGCGAGACATTCCTCTACAAACCAGGCCGTATGGGGGATTCAGTTGAGATCCTCGGGGTGGCTGAGATCCGGGCACGTTGGGGAATTGAGCACACCTCCCAGGTGGTGGATATTCTGGCACTGATGGGGGATAGTTCGGACAACATACCAGGTGTCCCGGGCATTGGTGAGAAAACGGCCATGAAACTGGTTGCCCAATTCGGCAGCTTGGAAAACCTTCTGGCGAACAGTGACAAGCTTACGGGTAAGATCCGGGAAAATGTTGAGAAGAACAGGGAGCTGGCGATCCTCTCAAAGCAACTGGCGACGATCATCTGTAATGTGCCCATTCCGTTCAAACTGGACGATTTGGAGGTAAAACCGTTCGATGACCAGAAGCTCGCCGACATGTTCGTCGAGTTTGAGTTTAATTCCCTCGGACGGCGTGTCTTCGGTGAGAACTTCAACCTGACTCAAAAAGCTGAGCCCCGACAATCTGTCATGACTCACACCCCCGGGGCATCGACACCGCAATTTACACTGGATGCTCCTTCGGATCCCACCGGTTTGACTGATGTCACAGTGGCTCAGTCAGGCTCAGCATCCAGGTCTGGACCACCGGTTGGGACCACCCTGAAATCCATTCTTGAACTCCCGATTGAGCTGCGGACCGTCAACACTCCGGAAGAACTTCGCAGTATTGAGCAGGAGGCAGCGGATGGGGCATTCATTTCGATCCATACCGTTGCGGATGGACCGGACTCGACCGGCTCAAAAATGTCCGCATTCGCATTCAGTCTGGGTGGAAGATCCGGGTGTTTTGTTCCCCTGAATCGGCCTCAGGAGGAACGGCGTGGCTTCGTGGAGGCTCTAGGAGCGTTGCTGGGCTCGCCGCAACTGGAGATCATCGGCCATGATTTGAAGCCCCATTTGATCCGGTTGAAGAATGAGGGGATCACCATCCGCGGCAGACTGTTCGACACCATGATCGCCCACAGTCTCGTGGAACCGGAGATGCGTCACAGTCTCGACTATCTTTCCACGACCCTGCTTGGCTATGTGCCAATGCCAGTCACTGTTCCGGGGACTGCGGGGGAGTTGGATCTGGCAACACCTGTCGAATTTTCAGACCGTGCCATGGCCGCTGTCGAAACCGCCATCCTCCAGAATGAGATCTCCGCAACCCTCAAGACTCTTCTGGAGGAGCGGGGCCAGCATCGCGTTTTTTATGAGATCGAATCCCCTTTGATACCGGTGTTGGCCGAAATGGAAATCTCAGGCATCCGGGTGGATGCCCACGCCCTGAATGAATTTGGAGCGCTCCTCTCACTTGAGATCAACCAGCTTGGATCCCGAATCCACAAGCTGGCGGAAGCCGGGGGCGTTGCTGATGCGGCCGAGTTCAACATTAATTCCCCCAAGCAACTGGGGCAGATTCTCTTCGAGAAGTTGAAAATCGGGCCAGCCCCAAAAAAGACCCGCACCGGTCAATACTCCACAGATGAACAGACACTGGCTGAATTGGCGCCTGACAATGAGATCATTCAGCTGCTGCTGAACCATCGGGCGGCGTCCAAACTGAAGTCCACTTACGCCGATGCGCTGCCCCTGGAGATTTCACCCCGCACCGGGCGGATCCATACAACGTTCAATCAGGCCGCCACCTCCACAGGCAGGCTCAATTCGCAAAACCCCAACCTGCAGAACATCCCCATCCGCACGGAGCGCGGTCAGGAGATCCGCAAGGCTTTCATCCCGGGGGATGGTTTCGATCTCCTGCTTTCAGCTGATTACAGCCAGATCGAACTCAGGATCATCGCCGCCCTGAGCCAGGAACCAGCCTTGCTTGAGGCATTCAGGACAGGGGCGGATGTCCATACCACCACCGCTGCACGGGTTTACGGCGTCTTCCCGGAGATGGTGACACCCGAGATGCGGCGCAAGGCCAAGATGGTAAACTATGGAATCGCCTACGGAATCTCCGCTTTCGGCCTTGCCCAGCGGCTGCACATTCCCCGCAAGGAGGCGTCGGAAATCATCAACCAATATTTCAGCCAGTTCCCGGGCATCCAGCAATTCATGGATCAGACCGTCCGATTTGCCCGGGACCATGGCTACGTTGAAACCGTCACCGGACGCCGCCGACACCTCAGGGATGTCAATTCTTCCAATGCCACTGTTCGCGGCGCCGCTGAGCGCAACGCGATCAACGCGCCTATCCAGGGCTCGGCAGCGGACATGATCAAGCTGGCCATGATCAACATTCAGCAGGAACTCTCCCGGAGGGACCTGCGCAGTCGGCTCCTGCTCCAGGTGCATGACGAACTCGTGTTTGAACTTCCAAAGCAGGAGGAGACGGAATTGCGGTGCCTGGTGGAGGAAAAGATGCGGACCGCCATGCCTCTCCGGGTTCCCATCCTGGTGGAGATCGGGACTGGAAAAACCTGGCTTGAAGCACACTGAATCTGATCCTCCTGATCATGAATGGAGTGTTGTTGCGCATACCATGGGTGCCGGACCAAGCTGAAGCCAAGTTTGGGGGGGTGGTTTTTCCTGCAAATGCCCTTGCGTTTGGAGGCCTCCTCAACAATGATTTTCAGGATTTTTATGGGACACGTAAAACTACATATTCCAGGACCGGTTGAAGTCAGCGAAAAGACTTTTCGGGCATTTTGCTCCCCGATGGTCGGCCATCGTGGCCAAGGGTTCAAGGACCTCTATGCCCGCATCCAACCCCAACTCCAACAACTCCTATACACCAAACAGCTGGTTTACATCAGCACATCCTCCGCATGGGGAGTGATGGAAGGCGCCATTCGGAACCTTGTCTCCAAAAAGGTTCTCAACTGCATGTGCGGAGCGTTCTCCGACAAGTGGCTGGATGTATCCCGGCGTTGCGGCAAGGAGGCTGAAGCTCTCCAGGTGCCATGGGGTTCCCCCATCCGGGCCGAGGATGTCGATCGCAAGCTCGCCACAGGCGGTTTTGACGCCCTTACCCTGATCCATAATGAAACCTCCACCGGGGTTATGAGTCCGCTCGCAGAGATCGCGGCGCTGAAGACAAAATACCCGGACGTGATGTTCATCGTGGACTCCGTCAGCTCCATGTCGGCAGTTCCGATCAAGTTTGATGAGCTGGGGATCGACGTTCTGCTCGCGGGGACGCAAAAGGCCTTCGCCCTGCCCCCCGGCGCGGCTGTGTTCGCCTGTTCCCCTGCCGCTCTCGCGAAATCCGCTGCAGCCGCCGATCGAGGCTATTACTTCGATTTTGTCGAGTTTCAGAAGAACGCCGAGCAAAGCATGACTCCCAGCACCCCCAGCATCGGGCATGTTTATGCACTGGCATCCAAATTGGATGATATTTACACTGAGGGGCTGGATGCGCGCTTTGCCCGGCATGCCCGCACCAACCAGATGACTCTGGATTGGGCGGCACGGCATGGCTTCACCCTTTTCGCGGAACCCGGGTTTGGCTCCATCACCCTCGCTTGCGTTAACAACGGGGCGAAGCCGGGCGGGCGAACCGTCGATGTGGCGAAGCTGCAGAAACTGGTCAAGGACCAGGGGTATCTCATTGATGGTGGCTACGGAAAGATCAAGGGAACCACATTCCGCATATCCAACATGGGGGATGAAACCCCGGAGAGCATGCAGTCGCTGCACGACGCACTGGATGTTGCCATGAAGTCACTCTGAAGCATCCATCGCTTAAGGTCCCCAGTCCTGTCATTCCTCCCCGGGGAAACGGGGCCTCACGGGCTCAGGCACGGTCAGAGCAGCACCTCCCCAAGTGGCGGACTCTAGATTGAGCAGTTGCCCGGGAGGCCGATGTGTTACACATTGGTTTCCCGTGGCAGCAATTGAGATGCATACCCCATCATTGAGAGCAGAACCAGCCGGGCGTTCCCGGTTGATGAGTGCTTTGGTGGTTTCTGTGCTGCTCCACATCCTTTGCCTCGGTACTTATACCTACGGCAAGAAACATCACGTGTGGGAGAGGATGCGAATGCCGCCACGCCTCCAACCCCCTCTGCTCACCCAACTCCTGCAAAAGCAGCAGCCCCCGCCGCCACGCCAGGCGCAGGAGCCGCCTCTTATGTTCGTCCATGTGAGCCCGGCACAGGCTGTCGAAAGTCCGCCAGAGAAGGCCACCACTTACTCTGACAAAAATTCCCGTGCGGCAAATCCGGACCCCGCAAAGGACACCTCAATACCAAAAATTTCGGGCCAGCAGGAAAAGGTGCTTCGCACGGAGGACGCGCCAAAGGAGAAGGAGAAGTTCGTGCCACTGCAGCCCACCCGCCCTGCCCCCGTGGCGCAGAAGCAGGAGGAGGAGGTCGAGCAGAAACGGATCACCGCGGGAGATCTTACCATTGCCCGGCCCGATCCGAATCCGACCCGGGATGATGGCAAGGCGACCCGGCCCCGGCCCCGCACAATCAAGGAGGCTCTGGCCCGCCAACCGAACAGCCAGGCATCCGGCCAGAAGATCAAACAGGATGGCGGTGTCCGCCAGCGTCTCGATATCTCCTCGCTGGACACGAAGATGACCGCATTCGGAGCCTATGATGCTGCGCTGGTGAATGCGGTGGAATCACGCTGGAACGAACTCCTGTATGAGAGGGACTATGCTTCGGACAGCCGCGGGAGGGTCGTTCTGCAGTTCAAACTTCATGCGGATGGGAGGATCAGCGATATGAGCGTCGCGGAGAACACGGCCGGTGAGGTGCTTGGTCTGCTGTGCCAAAAGGCAATCCTTGACCCTTCCCCCTACGCAGCCTGGCCCACAGACATGCGTCGTCTTGCCGGAGAGGTTCGAAACATCCAATTTACCTTTTATTACAACTGATCGCTGAATTGAATTATGGAATACGTCGTATACGGATTGCTGGTGCTGACCTCAGTAGTGGGGATGGCGTTTGTGATCGAGCGTGGGCTGGCTTTGCGCTGGGGCAAGGTCGTTCCGCCCGAGGTGGAGTCTGCGGTGGAGTCGTGCCAGTCATCGGAGGACATCCCGATGCTGCGCCGCGTCTGCCAGCAGCATGAATCTCCGATGAGCCGCCTTCTGCTGATGTCGATAGATCATCTCGATTGGCCGAAGGCGGATAATGTGGATGCCATCCAGTCGCGAGCACGGCATGAAATCACCCGTCTGGAGCGCGGTCTTGTCGTGTTGGAGATCATCGTGGGTATCGCACCGCTTCTTGGTTTGTTGGGAACGATCGCCGGCATGATGACACTGTTCAGTGGGATCGGTCAGGCCGGGTTGAACGATGCGGCGCACCTTGCCCAGGGGATCGCCCTGATATTGAATGCGACCTTGCTCGGCTTGCTGATCGCGATCCCTTCACTGATCTTCTGGAGCTACTACACCAAGAAAGTGGAGACCATTGCCGTGGAGATGGAGACCCTTTGCGCGGAATTCATTCGTCGCCAGTATCGTGATTCAGCAAGGAGCTGAGACCCACATGCGCTTCTTCATCAAAAAACGCCGACAGCCGCCGGGCATCATCATTGTTGCGCTGATCGACATTCTGATCGTGCTCCTGATCTTTCTGCTCGTCACAACCACGCTCAAGCAGCAGCCGGCACTGAAATTGGCACTGCCGGAGTCCTCCCAATCTCAAAAACCCGGTGCAAGCGAGAAGACGCCCCTTGTGGTGACCATTGATCCTCAGGGAAATTTGCGACTGGGTCCAGATTCAAAGCCGGTGACCGTTGACCGGCTGAAGCAGGAATTGAGCGCACTGGCAAGTAAGACCGCCGATATGCATCTGGCGATCAGCGCGGACAAATCGGCCCCATTTGGTCAGATCGTGAAGGTCATGGATGCCGCAAAGGAAGCCGGGATCAAGACAGTTGACGCATTCACGAAGGGAGCAACTGCAGCTCCCCAGCCATCCAAGAGGTAGGACTCGACCAGAAGATTTAGGGTTTTTCGGACGGGTTGCTTCTAGCCCGCCCTGCACTCCTCAGGTCATCCGGTTGGTTTCCCCCCCGGAGAGTCGCAAGTCAATAATATGGGAGGAACATGGATGTCCCTCCCATATTGCTTCGATAACAGTGCCGGAGGTCACTAAACCTTCAGCAGTTCCTCAGCGATCTGGACCGCGTTCAGAGCTGCACCCTTCAGGAGTTGATCTCCCGCAACCCAGAATGCAAGGCCGTTTTCCAAGGCACAATCCTTGCGAAGCCGACCCACAGCGCAATCGTATTGTTCTGCAAGATAGAGCGGTAAAGGATATTGGTTCCGCGCAGGATCATCCACCATCTGGAGGCCGGGGGCGTTCCGCAGGACCGCCCTGGCAGCCTCAACAGTCACCGGCTTCTCAAACTCTGCGCTCACAGCGACAGAGTGCGCCCGGTAAACCGGCACTCGCACACACGTCACGCTGGCGCGAAATGAGGGGTGGTGCATGATCTTTCTTCCCTCGTTCTCCATCTTCATCTCCTCCTTCGTATATCCGGTGGGGAGGAAGGAATCAACATGGGGGAGGACATTGAATGCAATCTGGTGTGGATAAACCTCGCGGGTCACGGGCTGACCGTGGACGATCTGATCGACCTGGCGCTCCAATTCTGCAATAGCCTTCGCCCCCGTTCCGGAAACAGCCTGATAGCTGGATGCGAAAATCCGCTTGCACCCGAAGGCTGCATGAAGCGGGTAGAGTGCCATCAACGTGATGGCCGTGGTGCAGTTGGGATTGGCTATGATCCCCTTGTGCAGGCGAATGTCAGCTGCGTTGATCTCCGGGACGACAAGCGGCACATCCGCATCCATACGGAACGCACTGGAATTGTCAACGACCACACAACCTGCTTTTACCGCAATCGGGCCAAATTCCCTCGAGATGCTCCCACCGGCGCTAAACAGGGCAATGTCGATTCCGTTGAACGAATCCTTGGTCAACTCCTTTACGGTGATTTCCTCACCACGAAAATTCAGCTTCTTCCCGACGGAACGGGCGGAAGCCAGCAGGGTCAATTGCCCCGCAGGGAAATGACGCTTCTCGAGCGTCTTGATCATTTCAAGGCCAACGGCACCCGTCGCACCAACCACGGCAACATGCGGATTTTGATTCATATAAAGGCCGTGAAATATAACGATTGAAACCGCAGGGTGTCAAACCAGACATGAACACAGATTTTGCCCAATCCAAAATCCACTTCTGGATGCCCGGCCGTCCCCATGGAGCGAAGAGTCTCGACTCTGATTCTTCTGCACGGAGGTCCAGTGCGGGAGGCCGGGTGCCCCACGATGCCGGGCCATTATTCCAATCGGGTAGGAGGTGAGGGTTGGGCCATCTTCCGCAGTTGGAGGCGTGGTTGGTCGATTTTCGGGGCGTGAATCCATCAAATCCCCAAGGAACTCGATGGTTTCTGGCCGGATTTGCGATGTAGAGCAGTGCGCACGCTGGAGATGTGGATGAAGGGCAAGGGACTTGGCACCTGTGCGGGCCATCTGGCGGCGGAGATGGGCACGATCAAGTCGATGGACGTGGTATCGCCGGTGCGGGTCGGGGAGGCGAGGGTTGAGATGCGTCTGCGCACGGTGTCCAAACCTGACCGGATGGCGGCCAAGTTGCTGGCCCGCCTGGGTTTGCAGCTGCCGGCACGCAGCAAAATCATCGAAAATGTAGTGCAGAAAAACGGGTAAAAATGTGCACAAACCGTTGAAAATCAACGAACCCACTTACAAAACTGCGGAAGATGGGCTATGTCGGCGCGAATGAGTCGAGCACCCTTTTTGGCTGGCGTATCCACGCCGAAGCGCTGCGGCGAGGTCTGGGGCAGGCCATCACGGTTGTCGTGCTCACCGATGGCCAGCGCTACAACCGCACCAGCACCCAGACTCACTTCCCCCGCACGGTGCACATCGTCAGCCTGTTCCATGCCTGGGAGCATCTGACCCTGATGGCCCAAAGCCTCAGGAGTCCGAAGGCTGAATCTCCCCCAAACCCTGGCGAGACCTGTTAGAGACCCGCGATATCGGGCGGCTGGTGGGCAAGGCTGGCAGAGATCTGCCGGGTGCGCCCGAAGCTGGAAAGGCCCTGAGCAAGGAACTGGGCTATTTTGAAAATAACGCCTCCTGCATGCGCCGCGCGGAATATCGTGAAAGACTCTTTTTCGTGGGTTCAGGTGTCGTCGAGCCCGGCTGTCGCACAGTCATCGGCGAGCGACTCAAACAATCCGGGATGCGCTGGTCGGTCCGGGGAGCCAATGCCATCATTGCCCTCCGCTGCTGTATTATCTCCGGTCGGTTTGAGGACATTGGGGCCTCTTGCTCCGGCTAGGCTCCCCCTTTTATCTCGTCCGCCCCTTTATCTCAGAAAGGACAGGTTTCGAACGGGCACCCAATCAAGGAATTACGGGTGACTGCCCCTCGAAAGCAGGATATCCCAACACGGTTAAGCCGTGTTGGGATATCGAACCTGGGGTTATATGGCAGGTTATGCTGCAGGCTTCAATATGGCTTGGAGATCTGCGTCCACCCGGCCATTCGGCATCAGGTTGAACTTTTGCACAAGCACGTTGAGCACGGTTGGAGTGACAAAGGCTGGAAGGCTCGGCCCCAGCCGGATGTTCTTGATCCCCAGATAGAGGAGGGTCAGCAGGACGGCCACTGCCTTTTGCTCATACCATGAGATCATGAGCGATAGCGGGAGGTCGTTCACCCCGCAGTTAAACGCCTTGGATAGCGCTACCGCCACCTGCACTGCGGAGTAGGCATCGTTGCACTGGCCCATGTCCAGCAACCTCGGGATGCCGCCAATTGTTCCAAAATCCAGCTTGTTGAAACGATACTTGCCGCAGGCCAGAGTCAGGATGACGCAATCCTTGGGCACGGACTCGGCCATTTCCGTATAATAGTCACGGCCGGACTTTGCCCCATCGCATCCGCCGATCAGGAAGAAGTGTCGGATCGCACCGGTTTTCACGGCATCGATCACCTTGTCGGCCACGCCGAGGACCGCATGGTGACCAAACCCAACAAGAATGGTCTTATCAGAACCATCCGTCTCGAAGCCGGGCGTGCTTAGTGCGGCCTCGATCAACGGGGTGAAGTCTCCATTTCCAATGTGGCGCACACCCGGCCATGCGACGCGGCCGGAAGTCATGATTCTGCCCTTGTAGCTGGTCTGTGGCTCCTGAATGCAGTTTGTGGTCATCAGGATTGCGCCAGGGAAGTCGGCGAACTCATCCTTCTGATCCTGCCACGCACCACCATAATTTCCCACGAGGTGCTTGAAGGCCTTGAGCTTGGGATATCCGTGAGCGGGAAGCATCTCACCGTGTGTGTAAATGTTGATCCCCTTTCCCTCAGTTTGCTTCAGCAGTTCCTCCAAATCCTTGAGGTCATGGCCTGAGACGAGGATTGCCTTGCCCTTTACGGGTTCCACGCGCACTGGCGTCGGCACGGGGTGGCCGTAGGCGTCTGTATGCGCGGTGTCGAGCATGGCCATAACCTTGAGGTTGATCTCTCCGCACTTGAGGGAGAGCCCCAGCAGGGCATCCACTGTTGGATTGTCCTGCGCCAGATAATCCATAGCCTCATGGAAGAAGGCAAAGGTCTCTTCCGATTCGTGCCCCAGGACCCTTGCATGGTCCGCATAGGCCGCCGTCCCCTTCACTCCATACAGCAACAACTCCTGCAATCCGGCGAGGTCAGCACCGACCCGATCCCTGCGGTTTGGCAGCGAAATTGCATCCCCTTGTGCGACCAGTTCGGGAATGCTCAGCGCCGGAACCCAGAGGGCCGGACCTGAAACCGATTCCACCTCCACCCCGGCTCGGCTCGCCGCCGCCCGATAGAGATCGGCCGCCGCCTCGCGCACCTTCACACCCCGGTTCAGAACCGCCTGGATGCGGAGTGGATCAAAGTTGACGTTGGTCACAGTCGTAAAGAGCGCTTCAACAATGAAAATGTCGACAACCCGGTCCCTTGATCCGAGCTTGCCGGCTCGATGTGCGTATTGGGAAACCCCTTTCGCGATGTGGATGAGCAGGTCCTGCAGCACCGCTGAAGATTCATCCTTGCCGCACACGGCAAAATCCGTGCAGCCGGTGCCCCGTGTCGTCTGTTCACATTGATAACAAAACATATTTTTCTCAGTTAATTTTGAATTTCATTGTCGATGGTCCGGCGACCTGCCGGTCCCTTTACACGTATAGATTGCCACAGCCCTGCTCCAGATGATTTGATCCAAGTCAAAGAGTTGTGAAACTCTTTACGACTGCTTCATGCTTCCGGGAGGGTCTTGGTTTGGGATAAGTGTTAGAAATATGTACTGCCGGTGTGGACATTGAATAGACTTCACTAATCATTCCGAAGGGCGCATACATGGCACTCTGGACTGCGCCAGCATCAAGGCAGAAGTTCCAATGCGACTCCTCACTTTTCGTCATGGCGAGGGCAAAAAAAGTACAGCATTTGGCAAATCTGCTCTAGCAAGTTTTTCAAGGGAGCGCGATGCTAAGGGAAGAGCGACAATAGAGTTATTCCCATGCGCGTTATGCAGGAACCGAATCGAAGTAGGCGCGAGTTTTTTCGAGCCGCAGGTCGTTACACGCTGCTGACCTGTCTGGCGGTGGTCGGTGCTGTCGCGGGAACCCGAAAACAGACCTGTGTGAATCAGGGGATCTGCGGAGGGTGTGGGGAGTTTTCCCAGTGCAACCTCCCAGCCGCAGTTTCTGCAAAGAACACCCCCCGGAACCCACGGTCATGAGACATGATTCCATGATGAAACGCCGGGGCTTCCTGAAAGCGGCCTCACGAGGAGTCGGTACGCTAGCTCTGGGGACTGTCGCCCTAAGTTCAACGTCCAAAGGGCTGGCTGACTCCGGCAAGGCCCCCAATCCCTTCGCGGTGGAACTGGATCACCTTCGAAAGGTGGATCCCAAGCTGGTTCTTTATGAAACAGCGAACCTGTTTCCCGGACGCCAGACCGAACCACGCCGTTTTTGCGCTGCGGCCAACGGCCTGCTTTACGTTGCGGGTGGAAAAGCCGTTCGCATTTTGGATTTGTCCGGTTCGGAAGTTCGCTCCATCCCCTGCCCTGACTCTGTTCGGGCGGTAGCAGTTGCGCCGGACGGCCTGATTTATGCGGCGATGTCCGATCACGTGGAAGTGTTCGATGCTGAGGGAAAGCCTGTCTCTACATGGACTTCCCCCGGGGAAAAAGCATGGTTTTCCGGGCTGGCCGCGGGCAAGGATGATGTCTATGCGGCCGACGCAGGCAACCGTGTTGTCTGGCGTTACGACCGAAAGGGTCAGGTGCGCAACCGGATCGGTGTCAAGGATGCCGCTCGCGGCGTGCCGGGTCTCGTGGTTCCCAGCCCCTATCTGCAGGTTGCCTTGGGAAGGGATGGCCTGCTGCGGGTGAACAATAGTGGAAGGCACCAGATTGAGGTCTATACACCTGAAGGGGATCTCGAATTTCATTGGGGGAAGGCAGGCGGTTCAATCGAGGGCTTTTGTGGCTGCTGCAATCCCATCGGGTTTGCCCTTCTTCCGGATGGACGGCATCTCACCTGTGAAAAAGGGGTCCCCCGTGTGAAGATTTATTCCGCCCAGGGGGAATTCGAGGGGGTCGTTGCCACGCCGGATTTGTTCCCTGAAAACTCCCGTCCCGGACAACCCCGCAGGTCAGATGGGATGCTGGGTGGGTTGGACGCCACTGTGGATGCGGCTGGTGTCATCTACGTCATGGATCTGGTCACCGGAGAAATCCGGTCCATGAAATTGAAGGCTCCGGCTCCCGGGACCACGGCGCCCCAATTCAAAAAGGAGAAGGCATGAGCACGGGGGCTTCTTCCGGAGGCCCGGTGAACCGCCGGCATTTTTTGCGCCAGGGGGCAAGGACAGCCGCGCTGGCTGGAGGGGGAGTGCTTCTCGGCCTTCTTGTGGGTCGCACCAGTGCCCGGGGAACTGTCTGGCAGATCGATCCGCAGAAATGTGTTCGGTGCGGCAATTGCGCCACCAGTTGCGTTCTCAAGCAGTCAGCGGTCAAGTGCGTGCACGCGTTCTCGATGTGCGGATACTGCCAGCTCTGCACCGGCTACTTTGAGCCTGCGCCAAACGACCTGAATACCGGTGCGGAGAATTGCCAATGCCCCACTGCGGCGATCAGGCGAACCTACGTCGAGGATCCATACTACGAATATACGATTGACGAGAGACTCTGCATCGGTTGCGCCAAATGCGTCGAGGGGTGCAATCAATTTGGAAACGGATCGCTCTTCCTGCAAATCCGTCATGACCGATGCCTGAACTGCAACGAATGCGCGATCGCCAAGGTCTGTGCTGGTGACGCCTTCCGTCGTGTTCCGGTGAACCAGCCTTACCTGCTCAAGGCAATCAGCCACTGACATGCTGGAAGGACGTTCATTCTTCAATCAGGCAGCCAAGTCAATGATTGGCTGGGCTGGGCTCGCATCTTGTGGTGCGGCTCCTCTGTTTCGCTCCAGTTGGTCCATCCTTGCGTGTTTTCTGTTTATCCTATCAGCGGCAGCTGAACCCCGTTTTCCACCACCTGAGTTTGTTGAAACGAACCATCAGGTTCCCACTATGACCACCCCCGGCCCGCGGGCTGCTTATTGGGAGTATGTGGATTCCCTGGTGCTCGCCACTGCTCTTGGCACAGCCCTCTGGCTGATCTACACCCGCCGCTCGCGCCGGGGATTGATCGCCCTTTCCATCTTTTCCCTGATCTATTTTGGATTCTACCGGAAAGGCTGCATCTGCTCCATCGGGTCGGTTCAGAATCTGGCCATGGCGCTATTTGACAATGGATATGCAGCCCCGGTTTCTGCCATCGCCTTTTTCGCCCTCCCTGTTGCCGTGGCGCTTTTTTCGGGGCGTGCATTTTGTTCGGGGGTCTGTCCCCACGGAGCACTGCAGGATCTGATTCTGGTCAAGCCGCTGAAGGTCCCCACATGGCTGGAACAGGGTCTGAGCGTCCTTCCCTTCATTTATCTCGGAGCCGGTGTGCTATTTGCCGCCACAGGCACCACCTTCATCATCTGCCAGTATGACCCATTCGTGCCGATTTTCAGGATGAGCGGCAGAACCTTCATGGTTCTCTCCGGAGTCGCCCTTCTGGTCCTGGGGATGTTCGTTGGACGTCCCTATTGCCGCTTCCTCTGCCCATTTGGGGCGATCTTGAAGCTTGCCGGCACGGTTTCAGCCCGGCGCGTTCGTGTCACGCCGGACCTCTGCACACAATGCAGATTGTGCGAGGCTTCCTGCCCATTTGGTGCCATGCGGACTCCTGAAACCGGCCGTCCCGCCCCCCGGGATCTACCGTCTGAGAGGCGTCAGCTCACCCTGGCCCTGATGGTGACTCCGCTGCTGATCTTCGCAGGGGCGTGGGGGGGATTAAAGTTCAGTCCGACCGCGGCCATGCTGCACCCGAGTGTGAATCTGGCCCATGAGTTCCTTGCGAATCAGGGCAAGCCCGCCCCCACCGGGGCTCTCTCACCTGCGGACCTCGAATTACAGCGCGCGCGTCAGAACCCCCGTGAGACTCTTGTCGCCTCCGCCAAGGTTCAACACCGTTTTGATATGGGAACAACCTTGTTCGGAGCCTGGATCGGCCTGGTCATCGGTGCCAAATGGATCAGCCTGAGACTGCGACGCACCCGCACCGATTATGAGCCGGACCGGGGCGATTGTGTCGCCTGCGCCCGCTGTTTCGATTATTGTCCCAATGAACTCGTCCGCCGGGGGGTGATTTCCCCGGTCAAGGAGCCCGCCACGACAACTTTATGAGTGTGCAACGCAAGAAGATGGATCCTGCTCAATCCTGGATCACGATGGGATGGCTGTCCGGAGTTTTTTGTACGGTTCTCGGCTTGATACTCTGCGTCGGCCACATCAGGACTATCACCGAGGATCCGTTCCACTCCCCCACTCTCAAGGAACTGAAAATCAGGCTTCGTGAGAACCCGAAGGATGAGGCGCTCAAGGTTAAAATTCGGGATCTCGACCTTTCACTCAGGGCAGGGTATTTCGAGCAGGTGACGCGGATGAACCTGGGGATCTGGATGCTCCTCGGGGGTGTTCCCGTTCTGATTTTTTCCTGCCGTAAGGTGCTGGCAATCCGGCGGCAGCCTCCGGTGCCAAGTGGAGAATACGAACCGGAAAGTCCGCACAGAGAGCGCGCGACATCACGCAGGGCTGTTGCAGCCATGGCAACCCTGATGGCGGTGGGACTATGGGGGATCACCTCTTGTGGGGTCAGCCCCCTGCCCCGTTCAGAAAAGCAGATTGATGAAGCGCTTGCAACGGGGCAACCCGTCGTGGTTGAGATCTCTGCTGCCGACTATCTGAAAAGCTGGCCGAGGTTCCTTGGTCCACTGGGTAACAATTCATCGCCCGTTGCGAACCCGCCCGCCCGGTGGGAAACATCAACCGGCTCGAACGTGCTGTGGAGGATTCCCTCACCGTCCTCCGGGTTCAATTCTCCCATCGCCTGGGGTGGACAGGTGTTCTTCTCAGGTGGAAGCGCTGCAAAACGTGAGGTCTTCTCGATCGACCTCAAGTCCGGGAAACTCATGTGGAGATCCGCTGTTTCCGCTCCTCCCATGCCCGGTCCTGCAACCAAAAAGGAAATTCCTGAGTCGACAGGCTACGCCCCCTGCACCACGGCGACGGATGGTCGACATGTCTTCGCGATCTTTGCCAATGGCGAACTTGCGGCTTTCAATCTGGATGGTTCCAGCGCGTGGGCAAAGAATCTGGGAATTCCGGATAATCCCTACGGGCACGCCAGTTCCCTCACAACTTGGAAGGACAGGCTCATAGTCCAATTCGATCAGGGTGAACCGGACCAGGGAAAGTCGCGACTGCTTTCAATAGAGGGCGGCACCGGCACTGTGATCTATGAGAAAACGCGCAAATTCGGGAGTTCGTGGGCTTCGCCACTGGTCTTCGAATCAGGTGGAAAGCCCCGTGTCTGCCTTCTATCTATCCCTCACGCAGTCACCTACGATCTCGAAACCGGTGAAGAACTGTGGAGGGCTGAATGCCTGAACGGCGAGGTGACCCCAAGCCCCATTTTCTCCTCCGGCACGGTTTTTGTAGCCAGTCCCACCGACAAGCTTCTTGCGATCCGGCCCGATGGCACGGGGGATGTGACGAAGACCCACATTCAATGGTCCGCTGAGGACAATGTTCCGGATGTGACCAGTCCTGCCGCGAACGACGAACTGATTTTCACCATCAGCACTTCGGGCCAATTGACCTGCTTCGACCTCAAGGATGGTAAAAAGCAGTGGGAACACGATTTTGAAACAGAGTTTCATGCCTCCCCGGCAATTGCCGCAGGTCGGATCTACCTCTTCAGCCAGAAGGGGCGGGCCATCGTTCTGGAGGCGGGGCGGCAGTTCAAGGAAATCTTCCAGACCCAGATGGATGATTCATTCCATGCCAGTCCGGCATTCGTTGGTGATAACGTTATCCTTCGAGGACTCACTAATATCTGGTGCCTTGGGTCGGGAATCCCCAGTAGTGTTGGAACTGCAAAGCCGGCAGGCAAACCCTGACCATGCGTGACGCAACGAAAAGCGAACCTTACCCATCGGTAGGACAGGGTCATCCTGATGGGCGGACGCCCAATGTTGGGCCAGTCGTGGATTTGCGCTATGCGGAAGAGTTGGTTGAGCGCACTGGATCGTCTCCCCACTCGGTGATTCCGATTCTGCAGGGACTGCAGGATCACTACGGCTACCTGCCGGGGGAAGCTCTGCTCAAGGTTTGTGAGTCAACCGAGATCACTCCCTCCGCAGTTGCGGGCGTGTCCTCCTTCTACGACATGTTCCGGCACAAGCCGGTCGGCGAATCCATCGTCCGCGTCTGCTCCGGAACCGCCTGCCACGTCACCGGTGCGGAGCGGGTTGAGGCTGCTCTTCGCCGACATCTGCACATCCCGGATGGGGGGGACACTGATGCGAACGGCCTTTTCACCATTGAGAAGGTGGCCTGCCTCGGCTGTTGCACTTTGGCCCCGGTGGTGAAGGTGAACGAGCTGACTTTCGGTCACGTTAATCAGGAGAAAATTCCAGCTCTACTTCGGGAGGTGCAGGAATCTGTGGACGGGGAAGCACCTGCTACTGAGGATCCCTGCGATCCTGCCGGTGGTCGGCCTGTGATCAATGTGGGATTGGGCTCCTGTTGCATGGCCAAGGGGAGTGACCAGCTGTTCGTGGCCCTGCAGAAGGACGTCGAGGAATCGAAGCTTGATGTGGTCATCAAGCGTGTGGGGTGTGTGGGGATCTGCCACCGCACACCGATGATTGAGGTGAAGGTGCCGGGCCGGGAGAGCGCTTTTTACGCTGGCATCAAGGCTGCCGAGTCTCGAAGCCTGATCCATCGTCACTTTGGTGCTAAGGGGATTTTCCACCGGGCAGCCCGGCTTTGGAACAAAGCAGTGGATGGCCTTCTGCTGGAGGAGAGTGTTGATCCCACCGAACTGTTCCGTGTTCATCCGAAGGAGCCGACGGTTTCCGCATTTCTGGACTACCAGATTCACATTGCCACCGAGCATTTTGGCAGGGCGGACCCCCTTGATCTCGATGAGTATGTTGCGGACGGGGGGTTCTCGGCGCTGGCCCGCTGCCTGGGCCGGAGCCTGGATGGGGCGAGTTCAAACGGGGGGAGGAACCCAGCGATTACTCCGGAAGAGATCATCACCATTATCCAACGTTCAGGTCTTCGTGGCCGGGGGGGAGCCGGATTCGCGACCGCTTCCAAATGGAAGCTAGCCGCCGCCCAGACCTCGGCCCAAAAGTTCGTCATTTGCAACGGCGATGAGGGAGATCCCGGAGCATTCATGGACCGGATGCTTCTGGAGTCGTTTCCCTTCCGGATCATCGAGGGGCTGGCCATCGCAGCGATCGCAATTGGTGCGCACGATGGCATTTTCTACATTCGACACGAATATCCCCTGGCGGTCAGGCGGGTGAGGGCCGCCATCAAGCTTTGCCAGCAGCGTGGATGGCTCGGCGAGAAATTGATGGGGGCAGACTATCCGTTGAAGTTCACAATCAAGGAGGGTGCCGGTGCCTTTGTCTGCGGCGAAGAAACCGCGCTGATTGCATCGATTGAGGGATCTCGTGGAATGCCCAGGCTTCGGCCCCCGTTTCCAGCGCAAAGCGGCCTCTGGCAGAAACCGACGGTCATCAACAATGTTGAAACCCTCGCCATGGTTCCCTGGATCCTTCGCCACGGTCCCGTCAAGTTTGCGACCTACGGCACCTCAGCCAGCAAGGGCACCAAGGTTTTTGCCCTCGCAGGCAACGTTCAGCGTGGTGGACTGATTGAGATTCCCATGGGCACCACGATCCGGCAGATCGTCGAGGACATTGGCGGTGGCGTTGCCCCCGGCAGGAAGTTCAAGGCCGTCCAGATCGGGGGGCCGTCCGGTGGATGTCTCCCTGCCCGGCTCGCGGACACGCCGGTTGATTTTGAATCCCTTCGCGATGTGGGCGCGATCATGGGTTCCGGCGGACTCGTTGTCCTGGACGACACTGCATGCATGGTCGATATCGCGAGGTATTTCCTGCAGTTCACCCAGAACCAGTCCTGTGGGAAATGCACGTTTTGCAGGGTCGGGACGCGTCGGTTGCTGGATATCCTCGAGGCGATTTGTGCGGGCAAGGGGCGGGCAGCTGATCTGGTTGAACTTGAGAAGCTCTGCAGGCAGGTCGGGGCGGGCAGTCTTTGCGGACTGGGGAAGACTGCGCCAAACCCGGTTCTCACAACCCTGCGCTACTTCCGCGATGAATACGAGGCACACCTTCAGGGTCGTTGCCCGGCGGGGAAGTGCCCGGCGCTCATCAAATATCATATCCGAGACAACTGCACGGGCTGCACCATCTGTGCGCAACGATGCCCCGTGGACGCCATCCCATCAACTCCCTACCAGCGGCACGTCGTGAACATGGAGAAGTGCACCCGCTGCGACTCGTGCCGACGCGTGTGCCCCTCCAATGCTGTGGAGATTGTATGAGTGGGGAAACATTCACCATCACCATCGACCAACGTCCGGTGGATGTCGTTGCGGGGGAAACCGTTCTAAAAGCTGCAGCCCGGATCGGGATCAAGATTCCGACACTCTGCTACCTTGAGAAGTGCGGTCCGCTGAATTCCTGCCAGGTCTGCCTGGTGAAGATCAACGGCAGGCTCGTTCCCTCCTGTGGAACCGTGAGTGAGGCGGGCATGTCCGTGGAAAGCGAGTCTGTCGAAGTTCACGAGGCCCGGCGAACTGCCTTGGAGTTGCTCTTTAGCGATCATGTCGGTGACTGCCTCGCCCCCTGCAACAGGCTTTGCCCGCTCCGGTTGAACATCCCTGTGATGCTTCGCGAGACCGAGGAGGGTCGGATCCAGCAGGCGATTTCGACCGTTTTCGAGGCCCTTCCCCTCCCCGGCGTGCTTGGGGCCCTCTGCCACCACCCTTGCGAGCAGGGCTGCCGGCGGGGGCAGTGGGATGATCCGGCAGCCATTCGTGCCATCGAAAAACATTTGGCCGATGAACATCGCCAGTCGAAAACCCCTTATATTCCCTCCCGCAAACCTGCCAGTGGCAAATCGGTGGTTATTGTGGGAGCCGGTCCGGCTGGACTTTCCGCTGCCTGGTCGCTGCTCCGTCAGGGCCATAGTGTTACCGTTGCTGATCGCCACTCGCAGGCAGGGGGAACTCTCACATCGGTTCCACCCAGGCACCTTCCGGAGGAAGTTCTCGCTGGAGAAACAAGGCAACTTGCGAGCCTTGGACTCCAATTCCGGTTTGGCTCGGAGTTGGGACGGGATCTGACACTCGATGGGTTGCTGCGGGGGTTTGATGCCGTCATCCTCGCCGTCGGGGGCATCACACCGGCTGAAGCCCAATCCTATGGCCTGGAATCGTCCTCCGCTGGTATCAAGGCTCAAGCGGAGACCTTCGAGACGAGTCGCAAGGCGGTATTCGCCTGCGGTCGGGCGGTCCGCGAAATGACTCAGGTGCTGCGGGCCATCAGTGATGGCCAATCAGCGGCGACGTGTGTGAACCAGTTCCTGATGGGATCCCCCATACGCAAGACGCCCAAGCCGTTCTCCAGCATCATGGGTCGGGTTGGGCGGACGGAACTGAAGCTGTTCCTGCGATCGACGAGCACCAGTTCCAGCACAACACCATGCAATCCCAGTGCCGGTCTTGATCGCCGTGAAGCTTCTTTGGAGTCATCCCGGTGCCTTCACTGCGATTGCCGGTCTTCCGGCAGCTGCGCGCTCCAAACCTACGCCCAGACTTACGGAGTGGATGCCAGCCGATTTCGATCACAACGCCGTAATTTCGAGCAGCAAGTCCAGCCGGGAGGAGTCATCTTCGAACCCGGGAAATGCATCCTTTGCGGGATCTGCGTCAAGTTGACTGAGATCGCCCGGGAACCTCTGGGTCTCGCTTTTATCGGGCGTGGGTTTAACGTGCGGGTCTCTGCCCCATTTAACCGTTCCATTGAGGATGGACTCCGACAGACAGCCGAGGAATGCGTCAAACATTGCCCAACCGGTGCCTTGTCATGGAAGTAGGCGTGATCCTTCCTTTTACGGCAACTAAAATTGGGGGGCTGATTCGATTTCTTGTGACGGGTTCTTTCAAGACTCGGGCAGCAGTCGCCAAGGAGGTGGGGATGGAGAATCCCGCTGAAGAAAACGATCCACCACCCGAATCCAAGGTAAACATCGGCATCACGGTTCCTGTTGTCAATAGGAAATAATCATTTTTAAACTTGATCTTGAACAGGCCAAACCGATTTTGGAATTCCTCTGATTTTTGTGTGATGTTTTGGCCGCAACCCGGTCAAATCCAACAGAACAGGCAAAACAAATGAGCGCAGTATGTATTTTGGCACCGGTGGTGGTGGCTGCATGGCCGGCGTTTAGCGCGGCGGTTGCGGCAGCCGCTGTTTCCCTTGGCTATCAGGTTTCCACGGAGATTGTCGTGGAACAGGAGGTCGCCTCTGGCACCAATGTTGTGAATCTTGAGATAGCCCAGAGCGAGCTGGTGACCGACCACCTTGGCCGCGAGCAGCGGATCCGCGTCAACCGGGATGGCGTGACCATCGTTTTCTCACGGGATGCCCGGGGTCGGGCCTCTCTGTGTGTAACCGGGGATGGGTTCGCCGAGGAAACCCTGCGGGCACTTGGTGAGGAACTGAGTGGCGCCGTGGTCCAGCAATATGTCTATCAGCGGTTGATGGATGAGATGAGGGCGAAGGGTTTTGTTGTGGTTGAGGAGCAGAGCGAAATAGACCGGACAATCAGGCTAAAGGTCCGCCATTGGGAGAATTAAACATGCCGCAACGCGAATACGAAATCACCATAGAAGCAAATGGCACGGTCCAGTTGCACGTCCAAGGCTACAAGGGTAAGTCCTGCATGGATGTGATCAAAGCCTTCGAAAAGATCGTGGGCGAACTGAAATCGGAGCAAAAGACAGGCGAATTTTACGAACCGGACGAGGTGGTCCAGTATCGGGTGGACCAGCGTCACTGATTCGAACAGGAAAAGATCCTGCATGGGAAAACAGGACAGTTTGCCCAACTACTATCCGCCGCGTGCCAGGTGGTATTCGGGGGTTTTGAGCTTCGGGGATGCTCTGAAACGACGGTTGTGGTTCGACCGCATCCGCCTTCCCGCCGGGATCACTTTTCCCATGATCCTGATCAGCATTCTGGTTCCCGGATGGGGGTTTCGTCGGCTGGGCGGCAGGCTGGTGGCTGGCCTTGCAACGGCCGGATGCACTATTCTGGCGATGGTCTTCATTGCCTGCCTCGGTCAAAGAGTTGGAAACATGGCGTTTGGATTGCTTCTGGCGGCGCACACGGTCAGTGCCTATTTCATGATTCTGCCGCTGATTCTGGAGGCGCGATATTTATACCGGGCGATGTGGATGCTCACTCTGCTGGCCATGCTGCTTCTGGGTGGCTACATGCCTGCGTTCAGCTATGTGCAGGAGCATTGGCTGCTTCCGATGTCCTACAAAGGGCGGGTGTTCGTCATCCGTCGGGAAACCGTTTTAAAGCAGATGCAACCTGGGGAAATGGTTGCGTTCTCGATTGAAGGAAGTGGCGGGGCGCATGAGGGGGTGCTGATCAGGGAGGGATTCGGCCTCGGGCGTGTACTTGGACGTGGGGGCGACGCGATGTTGTTCACATCCACGAACCTGCTGGTGAACGGCATCCCCCTGCCCCGCGAAATTGACATGCCCATATCGGGGGAATGGATCGTGCCGGAAAAGCACTGGTTCATCTGGCCCGAATTTGATATGAGAGGGGGTCATCTGGCGCCGGAGTCCCTTTCAGGGGCTATCTTCCAGGTGGCGGATGTGTCGCAAAATCAACTGATCGGCAGGCCATTCAAACGCTGGTTTTTCCGGCGACAGTCACCTTTATGAGCCGCTTTGTTAATCTCGAGCTGGGTGGGACAGAGGACGGAGATCATCTGATCTCCGGCACTGTCGCTGTGAAGGATGAGGTTCACTATGCCGGGGAGGCGCGCAAGGCATACGAAAATGGCAACTTCGAGCAGGGCTTGCGCAACTACTCCAAAGTTCTTGAGTTCAACCCATCCAATGTTTCGGCATGGGCCGGGCAGGTGCGTATGCTGATAGAAGTGGGTGAATTTCGTGAGGCGAAGCTTTGGGCGGACAAGGCGCTTGAGCGGTTTCCCAACGAACCTGAACTGCTTGCCGCCAAGGCTGTCGCGCTTGGTCGCTCCGGGGATCTTGATACAGCTCTCGCATTCTCTGATGCATCCATAGAGGAACGGGGGGACACACCCTACATCTGGCTCGCCCGTGGGGATGTGCTGTTGGCGAGGCAGGAGGGGCGTGCTGATTACTGCTTTGAGAAGGCCATCATGCTCTCCCCCCGCGACTGGTTTGTCGCATGGCTCGCGGGGCGCATCAGGAGCTATCACAAACAATTTGCCCAGGCATTGAAGTTCCTGCAAAAAGCCCTTGAGCTGAATGCGACCCACTTCCTGCTCTGGGTCGAGATTGGGATATGCCAGGAGCGCCTCGGCCTGCTGCAGCCAGCAGCACAATCTTACGCACAGGCGAGGGAGCTCGATCCCGGAAACCGTGAAGCAACCATGGGCGTCTCGCGCATTTCCAACACCAGTGTCTGGGGCAAATGCTGCTCAAAAATCAAAATTCTGTTCCAATGATTAATCACCCACTACTCGACCGTTATCTTTGCGGGGCGACCGATTGTGACGCTTCCGACCTGCACCTAGTGGTTGGTGTGCCTCCCGCCTTCCGTGTGAACGGGGAGATTGTTCTCGGGGATGATGATGCGTTGACTGGATCAGATCTGGACGGGATTGCGGATGCGTTGCTCAATGAGGCCCAGAGGGCAAAATTTGAGCTGGAATGGGAACTCTGCATCTCCCTGTTCCACGAAAGGGCGGGACGGCTCAGGGCCACATTTTACAGACGCAACGGGCATCCCGAGTTGAGCTTTCGCTTTTGCGGCGACAAAATTTCAACACGGCAGGCGCTCGGTCTCCCCGAACGGATTGACGAACTGGCACGCCGGCCCAACGGTCTTGTCCTTATCACCGGCCCCACAGGTGCCGGGAAGACGACCACCCTGAACTACATGGTGGATTTGATCAACAACGAACGGCGGTGCAAGATTGTAACCATCGAGGATCCGATCGAATTCGTGCACCAAAACCGCCGTGCCATCGTGGTGCAGCAGGAGGTGCTTACGGATGTCCGGTCGTATAACCGCGCGCTGATCCACGTCCTGCGGCAGGATCCTGACGTTCTAGTGGTCGGAGAGATGCGGGACTTCGAAGCCATCTCAACCGCGATCACCGCGGCCGAAACGGGACATCTGGTGCTTGCCACCCTCCATTCCCCCAGTGTTGCCAACGCACTGGAGAGGATCATCGGCGTTTTTGAGGGGAACATGCAGCGCCAGATCATCCTGCAGCTTTCAAATGCACTTCAGGGAATCATATGTCAGGATCTGCTCCCCGCCGCCGACAGGACCCGCCGTGTTCTGGGTTATGAACTTGTGATCGCCAACGGCGCTGTCCGCAACCTGATTCGCGAGAATCAGATGCACCAACTAGAGAATGTCATGCAGACTGGAAAGAAGGATGGCATGGTTCTCATGGACAATTGTCTACTTGATCTCTATTGCAAGTGCCAGATCAGTTACGATACGGCCATGAGCAGGGCCAGATACCCTGATCGTCTTGTCCGCCAAAAAGCGGAGAACCGCCAGTGATAGAGGCGTTGCGGCTTGGGAATTTCACCGACCCCCCCTGACCCGTGCAGATCCTGTCCTGCGTCACGTGAAGGGTAATCTCTCAACGGGGAATTCGATACCGTCAATCTGCACAAGACATGCCAGTCCCTTGACACATCTGGTCGGGAATCGGGCCTGGCTCGCAGGGATTTAAAACGAGACATTTTCCGAGCCAGGGAACCATCCCTCGAAGGAGTCGGGAAGCAACGCTCAGGTCGGGTAATCAGGCAAAGAAAAAGGAGCCAAGCTGTGAAACTTGGCTCCTGCGAAAATGATCCTGACTTAAAGCAGTAGTTACCGGACCAACTTCAAAGCGATCTGCTTTTCCAATTCATGGGCGAGGTCAATATCGGTGGATCCACCCGCCGTCCGGGTCTGAACAATAACCGCGGTGGTTTTTGGATCAGTCGATTCCACGCGAATCCAAACCTTCCGCATGTTGACCCGGCCTTCAACGGTGCGAACCGCGTTGGTGGAGTCGTGAAGAATGCTCTCGTTAACCAGCGTGCCGTTGAACTTCACGACGGTTTTGGAAGCCTCATAAACCACATCCACCGACCGCTCATAGTAGCCGGTCACCCTGTCCTTTACGAACGGCACTGCGGCCGTTTTGCGGCCCGTAACCGTGCCAACACAACCGGCTGTGATCAAAGCCACTCCTAGCAAACCCATCAAAATCTTTGTTTTCATTTCCCCCAATGCAATCACATTCCCGACTTCCGTCAAGCCCGATCAGTCTAATGTCCCTCAAAAATAGGGAAAATAGTCTGTCATTTTCACCTGGGTTCACCACCCGAAACCGTGGTTTTCAGGGTTTCTCGTTCATGCTGCCACGGCGGTAACCCTTCAGGTCCAGGGTAACGTGAGCGTAGCCGACTGCCTTTATGGCCTCGGCAATTGCCGAGGGATTGCCGTGAGAGAGAAACTTGGAAAACTCTTCCGGGCCTACTTCGATCCTCGCCAGGTGGGTGAGGATAGTGGCATTGGATCCGGTGCCGCCGCTGTTTGGGAGAACCTGGAATCCTGTCCCACCCAACTGATGATGCCGCACGCGGACATCGTAGAAACCAAGTTCCCTCAGGATGTTCTCAGCCCGCTCGACCATCCCCAGCTTCTCCACGGTGACGGCCTCTCCGTAAGGAATCCGGGAACTCAGGCAGGCCATCTGGGGCTTGTCCGCTGTGGGCAATCCCAACATGGCTGATAGGGCGCGAATGTCTGCCTTCGTCAGCCCGGCCTCCTTCAGGGGGGCCCTGACATCGAAGTTTGCCGCTGCTTTGGCTCCCGGACGGTGGTCCCCCACATCGCTCGCATTCTCGCCATAGGCCAGCACTGCAAACCCTTCCGAGGCGGCCAGGGGGGCCAACTCGGTGAACAACTCATGCTTGCAGAAAAAACAGCGATTGTTCGGGTTGGACAGGTATTCGCTATTTTGAAACTCCCGGGTCTTGACGATGCGCACCGGAAAGCCAAAACGCTCTCCCAGTTCGAGAGCCTCCTCAAGTTCTTTTCTGGGAAGGCTCGGGGAGTCCGCGATGGCGGCAAGCGCACGTTCACCCAGGGTCTGTCGGGCCACATGTGCCAAAAAAACGGAATCCACACCGCCAGAATAGGCCACGAGGCAGGAACCGTAGCTTCGCAACAACCCGCGCAACCGCTCTAATTTCTCAGTTACCACAACCGCAGATTGCCATCAATGGGGGGAATTGTCGAGGCTGCCCTCCGAGCCCAAGTCAACTGCCCATCCCGTTCCGCTACGGCAACCGTGGTCGGTCTGCCCTATCGCCAACCCTGAATCGAGTCGTATCGGAAGGTCATGTCGTTGGTCGAATAGCCTTTATACCATTTTACGTGGAGGTCCCCAAAAAGGATGATCTGCCCGTTGTTGTGAGCCTGCCATTCAACGGCTGGGGTGCCGTTGGCAGCCCCACCGACGCAATTCTGCGAGTAGTCGTCCTTGTCATCATCATCGACCAGAAAAAACTGGGCATTGTCGATGGTATCCCCGGATAGCACAAACGCGCTCGGGAACCTGATCAGCCTGCTGTTGACCGCAGCGCATTGGTTTGCAGCTGCGACGTATGCCGCACGAGTCCCGTTGAAATAGTTGAACGGGGACTGGTTCTTGACCGGCAGCTGAATGTTGCCGGGACACTTAAAGATGTTGGTTCCCTGAAGGTAGGAGAACAGTTGCTGCATCCACCCATTTGTGGGGGCATTGGGATCCACATAGTTCCAGCGGATGGCCCCTCCGGAAAGCGGATATCGATCCTCGTTGTCATCTGCGAACATCCGCATCCCGATCCCGATCTGTTTCAGATTCGAGGTGCAACTCACAGTCCAGGCCTTTTGTCTGGCCTTGGACAACGCGGGAAGCAGCATGCTGGCGAGGATGGCGATAATGGCTATCACCACCAGCAACTCAATTAGAGTAAATCCGCGTCTGGAGTTCACCCCGGTTTAGATGCGCCAAAACAGGCTCTTATTCAACCTGTTTTTTTGATTGCGCCCCGGAGCCAGCCTCTATCCAATGGCACTAATGAATTTTTCATTGAGCACTTTTCGAAAGGCACTCCGGTGCCTGGTGGTCATCGCAACATCATCCAGCTGCCTCGCGCTGGCAGGACAAAATGAGCTTGATGCGTCAGAGAAGGCTGCCGGGTGGCAACTGTTGTTTGATGGAGCGAACCTCCAGGGGTGGCATTCACCAGGCAAGACAACATTCCCGACCACCAATTGGAATGTTCAGGATGGTTGGCTCCACTGTCTTGGAAAAGGGGGGGGCGATCTTCTCTCCGAAGAACAGTTTGAGGAGTTCGAATTGACCTGGGAATGGCGCCTCTCTGTCGCGGGAAACAGTGGTGTGAAATACTTTGTTGCTGATGCGCGGAGCCCTCTGGGTCACGAATATCAGATCCTGGATGATGATGGCCATCCCGACGCAAAACTTGGCAACGGGAAACGAATTACAGCAAGCTTCTACGACGTGTTCGGCCCCCAGATCAAGGCTCCGGTCAACAAGCCCGGCGAGGTCAATTTCAGCAGGGTGCTTGTGAAAGGGAATCATGTGGAGCATTGGATCAACAAGGTCAAGGTTCTCGAATACGAGTGCGGCAGCCCGGCCACCTTGTCGGCAGTCCAGGAGAGCAAGTTTAAGAAGACACCAAACTTCGGTGAGCGTCTGAAAGGGCGAATCCTTGTTCAGGACCACAGTGCCGAGGTTTGGTTCCGGAACATGAAAATCCGGGTGATCAAATAACCCCGGATGACTGCGGGCACGGATTGTTTCGTAGGTGGAACATTCACAAGATCGTAATGGTCCGGGCGTCGTCCCTTCCTTAAGGTTTTTTGGCGGGTAGAGACCGTTCTGCCAGGCCATATCTGCCGTCGTCTCGCGTATCCATTCCGGAAAAATTGTGCTGCCAGCCCTGCTGACAACGATCCTGTTTGCCACATCTGTGATGTGTGGTCACCGCTCCTCAAAGTTGCTGGGGGGCATGGAGGCCAATCTTTGGCGGGTGCTCACGGCCCTCGTCATGCTCGCGGCATACGCATTCACTCTCGGCGGCGGGATCTCAGGGCGGTCATTCCCTATGTTTCTCCTGAGTGGCTTGATTGGGATTGGGATTGGCGATGTGGCGTTTTTTCAGGCCCTTCCCCGTTTAGGGCCCCGACTTTGCAGCCTGCTTGCCCAGTGCCTCGGTGCACCCGTGGGAGCCCTGATCGAGTGGCTATGGCTCGGAACAACCCTGGGCCTGTGGCAAATTCTGTTCGCTCTTCTGGCATTGGTGGGCGTGGGGATCGCACTTGCGCCAAAAGGCGAAAAGGCGCATTCAAGAAGGGATCTGGCCATCGGAAGCTTGTTTGCTCTCCTCGCCGGCACGGGGAACGCCTTCGGAGCCGTTCTCAGCCGTAAGGCTTATGCCATTGCGGCCGATACCGGCCTTTCAGTGGATGGTGGAACGGCGGCATTCCAGAGGGTTTTGGGGGGTGTTCTGGTCTGCGGTCTGGCTTTCATGCTGGCCAGGCGCCACTCCCTGCTCCGGGCTGCTGGCGACCCGGAATTCAACCTCGTCAACTCAGCGGTGGGCCGCTGGCGCAAGGCCGGGCCTTGGATCATGGCCAACAGCATATCAGGCCAGACTTTGGGCGTGACCTGCATGCAATGGGCTCTGCAAACAACACCAACGGGAATCGTTCTCGCCATCGTTTCCCTGACCCCGATCCTGGTGATCCCTTTTGCCTTTGTTTTGGAAGGGGAACGCCCAAAACTGCTTTCGGTCATCGGTGGTGTTATTGCTGTGGCGGGAGTTCTGGGGCTGGTTCTTGTGAAGCATTCCTGATCTCCCCCCCTGTGGTGGAATTTTGATCGCGACCACCCGCCGCTCCGGCTTGCGGCCCAAGCCTTGCCCCCCCTTTCCTGCGGTTTACCGCCTGCTTGAGCAGGTACTCGATCTGCCCATTGACGCTGCGCAACTCCTCCTGTGCCCAGGCCTCCAGATCCGCCCGGAGACCCGGGTCGATGCGCAGCAGGAATGACTTCCGGTCTGCCATGCGATCAGGTGTAGAGGCTGCCTGTGTTGATCACCGGATGCACTTCCGATTCGGCACAGAGCACCACCATCAGGTTGCTCACCATCGCAGCACGGCGTTCATCATCCAGTTGGACAACGTGCTTCTCGGCCAATTCCTTCAAAGCCATGTCCACCATGCTCACAGCTCCATGCACAATCTTCTGCCGTGCTGCGATCACCGCCTCGGCCTGTTGGCGGCGCAGCATCGCTTGTGCGATCTCAGGAGCATACGCCAGATGTGTCAAACGGGCCTCCTCCACGAGCACCCCTGCCTTGTCCAACCGTGCCTGCAGTTCTCCCCTGAGCGCATGGGACACCTCGTCCACCCCACTCCGCAAAGTGACCTCGTTGTCCTCCCCGTTGTCATATGCGTAGGCATTTGCAAGGTGTCGCAGGGCCGACTCGCTCTGCACCCGCACATAATTCTCGTAGTCCTCCACATCAAAAACAGCTTGGGCAGTGTCCTGCACCTTCCATACCACCACCGCTGCGATCTCAATTGGATTACCCCGCTTGTCGTTCACCTTCAACCGGTCACCGTTGAAGTTACGGGTCCGCAGGGAAATCTTGTAACGTGGCATTTTGACCTGCTCAGGGACCGGCGCCGGTTGATGAGACCCTGAGGATTGGGCCTGCAGGCGTGCCTGCCAGTTGATCCCATTTCCAGGCCCGCCCAGATAGAAGGGGTTTCCCCAGTGAAACCCATCATGACGCACCGTCCCCTTGTAGGCGCCAAAGAGGATCAGCACCCGGGCCTCGTTCGGTTGCAGAGTAAAGAAGCCCCGCAACATGACCAACCCAACGACTTCGCTGAGAATTGCAAACACCAGGAGGATCCAGTGCGGGTGGTCGTAACTCTTGATCCCGTCGATGATCGCATACAAGAGCAACCCGATGGATCCAAGGATGACGATGATGTTGATCGGCATCATCACCCATCCGCTTTGAACGGTGGCGATGCGCTCGCGATTTTGAGATGTGGTTTCCACTTTCATGAGTTCTGTTTTCATAAGAGCTGTCTTCAAAACAAACGATATCTCAATGATATCACTTTGCTATTATAATTCAACCTTTCTTTTGTAGAGGGCAATAAACCAGCCGAACTCTTGATTCGTCGTAGATTCGCACCGGGTTCCCAAACCGATGGAACTTTCGGGGGAGATTACTGCCCTGCGCAAGCTCTGGGACCGTCCCGCCCCCCTGCTCCAGCTGCCACAAAAACATGGCTTTTAGCCTTTTGCACATATATTGTGGTGGCAGGTTTGCGAATGAAAAAAGAGAAAAAATCCATGTCCCCTGTGGTTGGTATCATCATGGGAAGCGATTCAGATTGGCCGACGATGAAGGCGGCGGCCGATGTCTGTGATGATTTTGGCGTGCCTTCGGAAGTGCGGGTCATCTCAGCACATCGGACACCACAGGATCTGGCTGATTACGCCACGCAGGCACACCTCCAGGGTATCAAGGTGATCATTGCCGGTGCGGGCGGTGCGGCGCATCTTCCAGGAGTCACCGCTGCATTCACACCACTGCCGGTCATTGGCGTGCCCATCAACACCAAGAGCCTCAAGGGGCTCGACTCCCTCCTCTCCATCGTTCAAATGCCGGGAGGCATTCCGGTCGCGACCGTGGCCATTGATGGGGCGAAGAACGCGGGATTGCTTGCGGTGCAGATCCTTGCTGTGGGCAACCCTTCCCTGCAGAAGAAAATGATCGAGTTCAAAGCACGTCTGGCCGAAGACTCGCGAGCCAAGAACCGCAATCTTACCCGCTAGCCCCCTTCCCTGCGCCTGGGATGGCACCATCCGGCGCAGGTATTGAACGATCTGAATGACTTCGTCACCCCACCCTGATGATGAGCCGACGCCGGGCGGGTTCGATCCCGGCAGGGAATCGGCCCTTTCGCCGTTTTCTTCTGAAAATGGAAATCGGGAGGCTACCCGGGCTCTATTCCGGAATGTGGACTGGCTCACCTTCCTCATCACATTTCTATCCGTCTGGATTGGATACTACTTCACCCTTGCTCCTGAAGTAACTCTGGAGGATTCGGGCGAACTTGCCGTCGGCTCCTTTTACGCCGGGATCCCCCATCCCCCGGGTTACCCGGTTTGGACGCTTTACACGTGGCTATGGACGGTGCTTCTGCCGTTTGGGAATGTCGCATGGAGGGTGGCGCTCGGGGGCGCAACCGGAGGGGCGCTGGCCGCCGGGCTTTTGGGTTTGCTCGTTTCCCGGGGCGGCAGCCTCATGATCGAGGGGATTGAGGAACTGAAGGCGATGTCTGGCAGGTGGGAGAATGCCATCTGCATGGTCTCCGGATTTGTGGCGGGCAACCTGATTGGATTCAACGGATTCATGTGGAGCCAGTCGGTGATTGTTGAGGTGTATCCATTGAGCGTGGCCTCATTCATGGTGACGATGGTCTGCCTGATGCGTTGGATTTATTCTCCGCACAGGTATCGGTTCCTCTACCTCGCCATGTTCTTTTTCGGGATTTGCTTCACGAACCACCAGACACTCATCGTGGCAGCAATGGGGATTGAGGTGGCGATCGCAGCGGCCGATTCCCGGATGGGGCGGAATCTGTTTCTTGGAAACAGCATCATCTACTTGGCGGGGTTGATCCTCAAGCAGCAGCACCTGCTGGCAACTTTGGATCAAAATCCGGCGATCTTCAGCATTTTCAATGTTGTCGGGGTTTGTTCCATCGCAGCCTATCTCGGCTTTGTCTATTTCACCCGCCCCGGGGTTGCCGCTCCCGAATCCAGTGGCGGAGGGTTGGATCTGCTTCGGGACGGCGCCTTGACAGCCACGCTCCTGCTCGCAGCGGCCTCCACCACCCTTGGCAAACCGGTGCTTCTCCTTTCTTTCGCAAGTCTGACAGCCTTTCTATGGCTGGCCTGGCGGTCCTGGAGCTCCGGTCGGGAATGGCTGGTGGTGGTTTTGTGCGGCCTATGCTGGCTTGCGGGTGCGGCATTCTATTTCTACATGCCCCTGGCGGGCATGACAAATCCTCCGATGCAATGGGGTTATCCACGAACTGTGGAGGGCTTCATTCACGCCTTCACCCGGGGACAGTATGAAAAAGCCAACCCCACGGACATCATGGGCGATCCCCTCCGGTTCGTCACGCAGTTGAGCATGATGTTCTCCGGGATTGTCGAGGAGTTCAACTGGGTCTTCGTTTTCATGGCGCTCGTCCCCTTCTTTTTCTTCATGCGCCTGCATCGGCGTGAAAGGGCATGGCTGATCGGGGTGACCGCCATCTACCTGTGCCTGGGGGTTCTGCTGCTCATCCTGCTCAATCCCCCGCCTGACCGTGCCGCCCAGGAATTGGTGCGGGTCTTTTTCGGAGCCTCGCACACCATGATCGCCCTGCTCGTGGGCTATGGCACAACACTCGTGGCTGCTTACATGGCCACCCATTACGAGAGGTTCCGTTCCTGGGGGGTGATCGGAGGTTCCGTGGCAGTGGCACTTGCCCTTTACACGGTGTCCCAATTCATCAGCACCAAGTTCTTCGGGGAAATGGCGGAGGTGCCCCCCGGTCAGTTGGTGGCATTTGTGATCAGCGTCTTCACCAAACCGGATCAGTTCGGATTGTCAGTCTACGGTGGACTTCTTCTGATCCTGCTCTGCATGGTTTTCGTCGTCGCGGTTGTGAAATATCGCAACAAGGCCCCCCTTGGGATAACGTTGGCGGTATTCGCCCTCATGCCCCTTTACTCCTTCATGACCCACTGGTCCGACAACGAACAGCGGAACCATTGGTTCGGATACTGGTTCGGGCATGACATGTTCTCGCCCCCATTCAAAGGGGAGGATGGGAAACCCCTTTTCCCTGAGATGGCCAGGGATGCCATCCTCTTCGGTGGAACGGATCCGGGCCGCTTTTGTCCCACCTACATGATTTTTGCCGAGAGTTTCACTCCCCACAAGGAGCAGCCGGAACTGGATCAAAAATTTGATCGGCGGGATGTTTATATCATCACCCAGAACGCCCTGGCGGATGGCACCTACCTTTGCTACATCCGCGCCCACTATAACCGCAGCCAGCAGATAGACCCGCCGTTTTTTCAGGAACTGGTCCGATCTCAAGAGGAGCGGGAGAAAGGTGCGAAAACCAACCTGCTTTCCAGTTCCATGCGCCCCCTCGATACTCATTTCACCGGCATTGGGGATCGCATGGAAATGGACCGGCGCACTTTCACCTCCTGGTTTCAGGAAGATCATTTTAAGAACCTCCCTGCTCTGGTGTCTCGATTGAAGGCTGGCAAGGATCAGGATCCCGTCTCAAAATTCATCCGCGAACAACTCAGCCCGCAGACCCGGGCGTTGGTCGATGCCGTTGAAGGTTCACCCGCCCTCCGTTCTGCGCTGACATCCGATTTTAATCGCATTCTGGAGCGGGAACTGAAGGTGATCCGGCAGCTGAGGGGGCTTGCCGATGATCGCCTCGCCGCAGAGGCCGGAACCCGCGGGGTTGAGTGGACAAACCGCATTCAACAGCTCGATCGTCAACTCAAGGACCTTTCCCGCACAGAACCACTTTATACTCCGGAGAAGTTCAAGAACGTCGTCCTGTCCGACTACCTCAGGGGCTTTCTCTCTGAAAACCCACAAAGCCACACACGGATCCGGCTCAACCGTCTGCTTCTTGAGGCCGCATATCCTCAGGAAATAGCCACAAGCCTCGGGGGGATTTATCCGGACCGTGAGATCTATATTCCAAACCCGGAGGATTCCAGCCGCTGCTTCCAGGAATATGTGATGGATGCCCAGAGGCGCTTGGAATCCGGGCAACTCAAGCCCGGTGAGGACGTGCGGATTCAGGATGGAAAAGTGCAGGTCGGCGGTCAGGTGGCAGTCATGGCCATCAACGGTCTCCTGACCAAGGTCATTTTTGACAAGAACCCGAAAAACGAATTTTACGTCGAAGAGAGCTTTCCTCTGGATTGGATGTATCCCCACCTGACGCCGAACGGGGTGATCATGAAGATCAATCGGGAGCCACTGAAGGAGATGCCCGAGAATGTCATAGCAAAAGACCACCGGTTCTGGCGGGAATATTCAAGCCGGTTGAGCGGAGATTTCATCGATTACAATACCAGCGTCAAGGAGATCACCGATTTCGTTGAGCGTGTTTATTTGCGACGGGACTTTACCGGGTTCAAAGGAGACAGAAAATTCATCCGGGATGATCAGGCTCAAAAGGCCTTCTCCAAGTTGCGCAGTGCCATCGGTGGGGTTTACTCATGGCGCGCTGGAATGAGCAAACCGGGCTCCGGCGAGCACGAGCGGATGATGAAGGAAGCCGACTTTGCGTTGCGTCAGGCCTTTGCGTTCTGCCCCTTCAGCCCGGAGGCGGTCTTCCGCTATGTCACACTTCTGGCCGCGTCCCAGCGAATCGACGACGCGATTCTCATCGCAGCCACCTGCCGCCGGCTTGACCCATTCAGCGCCCAGATCTCCGAGCTGGAGAAGCGGTTGCGCTCGATGAAATCCCAACCCGGCACGGATCTCAACAACAGCGGCATCCACCAGTTGGAAGAGGCGGTCAAAAAGGACTCAGCCAATTTTCAAGCCGGGCTGAATTTGGCCAGTGCCTACCTCCAGTCACAGCAAGCTGGCCGGGCCAGGCAGGTTCTGGATGACATTCTCAACCATCCCAAAGCCGGGGCAAATGCCCTGAGGGCCTTGATTCAGGCTTATCTCGCCATTGGGGAGACAAATCAGATCCAGACGGTGGTCACCCGGTTGGAGTCCCTCCACAAACTGGACCGGGGCAAGGATCTCCACGTCAGCCTTGGGCTGGCAGAGGGGTTTGCCCTCCTGCAACGGCACAAGGAGTCCATGATCCTCCTTGATGAAGCCCTCAAAAACCCGGTGCTCGATCCAAACTCCGCCCTTTCCGCTGCACAACTCGCGGCTTCTGCCGGGGATTATGTGAGGCTGGAGCACGCCCTGGAAACGCTTACGCGGCTCGCACCTGATGCAGCAGAGGCATGGTTTGATCTGGCAGCCCTCCGTTCCAGCAGGGGCCAGATGGTCGAAGCCATGGCGTTGCTGAGCAAAGCTATTGATTTGAACCGCAACCGCTTACAGAAGGATCCAAAAGCCAGGGACCTCACAAGGGACATTCGTGAGGATCCCCGTTTTGAACCCCTGCGGAACAATCCCGAATTCCAACGTCTGCTTCAAAAGTAGGCCCGAAAGACTCATCAACCTGCCACCCCCATTCCCCCATTGCACCGATCGTGTGCGCGAGTGGTTGCGGCGCATCATCCGATCGGTTACTTTACAGTGCCACTCTCTTAGAGCGAAGAGTTGTGGAATCAAGAAATCAAAGTGCATGACAAACGACACTGAAACAGTAGCAGAGACACCGTCAAATCCCCCCGTGGAGGGAGTGAAACCCGAAACGGCAGAGACGGCCCCAATACTCTCCCCGGAGCAGATTCAGCAGTTGCGCCAGCAGGCGGCCAAAGCCGATGAGAACTGGCAGCGCCTCCTCCGCAGCACCGCCGACTTTGACAATTACAAGAAGCGGATGGCCAGGGAGAAGCAGGACTCGATCAAATACGCCAACGAGGGGTTACTGATGAAAATGATTCCCCTGCTCGACAATTTTGAGATGGCCATCGCGGCCACCAAGGGAAACACCGATGACGCCGTTCAATCTCTCCAGACCGGAGTGACCATGATCTTCCAGCAGTTGAAGACCACACTGGTTGAGGTGGGTCTTGAGGAGATCGACGCCACCGGGGCGGCTTTCGATCCCAACTGGCACGAGGCGGTATCCCAGACGGAAACCGCTGACGCGCCCGATGGGCATGTCCTCCAGCAGCTTCGTAAGGGTTACAAGCTGCGGGACCGCCTTCTGCGTCCTGCGACAGTCATTGTGGCTAAAACGCCGGTTGCCTGATTCCTGATATGGCCAAAAGAGATTATTACGAGGTTCTCGGCGTCGATCGCGGGGCCTCTGCCGAAGAGATCAAGAAGGGCTACCGCAAGATGGCCGTCAAGTATCATCCGGACAAGAACCCGGGTGACAAGGCTGCCGAGGAGAGTTTCAAGGAACTCGGTGAAGCCTACGAGGTGCTCAGTGACCCGCAAAAAAAGCCCCTTTACGACCAGCACGGTCATGCCGCCTTTGATCGGCGCACTGCCGCAGGATCGCGGGGAGGCGGGGCCGGATTTCACGATCCGTTCGACGTGTTCCGCGAGGTCTTTGGCGGCGGTGGCATTTTCGAGGATTTGTTCGGTGGTGGACGTTCCGACCCGTCTCAACCGCAGCGTGGCGATGATTTGCGCTATGACATGGAGTTGACCTTTGAGGAAGCTGCCCATGGGTGTGAGAAAGAGGTGACGATTTCCAAACAGGACGCATGCACAACCTGCTCTGGATCCGGTGCGGAAGCGGGGTCCCGCGCCCAGACCTGCACCACCTGTGGGGGGCGGGGTCAGGTCATCTCCTCAAGGGGTGCCTTCAGCATTGGGCAGACGTGCTCGCGTTGCCGGGGTGCGGGAAGGGTCATTGACAAGCCCTGCAAAGCCTGCCGTGGGGAGGGACGTTCAGAGAAGTCCTCCACCATCAAACTTCGCATTCCTGCGGGTGTGGACACTGGCTCCCGGCTCCGCTCGGTGGGTAACGGCGAGGCGGGTCTTCGGGGTGGTCCCCAGGGGGATCTCTATGTGGTTCTGCACGTCAAGGCCCACGAATTGTTTCAACGGGATGGGGATGATCTGCTCTGCGAGGTTCCGATCAGCTTCGTGCAGGCGGCCCTGGGTGGCGAGGTGGAAGTGCCAACCCTCAGCGGAAAGGCATCCATCAAGGTGCCCGCAGGCACCCAGCCCGGCGTAACCTTCCGTCTCAAAGGCAAGGGCATGCGGAACATTCAAGGCTACGGCACTGGAGATCTGCATGTGCGCTTGAATGTGGAGGTGCCCACCCACCTCACCACGGCCCAGCGGACCAAACTCAGTGAATTTGCGGACCTCTGCAACGGCAAGGAGAGCCCGATCAGTCAGGGCTTCTTCGAGAAGGCCAAGCGCCTGTTCCAATCCGGAAGCTGAGGCTCATGCACAGGTTTTATCTGCCCCCTGAATGCTGCAAGGGCGGGGTTTTGCAACTTAAGGATGGCGAGGCCCATCATGCGACCCGAGTCCTGCGGATTCAACAGGGGGAGACCGTCACAGTGTGTGATGGGGTCGGGCACCATATCATGTGCTCGGTGTTGGACGTCTCAAGAAACCGTGTCGATCTTCAGGTCAGGGAGGTGAAGACGACTCCAACCCCTCCATGGGAGTTGACTCTCCTTCAGGCCGTTCCCAAGGGAAAGCTTTTTGATTCCATCATTCAGAAAGCCACGGAATTGGGGGTTCACCGGATCGTCCCCCTGCTCTCAGAACGGGTTGCCCTGCAGGTGGATCCGGATTCGGTAACCCAGAAGACTGCCAAGTGGCGTCACGTGGCGATCGAATCCATCAAGCAGTGCGGATCAGGCTGGCTTCCCCGTGTTGAGGAACCGATCTCCCCTGCCCGCTTCGCCGCCCGTCAGGAGCCGTTTGACCTGCAGCTGGTCGCTGCCCTTCAACCGGAAAGTTGCCATCTTCGAGCCGTTCTTGACCAATACCACGTCCGGGAGCAGCGTCCCCCGAAGTCGGTCTGCATCTGGGTGGGGCCGGAGGGGGATTTTACGCCGGATGAATATCGGTTGATCCGCCAGTGTGGTGCCCGGGCGATCACTCTGGGGCACCTGGTGCTCAGGGTTGAAACCGCATCAACCTACAGCCTTGCCGTTATCAATCACGAACTTCAGGCCCGGCACGATTTCGTGGTTTCCCGGACCTTTTGAGCTCAGAGCTGCGGTCCTGAATTCTCGATGGTGGTAAGGCATTTGGCACCAGCACAAAAATGACTTGTTTCGATGGAATCCATCCCGGGAACCGCTCACTGGCCACTCTTCGGGACCCCTTCCGGATGCTCCCGGCAGCCAGGCTGATGTTCCCCCCTGACAGGCCGATAATCCCGGTGAGGGTTTCATTTGCAAATTGTTTTAGGTAAGAGGTTTACGTATACGTTTTAGTCTGCGTTTGTTGGGTTTTCCCAGAGACAACAACGGGGCCTTGAATTTTGGCA